>CAJUIE010000024.1 GCA_910586375.1 uncultured Alistipes sp. | reverse complement strand
GACTTGTACCCGTGGGATTCACCTGCTATATTCAGACCGGGATCTGGAACTCCGACGTCACCGCTACAGCCTTAGCTTGCGGACTGGCTATCGACACAATGCTGATGATCAACAACTTTCGCGACCGGGAGGAGGATGCCCACTGCGGAAAATGCACCCTCGTCGTGACGTGGGGTGCCAGGGCCGGAAAGTGGGGTTATCTCCTGCTGGGTGTGGCCGCTGTAGCACTGTGCATTCCGCTCGGCCTGGGCAGTCGTCCGTGGACGCCCCTGCTGTTGCTGCCCTATTTGGTCGCACACGTGGCAACGTGGCGCAAGATGGTCCGCATCGACCACGGCGAAGAACTCAACGTCTGCTTGGGCGAAACGGCCCGCAACATCATGTTGTTCGGAGCGCTGCTTACCCTCGAAATCATCGTGGCACGATGAGCGAAATCCGGCCCATGACCCTGCGTGAGCTCCAGCGAGCCGTCAGGCAAACGCTCGACGAACGCTTCGCACTGCCCGTATGGGTCAGCGCCGAAATCTCGGAAATCAAACGCAACTACTCGGGCCATTGCTACCTCGAACTGGTCGAAAAAGGGAGCGATAACGGTGTGCCGACGGCCCAGGCCCGCGCCGTGATCTGGAGCAGCCACTACCCCCGCATCATCGGGAATTTCGAATCCGGAACCGGGCTGCCTCTGGCCTGCGGATTGCAGATTCTGGCCAAAGTGTTGGTCACCTACCACGAAATATACGGACTCGCACTCCAGATTACGGACATCGATCCCGCCTACACGCTGGGCGACATGGAGCAACAACGCCAGCAGACGATCCTCAGGTTACAAAACGACGGAGTATGGGAGATGAACCGCCAGAGCGACGCGCCCGCCGGCATACAGCGCATCGCCATAGTCTCCAGCGCCCAGGCCGCAGGCTACCGCGACTTCTGCAAGGAGATCGAAAAGAGCCCCTACCGATTCCACACAACGCTCTTCGACGCCTTCGTCCAGGGGGCCGGGGCCGAAGGATCGATCGTCGAAGCACTCTGCGCCATAGCCTCCCGCGCCGGGGAATTCGACGCTGTGGCCCTGATCCGCGGCGGTGGCTCGAAGAGCGACCTCAACTGCTTCAACGCCTACAGGCTCTGCTCCTATGTGGCACAATTTCCGCTGCCCGTCATCACGGGCATCGGCCACGACCAGGACACCAGCGTCGCCGACATGGTGGCCTACCAGGCGCTGAAGACCCCCACGGCCGTGGCAGGATGGTTCATCGACCGGCTTGCCTCGCTGGAAAGACGCTTCGACTACGCGGCACTCGGACTGCGCAATGCTACACACGAAGGCACCCATGCAGCACACCTGCGTCTGGAGCAGTTGACCGGAGAGGTGCGACTTCTGAGCGGCGAGTTGCTGGCCCGCAAGTGGGCAGAGCTCGACCGTTTGGCTCCACAGCCCGCCACAGCAGCTCGTGAATCGCTGGTTCAGAGGTTCCTGCGACTTGACCACGCCCACGAAATGGTGACGGCGCACGATCCCGAAAGGCTCGTGAAATTAGGATTCGCTCTGGTGCACAACAACGACCGGCTCCTGACCTGCGCAGCCGACGCAAAACCCGGCAATGATCTGGAAATCAAATTTTCAGACGGAACAATTCAAGTAAAAGTTCAAATGACGACTATATGGCAAAGAAAATGATCGCCTACGAAGAGGCTCTGGCCGAAATAGAAGCTATTCTCGGACGTATCCAGCGCGAAGAGATCACCGTGGACACCCTGGCCAGGGAGGTACGCCGCGCCACGGAGCTGATCGCCTCGTGCAAAGAGCGGTTGCTGAAGGCTGAAGCAGAGGTCAATAAAATCGTGGAGGGAGCATGAAACGCCTCGTACGCTGGGCATTGAAGCTTATGCCCCGCCCTTTGCTGCAACACCTCGCCGGGTGGCTTGTCCCCGTGGCAGGGTGGTTCTACAAGGGTGAAGGGGTCGAATGCCCGATCTGCGGCTCCCGCTACCGGAAGTTCCTGCCCTACGGCTATGTCCGGACACGGGACAACGCACTATGTCCCAACTGCCTGTCACTGGAGCGCCACCGGCTGTTATGGCTCTGGCTGACGCACGAAACCGACCTGCTGCGCACCTATCCCCGCACGTTGCACATTGCACCTGAAGCATGTATCATGCATCACCTCAAGCGTCACTTCAAGTCACTCCCCGAATGCTACCTCACAGCCGACTTAGAAAGCCCGCTCGCCCAGCTGCATTTCGATGTGCAACAGATTCCACTGCCCGACGATTCGGTCGACATAATCTTATGCAACCACCTTCTGGAGCATGTAGCCGACGACCGCCGGGCCCTGCGCGAACTCTACCGCATCCTGCGCCCCGGAGGATGGGGAGTTGTTCTCGTACCGGTGGATGAATCCCGCAAGAACACCTTCGAAGATGACACGATCACGGACCCGGCAGAACGCACCCGTATCTTCGGACAATATGATCATCGCCGCATCTACGGCACCGATTACATCGATCGACTGCGCGAAGCAGGCTTTGAGACGACAGCCATAGACTATGCCGCCGCATTGAACGAAACAGAACGCCGCCGGTATGCCCTGCCCAAAGATAAAATCTACAAAGTCTGCAAACATGCAGTGACGAAATAAGCTGAAAAATGGACTTTTTACGTTACGAAAATCTACGTACACGCGTACGTGCGCACTTCTCTCAGCAAACCCAGGAGCTCGTCGACAAAGCCCTGGTCTTTGCTGACGGCCACCTGGCCGGGGCCTTGCGCTACGACGGCACACCCCTGCTGGAGCACGCTGCGGCAGTAGCTTCGATCGTCATCGACGAAGTGGGACTGGGCCGCAACTCGACCGTGGCGGCGATTCTCCACGACGTTGTGCGGATGGCTCATAAGCAACGTCCCGCCAAAGAATTCATTGCCCTGCTGGAGGAGGTCCGAACGCGCTTCGGTGAAGAAGTCGCGGGCATCACCGTAGGTCTGGCCAATATTTCAAAGTTGCGCCTCAAAGAGGCCAAGGAGCAGGCCGACAACTTCCGCGACCTGATCGTGAGCTACTCCGAAGACCCGCGCGTGATCCTTATCAAACTGGCCGACCGCCTGGAGGTGATGCGCTCCCTGGAGATATTCCCTCCAGAAAAACGGCGCAAAAAAAGCTGGGAGTCGATGAACCTCTACGCACAGATCGCCCACAAATTGGGTCTCTACGAAATTAAAAGCGAACTGGAGGACCTGGCTCTGAAGTATCTGGAACCCGCCGGATACGACCACATTGTCACGAAGCTCGAAGAGAACGCCGACGAACGCAAAGCCTTCATTGCACGGTTTCTGATCCCCATCGAAGAGCGGTTGCAGAAATCAGGGGTCCGATACCACATCAAGAGCCGTACGAAATCGATCTTCTCGATCTGGTCGAAGATGCACAAGCAACATGTGCCGTTTGAGGGGGTCTACGACATCTTCGCGGTGCGCATCATCATCGACAGCCCGCC
This sequence comes from uncultured Alistipes sp., assembly GCA_910586375.1. Taxonomy (GTDB): domain Bacteria; phylum Bacteroidota; class Bacteroidia; order Bacteroidales; family Rikenellaceae; genus Alistipes. The sequence goes on along the minus strand of CAJUIE010000024.1, from coordinate 12,427 downwards.
CGAAACGGAGAAACAGCTCTGCTGGACGGTCTACTCCACGGTAACGGATTTCTACACGCCCAACCCCAAGCGAATGCGCGACTGGATTTCGATCCCCAAGTCAAACGGCTACGAGTCGCTCCATACGACCGTTTCGGCCGAGGGCCGCTGGGTAGAGGTGCAGATACGCACCGAACGCATGGATGCCGTAGCCGAACGAGGCATTGCGGCGCACTGGCGCTATAAAGGGGTGAAGCAGGGTGCGCAGACCAGCGAACAGTGGCTGGGCCGACTGCGCGAGCTGATGGAGGATACAACCCACTCGCTGGCCCGGCGTTTCGATGCCAAACCTGCATCGGGCGAAATATTCGTCTTCACGCCAAACGGCGATCTGCGGAAGCTACCCAAGGGCGCCACACTGCTGGACTTCGCATTCGACATCCACACGGCGCTCGGGGCAACATGCGTAAGCGGCAAGGTCAACAACCGCCCCGCCTCAATCCGCGACGAGCTGCACAACGGTGACATCGTGGAGATTCAGACCCAGAAAAACCAGACGCCCAAGGCGGATTGGCTCTCGGTAGTGGTCACCTCCAAAGCCCGCAACAAGATCAAGTCTTACTTGCGCGAAGAGCAGGCCAGGCATACCCGCATGGGGCGCGAAGAGCTGGAGCGCAAGATCAAGAACTGGAAGATGCCCCTGACCATCGACGAAGCGGTGGCCTGTCTCGCCAAACACTTCAGGATGAGGTTAGGTACGGAGGTTTACGCGATGATCGCGGCGCAGAAGATCGACTTTCTGACAATCAAGGAGTTGCTCACACGCTACACATCGGGACAGAGCGAAGAGGAGCGGCGCGCTGCGGCGGCAGAAGCAGAAGCAGAAAAACTGAAGAACCGGCCTGTCAGAGAGAGCGCCACAGCGCACGATGCCCTGGTCATCGATGACGACATCTCAAAAATACAGTACAAACTGGCCCGCTGCTGCAACCCCATCAAGGGCGACGAAATATTCGGTTTCGTGACAATCAACGCCGGCATTACCATCCACCGTATGGACTGCCCCAATGCGCGGCGGATGCGCGAAAACTATCCCTACCGCGTAATCGATGCTCGCTGGCGTTCTTCATCGGAGGGTGCATTCCGCGTAACAATCCGCATCGTGGCAGCCGATACGGCAGGCATAGCCAACCGCATCACCGAGACCATCAGCCGCGACCTGAAGCTCGACATCCGCGCGATAAACTTCGAGACATTGCCGGGAGGCTGTGTAAACGGTACGGTAGCCGTAGAGGTATCGGGTGCAAGCGTGGCAGACCGGCTTGTACACTCGATCCTGCGCCTCAAAGGCGTACAACGCGCCTGGCGCATCAGTTGAGACCGCAGGAATTTATTGTCGCCCGGAACCGCAGTGCAGACATCAAATAAAAAGGCCCGAGTCATGCGACTCGGGCCTTCCTTTCCAAAAGGGAACCACCCCTTTCAGAAATGAGGGCGAATCGGAGGTATTCGACTCTTTGGGCGAGCACCACCCTGAGCCTTAGCAACGGCTTTCCCGCTGCAACCTGCCGATCTCCTCAACCAACCTAAAACTACTAACCTAAATGAACCTTAAAACTTCACTGCAAAGATAAATGGAGATTTTTTATTACGCAAATATTTTATGAATATATTAAAGTTATTTAACAATTTCATAACATTAACACACGCTACAGCAAGCTAAAACGACGATTACAGACTACTTAAACGATTCAGAAACGTTAACAAAGATATTTCCACAATCCGCTGCGACCAAAAGAGTCCGATCCAACCCGAAACAACGATTTTTCACCTCCCGATGCAGTATTATTTCCGACCGTTCGTTTAAAAAATAAACTTTCGGACACAAAATGAAGTAGCAGAACCGGGAATTTTCGTATCTTTGATTTTCGCCGTCGCTCGGCTGTTCAAAAAAACAACACCAACAACAGCCGTCGCACTACACAAAACACCGGATAATCCGTCATGAAGAAGCCGCAAAAAACGCCCCGCAGAATCGCCGTCGAGCTCTACGAAATCCGAAACCGCAACGTCGGACTGGGCGAGTTCGCCTACCAGTTGGGTGTCCATCTTGCAACACGAGCCACAGAACTGAATGCAAAGCACGGCATCCGCTTCCTCTTTATCGTCCCGCTGGGTTACAAAGGTATTTTCGGTGACAACGTTCGTTACATCGAGGTACCCTACCTGCTGCGAAAAATAGTGCGCTACCTGCCCCTGCGCATCGATATCTGTCATCTTACGCACCAGTTTTCACGCATCAAGCACATGCTCTTCGCGCAGCACAACCTGCTGACGATTCACGACATCAACTTCATCTACGAAAAAACGGGCTACAAACTCGAACACTACTCCCACCGGTTCCGCCACCGGCTCGAACGGGTCGACTCGCTCTCCTACATCTCGCAGTTCGTCAAAGAGGACGTAACAGCCCGCTTCGCACCCTCACATCCGGGGCGGGTCATCTACAACGGTGCTACCGACCTGACCTCCAAAGCGGAAACCGAAACCGACATCACACACCTGGGACTACAGGAAGGTTACCTGCTGCATGTATCGAGTCTGATGCCCAAGAAAAACGTCCATCTGCTGGTCGAAATGATGGCATATATGCCTGAAGAACAACTGGTGATCGTAGGAAACTGGGACCGCGACTACGGACGCAGGCTCAAGGAGCGGATCGAAGAGCTTGGACTCAAGAATATCCGGACGATCAACCCGGTGAACGATGCTGAAAAAGCTACGCTTTACAGACATTGCCGGGGGTTTCTTTTCCCGTCGCAGTGCGAAGGTTTCGGACTGCCGCCCCTGGAGGCGATGTACTTCGGCAAGCCCGTCTTCCTCTCGACACTCACTTCGCTACCCGAAGTCGGAGGTCCCGAAGCCTGCTACTACGAGGAGCTGAACCCCGAAGCCATGGCCACCGTCACACGCCAGGGGCTGGCAGCTTTCTACGCCGACCAGGCCCACGCCGCCGAAGCAGTCCGCACCTGGGCCCGCCACTTCAACTGGACACAATGCGCCGACGAGTACATCGCCTGCTACCTTGATATACTCGGAGAGAAAGTATAACAACGCCCTGTCATCCCTCCACAGCCCGACGATAAACCGCCAGCAGATCCGCTGCCAGCACATCCGGTTCGAAGCGGGTGACATACGCGCGACCGCCCCGGATCATGCGCTCGCGCAGCCCTGTATCCGAAAGGACCTGCCCAATCTGCTGCGCCAACATCACCGGATCGTCGGGATCGACATACAGCGCATCGGGTCCTCCCGCCTCCTCAAGGCACGACCCCGTGGCGCCGATTGTCGGCACGCCGCAGCAGGCCGCCTCGATCATCGGAATACCAAATCCCTCGAAACGCGACGGATAAACGAAAACCGACGCCATGCGATAAAAAGCCGGAAGCTCCGGAAAAGCAACCCGGTTGAAGATGTGCAGCCGTTCCGTCAGCCCGTTCTGCGCCGCATATTTTTCGACCTCAGCCGTATAAGGTGTCCGCTTGCCGATAGCCACCACATGAACCGGTTCGCTCAGAAGGGCAACGGCCTGCATGATCAACAACAGATTTTTACGCGGTTCAAGACTCCCCACAAAAAGTATATATCGCTCGGGCAAGGCGTACTTCTCCCGCACAGCCCGCAGCATATCATCAGGCACATCGCGTTTGAAACTATCGTCGCATCCCTGATAAACGACATCAATCTTTTCGGGTGCGATGCCAAAAAACGCAACGATATCGCGCTTGGTAGCCTCGCTGATAGCGATCACCCGGTCGGCCTGCTTGCAAGCCCGCCGAGCCTTGAAAGCATAAATCTTACGATCGATCCACTTATAATAAGAGGGATAACGCAGAAAAATGAGGTCATGGATCGTCACGACCGAAGCAATACCCGTTTTCTGGATGTTGAACGGCAGCTCGCCCGACAGGCCATGAAAAAGGTCCACGTCTGAAGGCAGCTCGCCACAAATACCCAGTGTCCGCCATAACATCCGTCCCAAGCCGCGCCGCGGCCGCACCGGATAACGAAGCTCCACCTGCCCGGCACCGGACACCCGCTCCCGCAGGTCTTCACGCCCCGGATCAGGCGAAAAAAGCAGGTAACGGTTGCAGGGTGCGAAGCGCACGAGCATGTCAACGATCATGCGGCCATAATTACCCAGCCCCGTGGCATTATGGGTGATACGCTTGGCATCAAACGCCACAGTCAGAGGCTCCCCCGGCGCAACAGCACGCGGGCTCCCATCTCCAGACCGGACCGAATACCAGTGAACGGGAATAAATCCCAGGAGTTTATACGCAATTCGCCACCCGTTATCCTTGATCTTGAGCCACGAAATCCCGAAGCGGAAATCGCGCCGCGTGATGTCGCGGAAACGGGCGTCGAGGGGGATTCCATGACGGTCGGCATAAGCTACAAATTGCTTGTGAGCCTCGTATTTATCGCGCTGCTTGCGGGAAGTCTGCACGCTGTTGATGGTCGAATCGGTCCGCATCCAGTAATAATAACAAGGACCGGGAACCGTTACCAGTCGCCCGCATTCGCACAGCAATCGCGCAACATACACCACATCCTCATAACAGACCCGTTCGGGAAAACGCAGACCCAGGCGCAGAAGCATATCACGCCGCAAGAGCTTATTCATTACGTAAAAATCGGGCGGGCAAAGACACGCCCGGCACTTCGCGACGGCATCAATCAACACCTCCCGCCGCGTATAACAGACCGTCCACCTGGAAAACGAAAGTTTGATCTTGAGAATCGAGGCACACGCCACATCGGCATCGGCTCCGCACGCCGCATCATAAAGCCGCTCGCAGAAAGTTTCGTCGAGCCAGTCGTCGGCGTCGACGAAGAGAACGTACTCGCCCCGTGCCTCGTCGAAACCCCGGTTGCGGGCACCACCCGGCCCCCGATTCTCCTGGGACAAGACCTTCACGCGCGGGTCTTGTGCCTCATACTGCCGCAGAATGTCGATCGAGCAATCGGGGCTGCCGTCATCGACACAAATAATCTCAATCTGCGGCAGGCTCTGCCCTACCAGACTATCCAGACAACGGGGCAGATGCTCTTCGACGTTGTAAACCGGGACAATAATACTGATTTTGGGTTCCATAACTATCCAATGTAATTTTTGACCGCCTCGGCGATACGCTCGCCGTCGAGCGCTGCGGAGATGATACCACCGGCATATCCTGCCCCTTCCCCGGCGGGGTAAAGGCCCTGCCAATCGGGGTGCATAAGCGTTGCCGGATCGCGCGGAATACGCACAGGCGACGAAGTGCGCGATTCGACACCTGCAACGATGGCCTGGTCCGTGACGAAGCCCCGCATTCGCCGGCCAAATACGGACAGGCCTCCCCGAAGTCCCTCGGCGATAAAGGAGGGCATCCACCGGTCGAGCCGCGAAGAGACTAAACCGGGAATATAAGAGGTAGCAGGCAGAGTAACGCTCCCGCGTCCCGCGACGAAATCGGCAACCCGCTGAGCCGGTGCGATTTGGCGGTCACCACCCCGCCGGCGTGCCAGCTCCTCAAACTGCTGCTGGAACTTCAGCCCGGCCAGAGGGCCCCACTCCTCACGCAGATGCGCAAAATCCGCAGGTCGCACCTCCGTAACGAGGCCCGAATTGGCATAAGGCGATGTGCGGCCGCTGGGCGACATGCCGTTGACCACCGACCCTGCCGGATCGGTCATAGCGGGGACAATAAAGCCCCCGGGGCACATGCAGAACGAATAGACACCGCGGCCGCCCTGCTGGCAGACAAGCGAATAAGAGGCTGCGGGCAGGTACTCGCCCCGCTCGCGGCAGTGGTATTGGATCGAGTCGATCAGCGCCTGGGGATGCTCGATGCGGACGCCCATAGCAAAAGCCTTGGCTTCGAGACGCACGCCCCGGCGGTGGAGCAGCTCATAAATATCCCGCGCCGAATGTCCCGTGGCAAGCACAACAGCGGCACCTTCGAAACGCTCGTCACCACACACGACACCACACAGGCGCCCGCCCCGGACAATAAGATCAGAGACCCGCTTTTCGAAGAGAAACGTCCCGCCCGCATCGACGATCGTGCGCCGGATGTTGCGGATGATCCCCGGCAGACGGTCGGTGCCGATGTGAGGATGGGCCTCGTAAAGAATTTCGGGCGTGGCACCGTGAAAGACGAGCGTCTGCAACGCCTTGTTATAATCGCCACGTTTTTTGCTGCGGGTGAAGAGCTTGCCGTCGGAAAAAGTGCCGGCACCGCCCTCACCAAAGGCATAATTGGAATCGGGGTTGACAGGACCGTTGCGGTTGATCTGTGCGATGTCAACCTTGCGGGCCGAGACATCGCGGCCCCGTTCGAGGAGGATGGGCTTGAAGCCGAGTTCGATCAGGCGAAGAGCCGCGAAAAGCCCGGCGGGACCCGAGCCGACAATGACGACTTCGGTGCCATGCGAGACATCGGGATAATCGAAATGGACAGCGGCAGGCTGCGGCTCACAATCGACATACAATTCGACCGTGAGGTCGACCTTAGGCTGCCGGCTGCGTGCATCAATCGACCGCCGGACTACACGAGCCAGGGCTATATCCCGCTCCGCGACTCCCGCCTGCCGGGCGGCAAGCGTGGTATATCGCTTCGGATCAGCGGCTTCGCGCGGCGAAAGCCGCAGCGTAATGAGTCGGGGCATGGGTAGTGTGTTTACTTTTTCATATAGAAGCTGCGCCGGTTTTTCTCAGGCCGGAGCGCACAACGGCCAAACAAAAATAGATAAAAAAACCGGAATATCTCTGCCCGGACATTGCATTTCCTGAATTTTTGGCTACCTTTGTCCTTACCAGGCGGATATGGTGTAATTGGTAGCCACGTCAGACTTAGGATCTGATGCCTTACGGCGTGGGGGTTCGAGTCCCTTTATCCGCACTGTTTTGCGTGAACGACCGATTTTCGGTCGTTTTTTTAAACCCGCCACCGTGCTGCAACGCCCATGAACACGCCCGGGTCCTCCAGAACACAACACCACAAAAGGCTTCAGCCCCCCCCACCGGCGAAGCTGCACACGAAAGCAAAAATAAGCACTGCTCCTGCATCGTCTGCCGAAAATAATGTATCTTTGTAGGTCATAACGCTTCGCGTCATGCTCGAAAAACTGGCCCGACAGACCGCCATTTACGGCATCAGCACCATCGTGGTAAGGTTCCTGAGCTACCTGCTCACGCCTTACTACACGCGCATATTCGGTCAGGAGACCTACGGCATCGTGACCGACGTCTACGCCCTGATTCCGCTGGCGCTGACTCTCCTGACTATGGGCATGGAGTCGAGCTACTTCCGCTTCTCGGCCAAAGCCGAAGAGGAGGGAGGCGACGTGGCCGCGGCCAAACGCAAACTCTTTGCAACGACATGGGGCATAACGTCGCTTGCGGCAGTGATATTCTTCTTCGTGATCCTGCTCCTCCGCGACCGGGTAGCAGCGCTTATGGGAGAGGCCTACGCGACCCATCCGGAATATGTGGCATGGGTGGGGGCTATTATTCTCTTCGACGTGGGAGCCTGCATTCCCTTTTCACGGCTGCGCGAACAAGGGCGGTCTCTGACCTTCGTGGGAATCAAGGCGCTGAACGTCGTACTGAATGTCGCGCTGGCCTTTGCGTTCGGAGCCGCAGGATTATTCGTCTCGGAGTTCGGCGTGGGTTGGGTTTTCGTGGCCAACCTGGCGGCAAGCGCCATAACGTGGATGATCATCCTTGCAACGACCGACCGGGTGGTGCCGAAAATCGACTGGTTGCTACTGGGAGCTATCTTCGCTTACTCGCTGCCGTTGCTGGTAAGCGGACTGACGGGAACGGCCAACGAGTTCATCGACCGCCAGATGATCAAATACCTCGTACCGACCGGAGCCATGGCCCAGGTGGGAATCTACGGGGCTATCACGAAGATCGCCGTGGTGATGATGCTCTTCTACCAGATGTATCGTCTGGCGGCCGAGCCCTTCTTCCTGTCGAACTTTAAAAAGTCGGACTTCGTGAAGATGAACGCCGCAGCGCTGAAGTACTACGTCATGGTCTCGATGCTCATCTTCCTGGGCATTGCGCTCTTCCGCGATTTGTTCGCCCTGATTGTGGGGCGCGATTTCCGGGAGGGCATCTATATCCTGCCTGTGGTGCTGGGAGCCAACGTCCTGACGGGCGTATGGCTCAACCTCTCGTTCTGGTACAAACGCGAAGAGCGCACCTCGCTGGCCATTCTCGTCACGGGGGCCGGACTGGCGGCAATGCTCGCCTGTGGCGGCTGGACCATTCCCCGCTGGGGCTACTACGGCGCGGCATGGGCGCGGATGGCCAGCGAAACGGTCATGGTAGCTGTGAGCTGGTGGCTCAACCGGCGTTTTTTCCCTACGCCCTACGACTGGCGCCGCATGGGCGAATACGTCGTCGTGGCTCTCGCGCTCTTCCTCGCAGCCGAGGCGATCATGGCCCATACGAGCAGCCGCCCGGCGGGCTATGTGACCGCTACAGTGTTATTCGGAGCCTACGCCTGCTACCTGGTGTGGCGCGAAAAGATAGACGTGAAGGCTTTGATAAAAGCGGCGCTGAAACGGTAAATTTTTTCGGGCCGGAGACTGCGGGGGGGGGCGTCAAGTTGCGGGCCTCTGCGCGGCGGAGGCTGCGGCCCGCCCGGCTAAAACCGGAAACAGATGCAAAAACAAAGACAATAAAACCAAAACCGACCGTGCGATTCGCAGAGATCATAGGACAAGACGACCTGAAGCGGCACCTGACACAATCCGCCGACAGCGGCCGCGTGAGCCATGCCCAGCTCTTCACAGGAAAAGCCGGGGTGGGAGCGCTGGCACTGGCCGTGGCCTACGTACAATACCTCTGCTGCCGCCACCGTCGTGACGGCGACTCGTGCGGCGAATGTCCCGACTGCAAACAGATCGAAGCGCTGGCCCACCCCGACCTCCACCTGGTATTCCCGGTGAACAAGCAGGGCAAGAAATCGGGCGAGGCGATGTTGAGCGACGCTTTTCTGCCGCTTTTCCGCGAGGCATTCGCCGAACGCCGGGGCTACCTTTCACCCGAGGAGTGGTCGGACCGCCTCGACTTAGGGAAGACACTCAAAGGGATGATTACGGCCCGCGAGGCTGACGAAATCATCCGCAAGCTCTCCTACAAAAGCTTCGAAGCCGACTACAAAACGATGCTCGTATGGCTGCCCGAAGCGATGAACGAAGAGGCGGCCAACAAGATACTGAAGATTTTGGAAGAACCGTGGGAACGCACGCTCTTCATTCTGGTATCGGAACGACCCGACCGGTTGCTGCCGACAATCATTTCGCGCACGCAGGAGGTGAGTGTACCGCGCATCAGCCCCGACGTGCTGGAGCGGCAGGCCGTCGCACGGGGCATAAGCGACCCTTTGCAGGCCCGCAACATGGCCCGCCTGGCAGAAGGAAGTCTGCCCGAACTGGAACGGCTGATAACAGGCGAGAACAACGCAACACACCGCGAATATTTCGATCTGTTCTGTACACTCATGCGTCTGAGCTACAACGATAAACACCTCGAACTGATCAACTGGGCCGAAGAGGCCGCCCAGCTCTCCCGCGAACAACAGCGCGCTTTTCTGACGGATGCTGCACGGCTTTTGCGCGAAAGCTACATGATTCATGCGGGCATCGTCTCGATCAGCTACCTCTGGGGTGAAGAGCTGGACTTCTGCAAGAAATTCGCCCCATTCGTGGATTCGCAGAACATCGAACCGATCATCGGTCAGATTGAGAGTGCCTCGGCCCAACTGGCACAGAACGGCAACCCGACAATCGTATTCACCCATTTCGCTCTGGCCGTGAGTAAGATGATAAAACATTTATAAACACCGATATGGCACGTGTGGTTCTACTGATGGGCGGCGATGCTGGGGACGTAAAACGCACCCTGCAAGCGGCACAGCAACTCGTCAACACTCGCGTGGGGCCCGTACTACGCTGCTCCCACCGCTACGAAAGCGACCCCTGGGGATTCGAGGCAACCAGCAAATTCTCCAACCAGGCCCTGGAGGTATCCACCGACCTCAGACCCCACGAGGTGCTGGACGCCCTGCAAGGCATCGAACGAGAACTGGGCCGCAACCGTGCTGCCGAGTCCCTTGAAAAGGCCACCACAGGAGCCCGATACGCGTCGCGACCCATCGACATAGACATCCTCTTCTACGACGACGAAGTGATCCACGACGAACGCCTGACGATACCTCACCCACTGCTCGCCGAGCGCGAATTTGCGCTGGTGCCCCTCTGCGAAATCATGCGCACACGCCGCCATCCCCTCACAGGGCAGACGGCAGGCGAAATGCTCGACGCACTGCATAGTGCTTCGGCCCAAACCGAAAAAGCGTGAAAACACTCCGAATCATACTCTCTGCGTCCTCAATACTTTTGCTGGCAGGATGCTTCAAGGATGTATCCTACCGCACGACCTACGTCGTGAAGCCCCTGCAACAGCAGACCCAGGATGACCGCAACCCGCCGATCATTCCCGACGCAACAGCCTATGCCTACGATGTCGATACGACGGCATGGCGCGTAGCCTCCTACGACGACGCCGTGTCGGGGATCATCACCTCGAAAGAAAACCCGGCACAGCAGCTTTCCTTTCCCATAGCCACCTCCAAACCCTACGTGATGGAAGGGACCGAAGGGTGGCTACAGATGCCTCTGGAGCAAGAATCGCAGATGGTCGTGGTGGTGGATCCTGCGAATCGTCTCTACGCCTACACACAGCAGACGCTGGGGCAGAACCTGCCAACGACCTACGTTTCAGTGGTCTTTCAACCCTGGAAAAGCGGTTTCTCCTACAAGAACGGCAATTGGTCAATCTACAACGACTTCTACGAACCTCCCGTGTGGCTCGACTGCTACATCGACGCCCGGGCACAGGATTTCGAAGGCGCCGAGGCTCTGCCCCTTACGGGGGACAGCGAGCTGAAGGCCTACGCCTACGCCGTAGATACAACAGCCTGGTACATCGTCGACTACAACGACGCTTTAGCCGGCCGCATCACCTCGAAAACCACGGCGCAGACCCGCACCAAGCCCGATTTCATGGCCTACGCCCAGAACGACAGCGACCTATACGGCATGGAGGTCAGCGCGTCGACGCTGATGGTAGTGGTGGTCGACCGTCTGCACCGTCTCTACGCCTACTCACGGCAGGATGTAGACCTCGAAGGCCCGAGCGAGACCTTCCCTGTTCTCTTCCGGCCCTGGCACAAGGAATGGATAGAGGTGGAGGGTGCCTGGCGCATCGTAGACGAAACACTCGCCCCCGAAGAGACGGACGATACCCCCCAAACAACACTCCGACGATGAACCGATCACAACGATATGCCCTCGGCCTGATGCGCACATCGGTGGCACTGCTCTTCGCCCCGTTGCTGCTGAGCCGCTGCGCCAGCATGATGACCCCCTCAGGAGGACCACGCGACACGTTGCCCCCCGTAATTGTGAGGATGACGCCCGACAACTTCCAGACCAACCGTCCCCTGACCGGTCACGGAAAGATATACATCGAATTCGATGAGTTCGTCCAGATCAAAGACCAGCAGAAGGAGTTCTTCACATCGCCCCAGATGAAGAAGAAACCCACCGTGACGCTGCGCGGCCGCGGCATAGTGATCCAGCTGCGCGATACACTGGAACCAAACACGACCTACGCCCTCAACTTCGGCAGCGCCATCCGCGACAACAACGAGGGAAACCCCCTCTACTCGATGCGCTACGTTTTCTCGACAGGCCCCGAGATCGACTCGATGATCCTCTCGGGCTACACTGCCGATGCCTACAAGGCCGATTCGGTGTCGAAGAGCTTCATCTGGTTCTTCCCGGCCGACTCGGTGGAAAACGTGGCCGAATACGACTCGACAATCTTCAAGTACAAGCCCGCAGCCATAGCCCGGGCTGAGAACAACGGTATCTTCATCGCCCAGAACCTCAAGCCTATACCCTACCGCGTCTACGCCATTCAGGACAAGAACGACAATCAAATGTACGAACCGGGAAGCGACCAGGTGGGATTCCTCGAAGACACTTACAATCCTGCCGAGCTGCCCGACTTCGCGATCTGGTACGACTCGCTGCGTCACTACGTCTCAGCCGAACCGCAGTTGTACCTTCGCATGTTCACCGACCGGGCATTCCGCCGTCAGGTGCTCGCACAGAGCGAACGGCCCCAGCAGCACAAAGCCATGCTCTATTTCTCGGCCCCCCGACCCCGCATCGAACGCATCCGTTTCGACAGTATCCCTGACGACGGATTCATCGTCGACCCCCAGACCGAAGGACGCGATACGCTGGCACTGTGGTTCAAGGTGCCGTCAGCCGAACTGCCCGATACGATCCGCGGCGAAATAACCTACTTCAAGCA
>CAJUIE010000023.1 GCA_910586375.1 uncultured Alistipes sp. | reverse complement strand
CTCTTGACCGATCGAACTGCCGCCCACCCCGCAAAGGGCCGGGGCGATGCTACGAATTTCCCAAAAGTCCCTCCTCGGCAAATTCACGCACAGAGCGGACATAATGATCGATGGTCTCCTGCATGGAGACGAACGACTTGCCGCCCGCAGCGTTGCGATGACCGCCGCCGTTGAAATAACGCCGCGCAAAGAGGTTGACATCGACATCGCCCCGCGAACGCAACGACACACGGATGAACTTACGGTGAGCCAGGAACATGGCCGACATCTTCATCTTCTTAATCGTCAGCGCGTAATTGACGAAACCTTCGCTGTCTCCCTGTTGGAATCCGAAGCGACGCATCTCGTGTTCGAGGAGCGACATATAAGCCACCGTACCCTCCTCGATGGTCTCCATCTTGCGGTCGATGACATAGCCGAACAACCGCGCACGGCCCTCGGTATAAGCGTTATAGACATTATTATGAATGTCAGGTATGTTGATGCCCCGCTCGATAAGCACTGCGACAGCCCGGAACAACCCGGGCGTGAGCGACGAAAAGGCGAAATTGCCCGTATCGGTCATCATACCGACATAAAGCGATTCGGCCATAGATTTCGAAAGAGCCCCGATGCCAAAGAGCTCGACAATGAGGTTATAGACCAAGTAGCAGGTGCTCGACGCATCGGGATACGAGAAGACCAGATCAAAGCCGTCGGCAGGCGAAAGGTGGTGGTCGATCAAAACGCGGCGGGCTGTGGTATTGGCAGCGATGGTATCGCTCAGGTTTTCCAGACGCGTGATGGCGTTGAAATCGAGACAGAAGATCATATCTGCCTCAGCGACGGCACGCTCCGCACGGCCATCGGTGTCATTCTTGAAGACGAGGACATCACCAATGCCGGGCATCCAATCGAGAAAATAGGGGTATTTGTTGGGCACGATACAGGTCACACGATGCCCCAGACCACGCAGCAGCTCCGCCCAGGCGAGTGACGAACCCACAGCATCTCCGTCGGGATTGGTGTGGGTTACAATCACGATCTGCCGGCCGGGAGCTACGAGGAACTCCTTGAGCCGCGCAACAGATTCCGAAGAAAAGGTCATCGACACAGGCACATTGATTTTACAGCCCCAGACGACAAAAACACTGCCCGGGCAAAGGTTATTTTTTGCAAAGATACGATTAAGCCGAGAGCAAAAAAAGAATTTATTCATTTTTTGCCGAGGCGAAGCCAAAGATACGATTAAGCGAGTGCAATGCCAAATTTATTTGAGCATTGCCGAGGCGGGAGTATCCGTCTACCCCGCTTCGGGTTACCGCCCCAGCAATTCCGGCGGCCTGTACAATGTGGGCACGAGCGGTTATGCCTGGAGCAGTGCGCCTCACTCGGCGTTGGGCGTGCTCGGATCGGGCTTGTTCTTCCACAGTTCCGGCGTGTACCCCGAGGGCTACAACAACCGTGCGCTCGGTTTCCCCGTTCGCTGCGTGCAGGAATAAGAGAGGGGCGGGGTAGAGACCGCCTTGTGGACTTTGCCGGGGCGAAGTAAACCTCAATTCTAATATAATATTGCATAATTAAACTGTGCAACATCAAAACACATGGGGATAAGAAACCATCAACGAATCAAATTATTACAATAAAAAATACTATAAACAAGATTCAAAAACACTAAAACAAATCTACAATTACGAAAAAATAAAATTTATTATTTAAATGCAAATACAACAACACTCTTGCCAGGGGGGGGGTACAACATTGCTATTTATTCACCATAAAGCACAAAAAAAACGACAGAACCTTATAGAGGTTCTGTCGTCGCAATACCCGCATCGTGCGGAAAGTGAGGGATTCGAACCCCCGGAACCTTGCAGTTCAACGGTTTTCAAGACCGCCGCGATCGACCACTCCGCCAACTTTCCGCCCCAAAAATAACACCTATTTTCCATTTTGCCAAATCCTGCCGCCAGATTCACCCCCCCCCAATCAACCTTATCCATCCGACGAGCCGGCCGAATGACCCGCCAAAATTGGCTCTTTCTCATTTTTTTCATATCTTAGGCCCAAAATTTACCCTTACACGCAGGCACCATGAACAAGACACAACTGGCCGAAGCCATAGCCCTCGATGCGAACATCTCGAGGGTCGAAGCCCGCAAGGCAATCGACGCATTGATCCGAGTAACGGTGCAGACCCTTCGTGAAGAGGAGCGCCTCGTACTATCGGGCTTAGGCTCTTTCTGCGTGCAGCACCGCCCGGAACGTACTGGCCGCAATCCCCGGACAGGTGCTCCCGTGCGGATTGCCCCCCGTAAAGTCATTAAGTTCCGCCCGACAATCGACCTCGAATAACCCGCCGATGCCAAAAAAAACACGTATTCCCATGCCTGAAATATCGCAACGCGCCGAGCTCATGCCGGCCTCGCCCATCCGCAAACTCGTTCCCTTAGCTGAAGCAGCACGAGCCCGCGGCACGAAGATCTACCACCTCAACATCGGCCAGCCCGACCTGCCGACCCCTGAGGTGGGACTCGACGCTCTGAAAAAGATCGACCGGACGATTCTGGAATATAGCCCCAGCGACGGCTACCGTTCATTGCGCGAAAAGCTGGCAAGCTACTACGAGCAGTATCAGATCAAATTATCGCCCGATGAGATCATCATCACGACGGGCGGGTCGGAAGCCGTGCTGTTCGCCTTTATGTCGTGCCTCAACCCGGGAGACGAAATCATCGTACCCGAGCCGGCTTACGCCAACTACATGGCTTTTGCCATATCGGCCGGAGCGATCATCCGTCCCGTGGTGTCGACCATCGAAAACGGATTCGCCCTGCCACCCATCGAGGAGTTCGAAAAGCTCATCAATCCCCGCACGCGCGGAATCCTGATCTGCAACCCCAACAACCCCACGGGCTACCTTTACACACGGCGCGAAATGAACCGGATCCGCGACCTGGTAAAAAAATACGACCTCTTTCTCTTTTCGGACGAGGTATACCGCGAATTTATCTATACCGGATCGCCCTACATCTCGGCCTGTCATCTCGAAGGCATCGAGCAGAACGTTGTTCTGATCGACTCGGTGTCAAAACGTTACTCGGAATGCGGCATCCGCATCGGCGCTCTCATCACCAAAAACCGCACACTGCGCAACGCCGTGATGAAATTCTGCCAGGCCCGGCTCTCTCCCCCGCTCTTAGGGCAGATCGTGGCCGAAGCCTCGATCGACGCCCCGCGCAGTTACGCTACCGAAGTCTACGAAGAGTATATCGAGCGACGCAAATGCCTGATCGACGGCCTCAACCGTATTCCCGGCGTCTACTCGCCCATTCCAATGGGGGCCTTCTACACAGTGGCACGCCTGCCCGTGGACGACAGCGACGATTTCTGTGCCTGGTGCCTCTCGGAGTTCGACTTCGAGGGTGAAACTGTGATGCTCGCCCCGGCTTCGGGCTTCTACTCCGATCCTTCGTGCGGCCGCAACGAAGTGCGCATCGCCTACGTTCTGAAAAAAGAAGACCTTGAACGCGCACTGCTCATCCTGCGCAAGGCTCTCGAAGCCTATAACATACGCAAAAAACAATAAATCTACCCCGCTTCGGGTTACCGCGCCAGCGGTTCCGGCGGCCTGACCACTGTGGGCACGAACGGTTACGCCTGGAGCAGTTCGCCTCGCTCGGCGTCGAGCGTGGACGGGTCATACGTGGGCTTCTACAGTACCAACGTGAGCCCCGAGGGCAACAGCCACCGTGCGGGCGGTTTCCCCGTTCGCTGCGTGCAACTTTGCGTAAGCCGAGAGCAGAGGCCGCCCGCGGACTTTGCCGAGGCGAAGCAAAGTGGCGCCTCCAATGGGGGCGTCATGGATAAGAGAGGGGGGGGGCACGCCGCTGGCGTGAGGCTGCCGAAGAGACAATGCCCCGAAGGCGTTGCAAAAAAAAGCCTCCGCAAGGCGGGGCTGCGGCCCGACCCGGCCCAAAAGCCGGGAGCATGACAGTATACAGACCCTTAACCGCGCTATAGCTCAATCGCCTTACACCGAAGGCCTGCCTGACGAATCTTTTCCAACGTCCGGGGCAGAGCATAACGCATGTTGCGAAACGCTTTTTCACTGTCGTGAAACACGACAATAGCCCCCGGGGCCAGATACTTGGTCACATTCTTCAAACACGTGCGGGGCGAGAGGCGCCGGTTGTAGTCGCGCGAAATGATGTCCCACATCACCAGCTTGTAACGCTGCCCCAGCAGCCGCGCCTGAGCCGGCGTGATACGGGCATAAGGCGGACGGAACAGATCGCTGCCGATCAGGTCGTTGGCAAAGTCGACATCCTCCGTGTAACGCTCCAGACTCATACCCCAGCCCTTCTGATGGGAATAGGTATGATTGCCCACCCGGTGGCCGGCGTCGAGAATACGCTGAAAAAGATCGGGGTACATCTCCACGTTTTTGCCCAGCACAAAAAAGGTTGCTTTGGCATCGTACTTGTCCAACGTGGAGAGAATCCATTCGGTGATGCCAGGCGTGGGACCGTCGTCGAAGGTAAGGAATACCCCTTCGGGATCGTCGATCTCCCAAATCAGATCGGGCAACAGCCGGCGGATTATTTTCGGTGGTTTGAAGCGCATGGTTTGCTACAAATGTAATGAAAAAATCCGTAAAAATTTCTATCTTTGTCGTTAACCTTAGTTTCCCGATTATGAAAACATTCCGAGACCTTCTCATAGCACTTGCCGTAGTCTTCGCAGCAACGGGTTGCGATGCCTTTCGCACCCTGGACGGCACACACCGGAAAACGGCACAGGGAGCGCCTTACGAATTACTTGTCGTATGTCCCCAGCGCCAATGGACGGGTGAGGTGGGCGACACCCTGCGGGCCGTGCTGACCGCCCCGGTGCCGTGGCTCAACCAGACCGAGCCGTTGTTCGACGTGCTGCGTATCCGCGAGCAGGACCTTGCGGGAATGCTCGCCGCCCACCGCAACATCCTCCGCATAGTCGAAGATCCATCGTTGGAGGAGGCGTCAGTGGCTGTCGAGTACGACGTCACGGCCGAGCCGCAGATCGTACTGACCCTGCAAGGGCCTGACGACCGTGCCCTTACAGAGTATGTTTCCACGCACCGCGCCGAGCTGGTCCAGGGGCTCGAAATGGCAGAGCGCGACCGCGACATCCGTTTCGCCGAATCGTTCGGGGCTTCGGGTGTTGAACGCGCTATCGAGCGCACTTTCGGCGTACGGATGAATGTACCCAAAGGCTACCTCCTCGCTGCCGAGCAGCCCGATTTCATCTGGGCCCGCTACGAATACCCTACAGCCAGCCAGGGCTTCATGATCTATAGCTATCCCTACGAAGGTCCCGAATCGCTGTCGGCTGCGGCGCTTCTGGCGGCTCGCAATCGCTTCGCAGCCCGCATTCCCGGCCCGAGCGACGGGTCATACATGACCACCTCCGACGCCTTTCAGCCGGGCTATCGCATGTTCCGTCTTGAAGGGCGGCTGTGGTGCGAGCTGCGCGGATTCTGGGACGTGGAAGGCGACTTCATGGGTGGTCCGTTCGTCAGCTATTCAACAGTCGACACCACCACAAACCGCGTCTTCACGCTCGACGGCTACGTCTATTCGCCCAAACTGCACAAACGCAACTTCGTGCGCGGCGTCGAGCACCTGCTCTACACGGTGCACTTCCCCAACTGAGGAGGGAGAAAACAAGCGTAGCGCAGTTAAGAATCCGTTTAGCGTTTTCGGCAGAGAGCCGGAGTCCGCGGTGGCGAGTTTGTCGAGCCTCCGCTGGGCGGGGCTACGGCTCGACGGACCCCATAGGGGCCGGCGAAAAGTTTTGCGAAAAGAAGACAAATCCGAACATCCACGAAGAGACCCGAACCATGCTACAAATACTCAACATCCTGTTTTTGTGCGTCTACACGCTTTCAATCGCAGGCGTCGTGCTGGTCATCATCACCGAAAACCGGAATCCGCTGCGGACACTCCCGTGGATTCTCGTGCTGCTGCTGGCCCCCGGTGTAGGGCTCGTCGTCTACTTCCTCTTCGGACAAAACCTCTCCAAACGGCGCTTTATTTCGCGCCGTATGCGCAAGCGTCTCGCCTCGCAGCTCGAAGAGAGCGACCCGGCAGACCGGCCCGCCCTGCCACCACACCACCGCCCCCTATCCGCCCTGCTCGTCGACGCAGCCCATGCCGTGCCGCTCTATGGCAGCCGCATTACGCCCTACGTCGACGGGCCATCGAAAATCGAGGCGCTGCTCAAAGCCATTGCCACGGCACACCACCACATACACCTGCAATATTACATCTTCTGCGACGACCACACCGGTTGTCGGCTGCGGGATGCCCTCGTCGCCAAAGCCCGTGAAGGAGTCGAGGTGCGGATTCTCTACGACGACGTGGGGTGCGCACGTGTCAAACGTTCCTTCTTCGAGGGAATGCGCGCGGAGGGTATCGAAGTTCGCGCCTTTCTCCACGTAAAATTCCCGCGCTTCACCAGCAAGGTCAACTACCGCAACCACCGCAAGATCGCTGTTATCGACGGCCACGTGGGCTTCGTCGGGGGCATGAACATCGCCGACCGCTACGTCGACGGGGTCGAGTGGGGCTGCTGGCGCGACACCCACTTCCGACTCGAAGGATGCGGGGTCGCAGGGCTGCAATCCTCGTTTCTGAACGACTGGGCCGCAACAACCAAACACCGCGTGGAAGGCCCCGGCTACTACCCCACACTCGGGCGCTACACCGAGGGGATTCTTCAGGTTCTCCCCGGCGGTCCGTTCGGCAAGTGGCGAACCCTCTTGCAAGCCGACAGTTATGCTATTTCACGGGCTTCACACCGTGTGTGGATCGAAACCCCCTACTACCTCCCTTCCGACCTGCTCGACTCGGCCCTGAAGTCGGCCGCGTTGGCGGGTATCGACGTGCGGTTGATGCTCCCCGAGCACTCCGACTCACGCATCGTCGACCTGGCGAGCCACTCCTACCTCGACGATTTGATGCGCGCCGGGGTAAAAATCGCCCTCTACACCCCCGGTTTTCTCCACTCCAAGCTGCTGATCATCGATGACGACCTTGTGGTCTTCGGCTCAGCAAACATGGATTTCCGCAGCTTCGAGCACAATTTCGAAGTCAACGTCTTCGCCTATGACCGGGAATTCACAGCCCGCATGGCCGCCATCTACGAAAAAGACCTGCACAGCTGCCGGAGACTGACGCCCGCCGAATGGTTCAACCGCCCGCACGGCAAACGCCTCGCCGAGTCGTGCATGCGCATCTTCTCGCCGCTGCTGTAAGCTGCAACCAATTTTGCAAATTCGCGGATTTTTTCGTAAATTTGCCGACAGCAAAAAATCATCAAAAACGATACAACTATGACAATCACAGCCGCCGACATCAAGATCGGCATGTGCATCGAAATGGACGGCAAGACCTTTCTGGTGGTCGATTTCCAGCACTGCAAACCGGGTAAGGGTCCCGCATTCGTCCGTTCGAAGCTCAAGAATCTGGAAAACGGCCGTGTGCTGGAAAACACTTTCTCGTCCGTAAGCCAGAAGATCGAGCAGGTACGCGTGGAGCGTCGCCCCTACCAGTTCACCTATGAAGATGATCTGGGGGCCCACTTCATGCACACCGAGACTTTCGAGGAGATCAACATCGACAAGAGCCTGATCAACAACTACGACCTGATGGCCGACGGCCAGATCGTCGAGGTGATGTTCCATACCGAGAAGGAGACCGTCCTTTCGGCCGAACTGCCCCCGATCGTCGACATGGAGGTGACCTATACCGAGCCGGGCATCAAGGGCGACACGGCGTCGACCAACTCGCTGAAGCCCGCCACAGTCAACACCGGCGCCACGGTTCGCGTACCGCTGTTCATCAACACGGGCGACAAAATCCGCGTCGACACTCGCACCCGCGAATATTACGAGCGCATCAAGTAACCGAAGCGGGGGAGGGCTTGGGAGCTGGCCGAAGAAAACCGCTTAAAACTACCTATGAAAATCCCCGGGACGTCCGATGCGTCCCGGGGATTTTTTGTCAGGCCGAAGACAGCAGAGCCGACTGTTTTTTGCGGATCTCCGCGGCGAGGCTGAGGCCCGCACGATCTTCGATCGAAAAAGATTCTTCGGCTTTAAACCTCAGAATAACAAAGCTGGGGGGGGCACTCCGGCTCCGGCAAAGCCGCTGAGCCGCAGCCTTCCTACACCTCCACGATACCGTGGCGAATGGCGTAGACAACCAGCGAAGCGGTATTTTTACAGCCTGTCTTTTCGAGGATATTGGCCCGGTGCTTGTCGACCGTGCGCTTGGAGATGAAGAGCTCGTCGGCAATCTCCTGATTGGAGAGGCCCCGACAAACGGCAACCAGAATTTCGCGCTCGCGCGCAGAGAGAGGCTCGTCAATTCCCTCCCCGGATTCGCGGGTGCGCATACGATGGGTCAGCGACGAGAGCAGCTGTGGAGAAAAGAAGCTCCCCCCAGCCATAACCGTCTCGATGGCTTCGATGACGTCGCCAATAGCAGAATCCTTTAGTAAAAAACCCCGGGCACCAGCTTCGACCATACGCGAATAATAACTCTCCTCACCGAACATCGAGAGGGTGATAACCCGCAAATCGGGCCGCAGGGCCAAAGCCCGCTCCGTTGTCTGCGCCCCATCAAGACCCGGCATCGAAAAGTCCATAAATACCACGTCGGCCTCCACCCCCGGAAGCATGGCCAGAAACTCCTCACCGCTGCCAGCCTCACCGACCACACGGCAGCCGGCGCTGTGTTCGAGCAGCCCCTTCAGACCACCACGAAAGAGCGAGTGGTCGTCGACAAGAACGATACGATACATCATCGTTTTTTCGCTTTTCGACGGTTATACCCGACTGAGCCGGGCTCCTGCCGGGTTTCGATACGGATCGATGCGCGCATACCTCGTCCTTTGGACGAGGCGATGTCAAACGTCCCGCCCAACGAATTGATGCGCGAAGCGATGTTCGAAAGACCCATACCGCAATCCATCATCGCCTGGGGGTTGAACCCGCGACCGTTGTCGGTGTAGTCGAGCGCCAGGGAGGAACCGTTGCGCGAAAGCGACAGATTGACCGATGTGCACGCAGCATGTTTGAGCGAATTATTGATCAGTTCGCAAATGACACGATAGAGGATCACCTCGATGTCGGTGTCGTAACGCTCGGTGTGCAGATTGGTCGTGAAGCGTATCTTTACGTTGTGCATCGCGGCACTCCGGTCGATGACGTGCTGGATGCCGCGTGCCAGGCCGAAGTCGTTGAGCAGATGTGGCGACAGATTGTTCGATATTTCACGTAGCGAACGGATGGCTTCGTCGATGACGTAAGTCGTGTTGTCAATGATCTCGCGCTGCTCCGGGGTACGCTCTTCGCGCGCCAGTGCCGAGAGCGACATCTTGGCTGACGAGAGCAGCGGTCCCAATCCATCATGCAGTTCTTTCGAAAAACGCGACCGGGCCTTCTCCTCAGTGCGCAACACAGCCGTAAGGATACGTTTGTTGAGCAGCTGCCGCTGACGATTAAGCCGGTCGATATACTTGAAGAGCTTATAAGCGTACATTACCCCGATGGAGAGACAGATCGAAATGACGATGCCCAGATAGGCAAACCACCCCAGCGGCACAGCCCGCCCGTTGGCCATCGAGAGCTGGATAAACCGCTCGACGCAAAGCAACGAGAATCCCACGATGAAGAGTATCCAGATCGAATTGTACTTGGTGGTCCGTACCAGCTTGAGCGCATAAAGCGTCGCGACCAACTGTACAACGATGGCGATGACGAGGAGGATTTTTATCAACATAACATTCACAAAGATAACGATTGTTCCGAGGTGCTACCCCTTTACTCCTTTTCGGTCGAGCCAAACGCCCCGTCCAGAAGCTCCAGCAGACGGTAATCGGTCAGGTCCGTATGCACGGGAACGACCGAGACCCAGCCGTGGGACAGAGCCCACTCGTCGGTGTCGGTAGCGTCCGGCTCGGTGTTGACAAAATCCCCCGTAAGCCAGAAATATTCGCGGCCCATAGGGTCCTGACGTCGAAAAAACTCCTCACGCCAGAATCCGCGGTTCTGGCGGCAGAAGCGAATACCTTTCAAATCGGCGGGCTTGCCGACGGGAACGTTGACATTGAGACACAAAGACATTTCGACCTGCTCCCGCAGCAAGTCGCCGACAATCTGCCGCCCGAAAAAAACAGCCGCCTCGAAATCGGCGTCGGGCGAGTGGTCGTCGACCGAAAGCCCAATGGCAGGGCAGCCATAAAAACTGCCCTCGATAGCGGCCCCCATCGTCCCGGAATACAAGATATTGACGGCCGAATTGGAGCCATGGTTAATACCCGAAATCACCAGATCAATGCGCTCCTCGCGCAGCAAGTGGTCAAAAGCCATCTTGATGCAGTCGACCGGAGTGCCTGAAAAGGCATAAACCTCGACGCCCTCCTCCTGCCTGACGCGACGCAAGAAGAGCGGGTGATGCATAGTAATGGCCTGGCTCATGCCGCTCTGTGGCGTCTCGGGAGCCACGACGACCACACGGCCGAAGCCCCGGGCCACTTCGATAGCGGCAGCCAGACCTTTCGACGCATACCCGTCATCATTGGTAACCAGGATCAAACGTTGGTTATTCATCTCTTATCCATATTTTTTGAGTGCCGATGTCCCCCGGCTTCAGCCCGTCAGCCTTAAGGCTGTCGTTCTGCACACAAAGATAGAAAAAATCCGCCTTGCTTGCGCAAAAAGAAAAATCTTCCTATCTTTGTCCTCCCTTCGGGGACGCAGACCGACCTCTTTCAAAGGGTGTTGCGGCAGCAGCGGAGGCCTCAGGGCTTTTTCGCGGGATTATGGGGGGGGGTAAGAACCCCGTATGGTAGCCGCGGTGCAGCGGGAATGTCGGATGCGAAACAACTCAATTCATTGCAGCAATGAACAAAGACGCAATCATCAAGCTCGTAAACGAGCAGATGTGGACCAAGAATGAGGCCGACGTGCCGTCGTTTAAGGCCGGAGACACGATCACGGTATCCTACCGCATCGTCGAGGGTAACAAGGAGCGTGTCCAGAGCTTCCGCGGCGTAGTGATCCAGATTAAGGGTCAGGGCAAAACCAAGATGTTCACGATCCGCAAAATCTCGAACGGCGTGGGCGTGGAGCGTATCTTCCCCCTCTACTCGCCTCACATCGACAAGATCGAGGTCAACAAGATCGGTGTGGTACGCCGCGCCCGTATCTACTACCTGCGCAATCTGACCGGCAAGAAGGCCCGCATCAAGGAGAAGCGCATGACCAGCTCGACGAAGTAATTCCGACCCGAGCAAAGAAAAAGGATGTCTTTTTAAAAAGACATCCTTTTTTATATACATCCGGCTATCTACCGGCGCTTTTTACGTACTGACCAGCCGAAATGTCCGAGTGCCCGGCCCAGGGCGAAGTATTCGCCGTGGGAATAAACGATCGGGCAGGCCTGCTCCAGACGGAACTTTCCGCTTGCCGGATCGACAAACTCGGCCGAAACCTGCACGCCGACAACCTCGGCAAGGAACATATCGTGCGAACCCAGCGGCACAACCTGCCTGACGCGGCACTCGATATTCACGGGCGACTCTTCGATGATGGGCGCAGCGACGTGCAATGCTTTTCCAGGCGTGAGACCCATTTCGCGAAACTTGTCACAGTCGCGCCCCGACCGCACACCGCACCAGTCGGTGGCCCGGGCCAGCTGCTCGGTGGTAAGATTGATGACAAACTCCCCCGTGCGGCGAATGATGTCGTAAGAGTGACGCGACGGTCGAACCGAAATAAAGCACATCGGCGGCTCGGAACAGATCGTGCCTGTCCATGCTACGGTCAACATGTTGTACTCCTCGGGCGCGACCCCGCAGCTCACCAATACAGCCGGCAGCGGATAAAGTACCGTGCCGGGCTTCCAGGACTCTTTCATGATTCAAAGATAACGAAAATTTATTATATTTGCCCTCGGAGCCCCTTTCACCGGGCCACGGAACGCAAGCTCCGACCGCGAATCTGAAATCCATGCTCGCCGAATTTATCCACTACCTGGAGGCTGAACGTCGCTACTCACCACTCACCGTGCGCAACTACCGCCACGACATAGAACAGTTCGTGGCGTGGGTCGAGAAATCCGGGGGAGCACCGTTCGATCCGCACGAAATCGAGGCCGTACAGATTCGTGACTGGATCATCTTCCGCACAGAGAGGCAAAAGATAAATGCCCGGGCGATGAACCGCGAGCTCTCCTCGTTGCGCACACTCTTCCGCTGGCTCCGCAGCACCGGCCGGGTGCACAAGGATATCATGCAGTCAGTTCCGTCGCTCCGCACCTCGCACCGCCTGCCGGCCTTCGTGCCCGAAAGCCGCATGATGCCGCTCATCGACAAGTGCGAAACCCGGGCCGACGACTTCGACGACGAACGCAACGCACTCATCATTCTGCTGTTCTACTCCTGCGGACTGCGCCTTGCCGAACTAATCGGTCTCGATCGCAGCGACTTCTCGGCCGACAATTCCACCCTTCGCGTCCGCGGCAAAGGCGACAAGGAGCGTCTGGTCCCGCTTCTGGAGGAGGCCGCCGAAAAAATCGGGAGCCACATCCGGCGAATCGAACGGCAAAATATTTGCAACTCTTCGGAAAAAGCATTATTTTTAAGTCGCAGCGGTAAACGTATCTCCCGCAGCTCGGTCTACCGCCTGGTGCGGAACGAGCTGGCGCAGGCCGACGTACAAGGTAAAAAAAGTCCTCATGTATTACGGCACACGTTCGCCACCCACCTGCTGAACGGCGGGGCCGATATGCGCGAAATCCAGGAGTTGATGGGCCATGCGTCGTTGCAAGCCACGCAGGTATACACGCACAACAGCATCGCCCATCTGCAGCGGACATATGCCAAAGCCCACCCCCGGGCCCAAAACGGGGAAAACGAACAACCATAAAAATCGTAAGGCTATGAATGTGCAGATTCAATCCGTAAAATTCGACGCCGACACGCGGCTCGTTGAATTTGTGAATGCCAAAATGGCGAAACT
Source organism: uncultured Alistipes sp. (assembly GCA_910586375.1). Classification (GTDB taxonomy): domain Bacteria; phylum Bacteroidota; class Bacteroidia; order Bacteroidales; family Rikenellaceae; genus Alistipes. Next base: position 3,915 of record CAJUIE010000023.1, on the reverse strand, counting down.
GGACCGCTTTGCGGAACGTTCAACCGGCGCCGACGTCATCCTCAAGCTCGACAAAGACGTCGAGAAAGGAAACAAGATAGCCACAATCTCCCTGCACATGCCGGGCGAAGAGCTGGTAGCTACGCACCAGGCCCGAAGTTTCGAAGAGGCGATAGATGAAGCAATAGATGCCCTGAAACATCAGATAGAGAAATTCAAGGCTAAAGTCGAAAAATAAAAAATCAGAATAAGTCCGGGAAATTCTTCCGGGCTTATTGTTTTACCCGAATCGCACCCCATACCAGCGAATGACGACAAATGTCATCCCGCCCCGCTCCCTATAAACAAGAATCCCGGCGACCTGTCGGCCCCGAGATTCTCTGGTTAGGTTAGTTAGGTTAATGAGCGTGGGGTGACCCCCACGATTACTATACAAAAATAAAATTAATTTTATAAAAAAGCAAATGTTTTTCCGTGATTTTTCAAAAAAAATACGCCGTTTTTTTATTATTGCCGCAATCAAAGCGGAGCAAAACAGAGTATTTCCAAACTTTTGATTAAAGGGCCTCCCGTAAAGGCACGGACTCCTCGACACAAACATGCGCTGCCCCCTCGTGGCCGGAGGCGATATGGTAGTTGCGATAAGTGGCGGGCGTCATCGAATACTCTTTCTTGAAAAGCTTGATGAAATGTGACGTATTGGGGAACGTACACTCGTTACCGATCTCCGAAATCGATTTCGACGTCGAAATCAACAACAGCCGCGAGTGCATCAACCGCTGACGGATAAACCACCGGTGAGGCGGCATCTGAAAATGGCGCCGGAACTCCTTCTTGAACGACGTAAGCGACCGATGCGTCAGACGTGAAAGCTCCTCGATGGATATATCCTGAAAAATGTGGTTGTGGATGATCTGTTCAAAGTTCTCCTTCTCCGCATCGATATTGCTCAGAACCTTGCTTTTGATGCAGCAATCCTCATGCGAGGCGATCAGATAGATCAGTTCGGTCATTTTAATATTCTCGGCTGTGTCGTCGTGCCGGAACTCCTCTTCGCGCAAATAATTGTTGGTGTTGAGAAAAAAGCTGCGGATCGAACTCCAGCCCGGCATAGCGACATGGGTCCGGTTGTCGCAGTTTTCACAGGAGTGCTGGTTGGAGATATTGAGTCCGTAGGTGATGTTCAGATGAAGCAGTATTCGCTGAAGGTCTGCGGGCGTATAATAGAAAAGTATCTGCTCGAAAGGCTGCCCGTTATCGGGAATATTCTCCACGTAGTGGTGGCCAATGCCGAGATAAAAAAGTTCTCCGCGGGTCAGTGTCTGTCGTTTGTCACCATCATAGATGTGCTTGGTGCCACGGAGTACAAACCCAATGGCGTAGCGGGATAAAGCCTGCGTCTGAATACCTGTGTGAAGCGTTTCGACATACTTCACAATCGTCGGCTGTTGAGCCGACGAATTCGATGAATTCCTCATAAAGATTGTAATTTAAAGTTAGGTGAACATTGCGTTGCGTCACTCTGTTCGTCTTCAAATATACAATCTTGACTTTATCTTTTAAAATTATTTATAGTGAAATGAAACAGCGTTATCCGTTTAAGACTATTCGATACACGATTAAGGCTAAATAGGTTATTGTAATACAAGCGCCAGAACAGCAAAAATCCAAAGTCCCAGATAGAGCATCCGGGCAAGACTCAACGAGAGGCGCACGAAAAATACGGGCAGCAGAATGGCCGACGGAACGGCCCATAATGCAAAGCTCGCAGCCGTCGAGGTCGGCATGGCGGCAGCGCCCAACGTGAGGATAAGTGCACACGTATTAAACAGAAGAATCGTGCGGGATTTGCTGCTCTGAATATGAATATTCCGGAAGAGAAATACCAGCGCCAGCAGGTCAAGCAGTGCAACGACCGCAGCCAATATCATCGTCGGAATCCCGAGCATAGCAAGAAATCCGAAGGGAATACCGAAACGCAACGAATCTGCGAAAGCCAGAATCGGAGCAAGAAAAGCCCCTCCGGCGCCCCAGTTGAGGTAGCAGGCGATGAACAGAGGTATCAAAAATCCGGTCAACGCCACCACGGTTTCCCGGCGCGTGCGGCGAAAGAGCAGGATGGCCGAAGGCAGGAGCAGCAACAACGGCAACATTTCGTGACGTACCAGCAACAGAATGCCCGTATAAAGTCCTCCCCGGAACAAAGCGTCGAAACCATAGCCGTTACGGAACGAGCGGCAGAAGTTCTTGATGGCCAGTGCCAGCAGTGCCGAAGCGACAAGGGCTGCGAGAGCGGCCTCAAGTATCCCCAGGCTACAGGCGATGATGCCATAAAGAGGAATAGCCAGGCAGGTGGAGTGCCCATAAAGGTTGTAACGCACGGTCATGCGACCGGTGCACATGCCGGTAAAAAGAACCAGAAACCCGACAAACAGGCGGCTCCAGACCGGATGAACGACTTCGAATCTTCCGAGCAGGACGTTCAGTGTCGGCAGCACCAGCCCATCGGCCCCGGGGCCTTCGTCCGTTGCCACGGCAGCCCCGGCAGCCCCGGCAGGCAACAGGTCGAGGCAGCACGCCGCCAAAACAGCCAGAGCCAGCAGGGTCAAGAATGACGGAACAAGCGGTTGTTGGGAAATATCGAATTTCATAGGCGGGAAACGATTCCGGTCAGCAAAAATAACTAAAAAAGCCGGAATGACTCCATATCGTCACAATTATATAAGATATGTCCCGTGCAGAGACTTGTTCCAGAACCCGGCTTTGCGTATCTTTGCATCGGATGCTGGAGACAAGATGCCAATACGACCTTCTCGAAGCGGGGTGCGACGAAGCCGGGCGCGGATGTCTGGCGGGCCCCGTATTCGCGGCGGCAGTGATTCTCCCGCCCGACTTCCACGACGAACGCCTCAACGATTCGAAACAGATGACTGCACGCAACCGCGACAGGCTGCGGGAGATCATCGAACGCGAAGCTGTGGCATGGGCCGTGGTGGCTGTGACGCCTGAGCGAATCGACGAAATCAACATTCTTAACGCTTCGTTCGAGGGGATGTCGCTGGCCGTTGCGCAGCTCGATCCGCAGCCGGAATTTCTGGTGATTGACGGCAACCGGTTTCGCACGCAGCTGGAGACACCCTATCGATGCATCGTCAAGGGCGACGGCAAATACGCCGATATAGCCGCCGCCTCGGTGCTGGCCAAAACCCACCGCGACGAATATATGCTACGGCTCGACGAGCAGTTTCCCCAATACGGCTGGCGCACAAACAAAGGCTATCCCACACGTGAGCATCGCCTCGCCATACGGGAGTATGGTCTGACGCCTCACCACCGCCTGACCTTCAACCACGAAATCGACCAGCTGGAGCTGCCGTTCTGAGCTTCGGATTTCTCCGCATTCCGGACTCTTCGGCCAACTATCCCGATCGTGTTGCGTCGCTGTCCGTCGTCCTCTCTTATTCCTGCACGCAGCGAACGGGGAAACCGTACGTACGGCTGTTGCCTTTCTCGGAGTACACGTAGGAACTGTTGAAGCCCAAGTACGACCCGTTCACGCTCGACGCCGAGTAAGGCGCACTGCTCCAGGCGCAACCGCTTTTACCTTCCCGCCGGTCGGATTTCTGCCGAGGCTCTTTGTGAAAACCCGAAGCGGGGGATTTGCTATTCCGGCAAGATTTTTCTATCTTCGCCGTGACATATTTAACGTTGGTGTTACGTTATTATTCTTGTATCTGAAAAGACCAAAATTTCAACAAGTCAAGAATGATAAATGTAATGCTCATGCTGTTGCGTGGGCTTATATTTATCGAGACTTGTGGGTATTGGTCTACCTCAGATACCGGTAAATATTAAACCCGCGCACTTTTTATGACTTTTTCCCGGTATTCTGTTTTTGCCGTCAGCTTGTTTCTTGCAAGCGCCTGTTCCCGGCAA
>CAJUIE010000022.1 GCA_910586375.1 uncultured Alistipes sp. | reverse complement strand
AACGGCCTCTGCTCTCGGCTTATGCAAAGTTGCACGCAGCGAACGGGGAAAGCGTTCGCACGGTTGGTGCCGCCCTCGGGGTTCACGTGGGAACTGTCGAAGTACAAGAGCGACCCGTACACGCTCGACGCCGAGTAAGGCGAACTGCTCCATACAGAACCGTCCTTGCCTACATTGCGTAAATCTCCGTAATAGCTGGTGCGGTAACCCGATTGCCCCCCCCCTCCGGCTTAGTGGCAGTCGCAGTGTCCGTCGCCGCAGCCGCAACCATCGTTGTGGTCGCATTCGCCGCCGCATTCGTGATCGCCGCCGCACGATTCGCATGAGCAGTGACCTTGCAGGTCTTCGGGCGTCACGTCACGGACGCTTACTACCTCTACTTCGAAGTTGAGTGTCTTGCCCGCCATCGGGTGGTTGAAGTCCATCTTCACCGTTTCGTCACCCACTTCTTTCACGATGCCCATCATGCGATTGCCCTGGGCATCGCTCATCGGCACTTGCGAACCTACGAAGAGAATGTCTTCGGCGACCTTGCCGTCGACCATGAATATGTTTTTCGGCAGGTCGACGATCGCTTCGGCTATCAGTTCGCCGTAGCCGTCTTTGGGCTCCAGCGTGAAGGATACTTTGTCGCCGGGCTCTTTGCCCTCGATGGCTGCTTCGAATTTGGGCAGGAGCATACCTGTTCCGAAGATAAATTCGAGGGGCTGTCCCGGCCGCGACTGGTCGGCTATCTGTCCGTCCACGGTCAGCTTGTAGTCTACGCCGACCATCTTGTTCTGTTCTGCTTTCATGCGTTGAAGGTTTGAATGAATGACAAAGGTAGTCAAAAACCGGTTGCTCTCAAAATTTATTCCGCATTGATGCAGCACAGGTTGCGGTCGCCGTAGCCGTTATCGATTTTTGAGACATGGGGGAAGAATTTCGCCTCACGGACCCATCCGAGCGGGAACGCCGCCTCTTCGCGCGTGTAGGGATGCGCCCACTCGCCGCACAGCTCCGGTGCCGTGTGGGGGGCGTTCGCCACCACGTTGTCCGCCTGGCCGACGGCCGCTTCGCATTCGCGCTTGATGCGCACGAGCGCTTCGATGAAGCGATCCATTTCGGCTTTGGGTTCTGATTCGGTCGGCTCAACCATGAGTGTTTCGTGTACCGGGAACGAAAGGGTCGGAGCGTGGAATCCGTAGTCCATCAGCCGGTGGGCGATGTCGCCGCAGTCGATGTTGTAGTCTTTCTTGAACGACGTCAGATCGAGAATCATCTCATGGCCTATGCGGCCCGTCTCGCCTGAGTAGTAGGTGCGGAACTCCGACGCTAAGGCCGCCGACATGTAGTTGGCGTTGACTATGGCCATTTCGGTCGCGTGGCGCAGGCCGCTTTCGCCTAACATCTTGATGTAGCCGTAGGTGATCGGCAGCAGCAGCGCCGAACCCCACGGCGCCGAGGCCACGGCCGTGATGCCTTCGTCGCCGCCCGTCGCCACGACCGGGTGCGAGGGCAGAAATGCCCGCAGGTGCTCGGCCACGCAGATCGGACCTACGCCCGGACCACCGCCTCCGTGGGGCATGGCGAAGGTCTTGTGCAGGTTGAGGTGGCAGACGTCGGCACCGATGTAGCCCGGGTTCGTCAGTCCCACCTGGGCGTTCATGTTGGCGCCGTCCATGTAGATCTGGCCGCCAGCATCGTGCACTATTTCAATAATTTCCCGGATGCGGCTTTCGAATACGCCGTGGGTCGATGGGTAGGTCACCATCAGGGCGCACAGCTCCGGGGCGTGCTCCCTGGCTTTGGTTTCGAGGTCCTTCAGGTCGATATTGCCCCGCTCGTCGCAGGCCACTGTCACGATTTTCATGCCCGCCATGGCTGCCGAGGCAGGGTTGGTGCCGTGGGCTGAGGCGGGAATTAGCACCACGTTCCGGTAGCCTTGCCCGCGGCTTTGGTGGTAGGCGCGAATGACCATCAGGCCCGAATACTCGCCTGCTGCGCCCGAGTTGGGCTGGAGCGAGCAGGCCGCAAGTCCCGTGATTGTCGCCAAATCCTGCTCCAACTCCCTGATAAGCTGCATGTAACCCTCGGCCTGATCGGCCGGGGCGAAGGGGTGCATGTTTTGAAAGCCTGCCAGCGACAAAGGTTGCATCAAGGCCGCAGCGTTGAGTTTCATGGTGCACGAACCTAAAGAGATCATGGAATTGGTAAGGGATATATCCCTGAGCTCCAATGTCTTGATGTAGCGCATCAGGGCACTTTCCGAGCGGTAGGAGTTGAATACTTTTTCTGTGAGGTAGGCGCTTGTGCGGCGCATTGTACCTAAATTATCGCTTGAGGTAATGTGCTTTATAGCTTTTATTTTCTTTCCTTTAGCTGCGGCGAAAATGCGCACGACGCCCTCGATTTCGGCCGGGGTTGTTACTTCGTCGAAGGACATGCGTACGGTGCCCTCCGAGGGGTAGTAGAAGTTGATCCCGCTCTCTAAAGCAAGCGATTGGACGACAGCCGATTCGGCCTCGACTTCGAGTGTGTCGAAGAACTCTCTGGCAGAGAGTTTATAGCCGAGGGTTTCGAGTGCCCGGGCTACCGTGGCAGCAGCCAGATGGGCTGTTTCAGCCGCGCGGCAGAGCCCTTCAGAGCCGTTGTAGACGCAATAGAAGCCTGCCATTGAGGCCATCAACGCCGAGGCGGTGCAGATGTTCGATGTGGCGCGTTCGCGCTTGATGTGCTGTTCGCGCATCTGGAGTGCCATGCGCAGCGCTTTGTTGCCCAGACGGTCGACCGAGACGCCGATAATGCGGCCTGGCATGTTGCGCTTGAAGGCTTCACGTGTGGTCATGTAACCGGCATGGGGACCTCCGAAGCCCAGCGGGGTGCCTAAACGCTGGGCCGAGCCGACGGCGATGTCGGCACCCCATTCGCCCGGGGCCTTGAGCAGGGCCAGCGAGAGGAGGTCGGCGACGGCCGTGACGAGCGCTCCGGCGGTATGGGCTGCGTCGGTGAAGCTGGTATAGTCGCGCACGGCGCCGTCGGCTGCGGGGTATTGGACGATAGCACCGAACTCCCGGCCTGTAAATTCGTACTGGTCGTAGTCGTCGATGATGAGTTCGATGCCGAGGGGCTCGCTGCGCGTAAGCAGTACGTCGAGTGTCTGCGGAAAGAGGTTGCGGTCGACGAAGAGCTGGTTGCGGCCCTCCTTGACCGCCTCGCGCGGGCGCAGCGAGAACATCATGGACATGGCTTCGGCCGCGGCGGTGCCTTCGTCCAGGAGCGAGCAGTTGCCGATCTCCATGCCGGTCAGCGAAATGACGGCGGTCTGGAAGTTGAGCAGTGCTTCGAGACGTCCTTGCGAAATTTCGGCCTGATAGGGGGTGTAGGAGGTATACCACGCCGGATTCTCGAAGACGTTGCGCACCACGGCGGCCGGCACGGCGCAGGGGTAATAGCCCATGCCGATGAACGAGCGCAACGGGCGGTTGCGGTCGGCCAGTGTGCGGATGTGTGCGGCAAATTCGTATTCGCTCATTCCTTCGGGCAGGGCAAGCGGCTTTTTGAGGCGGATCGAGGCGGGAATGACCTGTCCGATGAGTTCGTCAACCGATTTCACGCCGATTGTGTCGAGCATCGCGCGGAGCTCGGTTTCGTTGCTTACGCCGATATGGCGCGATTCAAATTTGTCGAACATATTTTTGAGTTTAGCTGTTTTTTGAATTAGTAAATTATAATATTATTCAGGTCGAAGCCTGCGGTGGACTGCAACGTAGTTGCGGGCCTCCGCGGGGCGGAGGCTTCGGCCCGCACGGCTCCGTTGGAGCCGGAATGCCTGTTAATTAGGATGACAGTTTGTGACGGTCAATATTCGAACGAGCTGCCGCCGATGAACTCGCGCAGGATTGAGGTGGGCGGGATTTCGTCGGGCAGAATGGGGGTGAAGCGGTCGAGCAGGCGAAGCATGCGCTGCGCCTCGTCGTATTCGGGGATTGTGTCGGGGACCTCGCGCAGGATTTTTTCGGCATGGGGCCGCAGGACCGATATTTCGTAGAAGAGCGACGAGTTGAGCATGATGTCGGCATTTTCCTGGTAGGGGAAGATGTGGCGTTCCTCGCCGCGCCGTACGCTGGGCCACCGCGAAAGGGTAGCTGCGGCGTCGTTGCCCCGCTGGGTGTAGTCGCGGACCAGGCGGCGTAGCAGCCGGTTGTCGGTAGTGGCGATGCGCGAGAGGTTGTCCATAGCTACTGACGTGAAGCACGAAATGTAAATACGCAGTTTCTGCGAATCGGGGATCGAGGGGGTGAGCTGTGGGTTGAGGCCGTGGATACCCTCGATGATGAGGATCGACTGCTCGTCGAGCGTCAGAGGTGCGTTGTGCCATGTGCGGCGCCCTGTGATGAAGTCGTAACGCGGGATGTCGACGCTCTGGCCGGCCATAAGGCGCCGCAGGTGGTCGTTGAAAAGTTCCAGGTCGATGGCTTCCAGCGCTTCGTAGTCGTACTCTCCGTTGGTGTCGAGCGGGGTTTTATCGCGGTCGACGAAGTAGTCGTCCAAAGAGATCATTACGGGTTTGAGTCCCAGTACGCCCAGCTGGATGGCTAAGCGCTTGGCCGAGGTGGTCTTGCCGCTCGACGAGGGCCCCGAAATAAGGACCATGCGGGTGCCGTGGGTGAGGTTAGCCCGGTAGATTTCGTCGGCCACCCACGCGAATTTGCGTTCGTGCAACGCCTCGGCGATCTTGATAAGGCCGCCCGCGTCACCGGCGAGGACCTTGGCGTTGACAGCCCCGACGGTCGGAACGCCCATCAGGCGCACCCACGACTGATACTCCTGAAAGATGCCGAACATTTTCTGCTGTTCGATGTTGCGGTGGAGCGTGTCAGGTGCTTCGCGCAGGGGCAGCGCCAGATAAAAACCGTTGTAATAGGGGGCTATGTCGAACAACCGGACGTAGCCTGTTGAGGGGGCCATTGCACCGTAAAAGTAACCAAAAATGTCGTCAAGCGTGTAAAATTCGCTGTAGAGCTGCGGGCGGGTGTCCAGAAGGGCGATCTTGTCGTCGAAGCCCTGCCGGGCGTAGAGGGCGCGGACTTCGGAGGTGAGCATCCGGTGACGGTGGATGGGGTAGTCGGCGGCGATGATAGCGTCCATTCTTTCACGCAGCGTCGCGACTTGCTCGTCGGAGAGATGTTCGATGCCTTCGATTTCGCAATAAAAGCCGCTGCGGCCCAGCGAATGGCGGATATGGAGCTTCTGTGTCGGGTAGAGGTCATGGACGGCCTTCTGGAGGATGAACCACGCCGTGCGTTGGTAAACGCGACTGCCGGCGAAAGAGGTAATGTCGACGAAGCGGACGGTGGCAGGGGCATCTATTTTGTAGTCGAGTTCGCGGAGACGGTTGTCGACTGTGGCAGCCAGAAAGGGGTAAGGACCCTGCATGAGGCGGGCGGCTATCTGGGAGAGTGAGGTGCCCGGGGCGACCTCGAGCATGTCGCCGAGGTTTTCGCACACGACACGGATATGGTCGGACATGGTGGCGGACTTTTTTGAAAAGTGATGGGTAAAGATAAGAATATTTCCTATTTTTGGCAAGCGGAAAGCTGGTTTTTCGAAGCGAAAGGCCGAAGGTAATGTGGCTTTTTCGGCGGCAGCCGAGCGGGAGACGGAGGCCCGCCTGCCTAAAGGCAGACATTTGAGGCAAACTTTCGATCGCAGATCGTACGAGCCGGAGCCAGCGGAGCGAGCAACAGAGTTGCGAACCTCCGCAGCCGGGGGTTCCGGCCCGCAGTCGGGATGCGATACCTAATTTATGTTGCAACCAAATCGTTTTTGAGATGAAAAATAGATTCCAGGTGTATATTTTGGCCGCACTGGCGGTCGTTGCAGCGGCTTGTGGGCCGCGTGAGCGTACGGTGGTGATTCTCTCGACCAACGATATGCACGCCGCGATACAGCGCTTTCCCCGGTTGGCTGCAGCCGTGGAGGAGTGTCGCGATACGGCTCAGATCGTGGTGTTGGTCGATGCGGGCGACCGCTGGACAGGCAATGCCTATGTCGACAAGGTGGCGGTGCCGGGTAAACCGATCGTCGAATTGATGAACCGTCTGGGTTACGACGCTGCTACGCTTGGCAATCACGAGTTCGACCACGGTCAGGCCTATTTAGGGCGTATGATTGACAGCATGGCGTTTGATGTGGTGAGTGCCAATGCGTTGAGTGACACGGTGACCTTCCCCCGGCTGGCGCCCTACACGATCATTCGGCGGGGGGGCGTGAAGATTGGCATCGTGGGGGTGGTGACCAACTACGAGGGGCAGGGCCATCCGGCCGGCAACGCCTCGTCATTCGAGGGGGTGGTGTTTCCTGATCCGCAGCAGGAGGCGTTGCGCTATGCGGCCGAACTCAGACCAAAGGTTGACGTGCTGGTTTTACTCTCGCACATGGGGGATGACCGCGATATGGAGCTCCTTTCGCGGGGAGATGCACCGTTTGACGTGGTGATCGGTGGCCATACTCACGTGGTGCGTGATACGATAGTCGGCGGCGTGTTGCTGACGCAGACGGGCAAAGGGCTGAAAAACGTGGGCGCGACGACGATCCGTCTGCGGGGACACAAGGTGGAGAGTGTCGATTTCCGGGCCGTGCCGCTCTCTGGTTACGAGCCAGACAACGACTTCGCAGAGCAAGTGGCGCACTATTACGCCGATCCGGAGCTTAATCGTCCGGTGGGTGAGTTCGGAGCTCCGGCCGATATGCAGGCTCTGGCTAATTGGATGGCAGCAGCGGTGGCCGAGGCAGCAGGCGCCGACATAGGATTTTACCATATAGGTGGCGTGCGGCTCGACACGCTGGCGGCGGGTGGTGTGAGCCGTGCCCGGATCTACGATCTGGAGCCGTTTGGGACACGTGTGGCCACGATGCAGATGACTCCCGAGCAAATGGAGCGTATGATCGTGACCAAATACAACGAACCGACGCGCGAGGGGCACCGGATCGATCTGGTTTCGACGACGCCCTACGAAATCGAGGTGGATGAGGACGACCGTGCGCAGGAAGTGGATTTCCCGGAGCTGGAAGATGGGCGCCTCTACCGTGTGGCGATAAGCGACTACGCCTACAAGAACTACAAGGGGCTGGACTACGCCGACGGTGCGATTCTCGATGAAGAGGTGGCCGATGCATTGATTGGTGAGTTGAAGAGCCGTTCGCCTCTTGTCCTGGACAACCGCCCGCGGCAGACGGTGGAGCGGGACTGAGGGGACTTTCGATAAAACTATCTTCGGCCCGCCTGGCGAAAGCCGGAAATGTAAGAATGAAAAATCGGGGGGAGGACTTTTTTTGTCATTCTGAGGAGCAGAACAACGCCCCCCCCGCAGACTGAAAATGCAGGCGGCCGCCCTATCTTGGGGCGGCCGCCTGTGGTTCAGGTACGGAGTGTGAACTATAAGTTATCGCCGTTAGCCTGGTTATATGTATTGTCGTAGTACATGACGATGTAAAATTTCCCGCGCAATTCCGCAATCGTGAACCAGACTACCTTATTTTCATAAGGGATACCCAGGAGGAGTTCCTGAAGCAGAGCCGATTTTTGTTCGATCTCTTCTGTCGGATTCGCCAATTGATCTTCCGTATATTCCGAAGTTATCAGCTCTTTTAACTTTTCGGCGACGACGCCATCTTCTGGTTTTTGATAAAAGACAGCCTGATAGCATCTCTTTTTGATGGTCATTTCATAGAAAATCTTTTCATCGTCGGAGATGGTCTGATCCTCGTTCAATGATATGTATTTGGGGTTGTTCTCAAACTGCCGGCACAGGGTATTGAACCTTGCGCGGATGTTCCGCTCGTCGGTCGTAGTGGCATCCGCGATCATGATTCGGTAGACCTTGTTGTTGTTCGTCACTACATGGACGTTGACGTCCCGACCGTTGAACTCGCCTTTCAGAACCTCCCGGTCATAGTCTGTGCTGCGGAAGCCTCTGGCTTTGAGACGGCGGATCATTTCCCACTTGGTCCCGTCGACCGGGATGCCGAGGAATTCGGTAACATCATTCTGCGTCTGTGCGGTTGTGGATAAAGAGAGCAGAACTGCAATCGAGAAAAGCAGTTTCTTCATGATGGCTATATTTTTTATTTTATTCTCCTGTTAATTTTTCCGGCTATGCCCCCCCCCGTCTTGCAGCGGCGGTGAAGATTCCTGTGCTTCCAGTCTGCAAGACCTGACATGAACGCTCTTGAATCCGTGGCGGAGTTGTCGCCGCCGTTTCAGGTGCAAAAATACCAAAAAATTCGGAAAATACATGATAAAATTTGCATGTGGCTTTTTTTGTTTTTTCTGGAATAATCGGTACCTTTGTAGGCCTTTTCCGCGCTTTTTGTGCGGATTGATGCGCAATAATTTTATTATCAACCATTTAACGAGCGATTGTATCGCACAATTTCCAACTATGGAAGAAAACAGCAAGGTAGTCGCAAACGAGAATTTTGACTGGAACGCCTTCGAAAACGACCTGGGTGTCTACAACCAGCCGAAGGACGAGATCGCAGCGGCCTATGACCAGACCCTCTCGAACGTAACGGTCGGTGAAGTGGTCGAGGGAACCGTTACGGGTATCACCAAACGAGAGGTGATCGTCAACGTCGGCTACAAGAGCGAAGGCATCATCGCCAGCTCGGAATTCCGCTACAACCCCGATCTGAAGGTGGGCGACAAGATCGAAGTCTATGTCGACTCGGCCGAGGACAAGAACGGTCAGCTGGCTCTTTCGCACAAGAAAGCCCGTCAGCTCAAATCGTGGGATCGTGTCAACGAAGCCCTGGAGAAGGACGAGATCATCAAGGGTTACATCAAGTGCCGCACCAAGGGCGGTATGATTGTCGATGTGTTCGGCATCGAAGCATTCCTGCCTGGTTCGCAGATTGACGTGAAACCCATCCGCGACTACGATGTATATGTCGACAAGACCATGGAGTTCAAGGTTGTAAAGATCAACCAGGAGTTCCGCAACGTGGTTGTGTCGCACAAGGCACTGATCGAGGCCGAACTCGAAGCACAGAAGCAGATCATCATGTCGAAGCTCGAGAAGGGCCAGATTCTGGAGGGTACGGTCAAGAACATCACTTCCTATGGCGTCTTCGTCGACTTGGGCGGCGTGGACGGTCTGGTTCATATCACCGACCTGTCGTGGGGCCGTGTAAGCCACCCCGAGGAGGTTGTGGCTCTCGACCAGAAGATTCAGGTCGTAATCCTCGACTTCGACGATCAGAAGAAGCGCATTGCTCTGGGCCTCAAACAGCTGACCCCCCATCCGTGGGAGGCGCTCGATGCAGACCTCAAGGTTGGCGATCGTGTGAAAGGTAAGGTGGTCGTTATGGCTGACTACGGTGCTTTCGTTGAGATCGCACCCGGGGTTGAGGGCTTGATCCACGTCTCGGAGATGTCGTGGAGCCAGCACCTGCGCTCGGCACAGGAGTTCATGAAGGTCGGCGATGAAGTCGAGGCCGTCATCCTGACGCTCGATCGTGAGGAGCGCAAGATGTCGCTGGGTATCAAGCAGCTGTCAGCAGATCCCTGGGCCGATATCGAAACCCGCTATCCGGTGGGTATGAAGACCATGGCTAAAGTGCGCAACTTCACTAACTTTGGCGTCTTCGTCGAGATTGAGGAGGGCATCGATGGCCTGATTCATATTTCGGACCTGAGCTGGACCAGGAAGGTGAAGCACCCCGGTGAGTTTACGCAGGTAGGCGCCGACATCGAGGTCGTAGTGCTGGAGATAGACAAGGAGAACCGCCGTCTGTCGCTGGGTCATAAGCAGCTTGAGGAGAATCCCTGGAACGCTATCGAGGGTAAGTTCTCGATGGATACCGTTCACGAAGGCACGATTACGGAGATGACCGAGAAGGGCGCCGTGGTATCGCTCGACGAGAATGTCGAGGGTTTCTGCCCGGCTCGTCAGTTGGTCAAGGAGGACGGTACGACTCCCCAGGTGGGCGATAAGCTCGACTTTAAGGTAATCGAGTTCTCGAAAGCCACCAAGCGCATCACCCTTTCGCACCTGCGCACCTACGAAGCCGCGAAGAAGGCCGAAGTAGCTGCAGAGAAAGCCGAGAAACGTGCTGCAGCTGACGCTACGAAGTCGACTGTCAAGAAGATCAACGCTTCAGTCGAGAAGACCACGCTGGGCGACATCGCCGGTCTGGCCGCTTTGAAGAGCGCGCTGGAGGCTGCTGAAGCCAAGACCAAGGAAGAGACTGAAGAGTAATTTGATAATCTTCCGCGATAAGTGAGCCGCACCTTTGGGTGCGGCTCTTTTTTTGAGGGGGGGGAGGGGGGGAGGAGTGGGAGGGGTGTGTGGCCGGGACTTTTGTCGCGGTTGGCGGCCAGTTATCTTTTTGTGATTTTGTAATCGATGCCAGCCTGCCGGGCCTGGAGGTGTTGGTAAGCGCGTGGGATGCGGTGGAGGCGCCCATCTTTTCGCAGCTGCGCTCCGGTCTGGTGAAACCAGAAAGGAATATCCGCTGCGACACACTGCTGTCGGAGTGCGAGCACCCAGTCGTAATCGCAGATCCGGGCAGCAGGGCCCGATTCGCCGCCTGCGGAGACCTCTTCGATTGCCGGTGAAAGATAGGGCGTCAGCTCCAACGGTCCCAGAAGCGGGGCGCAGACAATGGTTCGGTGGCGGATCGGCGCTTCGAGAAACAGCGGTAGCCGCCGGTTGGCCTCGGACTGGTTCTCAACCGTGCAGCCAATGACCACATTTTCATAACCTTCGCCCCAGTCGGGCGGAAGGAGAGGGAGCAGACGCTCGATCCGCTTAGTAAAGAACAGGAAAGTCAGGTCGTATCGCATACGCATCATTGCCCACGCTTCGGGACGCCATGCGTCGGCCTCTTCCAGCAAAAAATCCGATGTGAAACAAGTATAAACTATTTCGCCGCCGGGAATCTTGAATCTCCCGTCGCGGCTGCGGTGCACCGGCAGGTTGAAAGCTGCTGTTTTGCGCGCTTTGCTGCTGTCCAGAGCGTGTTGGGCATCCTGTCGATAAACATAGCAGTTGCGGCAGCCTTCGCTCGTTTTGCGGCATCCGTGCCAGGGGTTCCACGTGACGGACATGCCTACAGTTCCATGCGCAGCCGCACCAGATCGCAGCACTCTACGCCGCCTTCGATGATGGGTGCGGGGTAGTACTTCGGAAAGTAATTGCGCTCGAGCTCCACGGGTTCGAATCCGAATGAACGATAAAGGTGCAAAGGGCCGTTTTCGACGTTGGCTGTGGCGATTTCGATGCGCCGTAAGCCCTCTTCGCGGGCTTTACGCAGCACGTGGAAAATCAGGTCACCGCCAATGCCCCGCCGCTGAAAGGCCGGGTCGACTGCCAGGTTGACGATTTCAAGTGTGAAGGGATGGGTGCGGATCGTCATGCAGACGCCCACGGTACGGCCTTCGATCAGTGCGACATAACAGTCTCCCCGGTCGATATAATCGGCTACCGAATCGGGCGATTCATCGCCCAGAAGCAGCAACTCCCACGGTGGGGTATCGGTCTTGAAAATCGTAGATTCCATCATTCAGAAAAGCGAAATTATTCCCTCATACGAAAGCAGGATGATTGCATAGCGCAAGGCTTTTCCAGCGCCCATTGCCCCGGCTGTAATCCACGGATTGGCGCGCATGAGACCCAGCAGCACGGCAATAGCCTCGCCGATGGCGGGCAGAAAGCCGAAAAATCCCATAATTGCTCCGCGACCTGCCACGAATCTACGCGCTCGGGCCAGCTGCCGGGGTTTCACCCCGAGGCGTTCGATCCATTCCGTGCGTCCCAGCGTGCCGATCCAGTAACAGGTCATCCCGCCCAGCGTGTTGCCCACCGATGCAGCAATGAGGCACAGCACCGGATCGGCCCCCACACCCAGCAGGACGACCAGCACCGCCTCTGAACTGAAGGGCACGATGCTGCCTGCTATAAGCGCCGAGAGCAGAAGTCCCCAATAGCCCCACTCGGCCAATAATTGCGTGAAAGTTTCCATGTGCGACTTGTTGTGGCCGGACTGCAGGGCGCAGAGCCGTCCGGGCCGTCACTTTTGACGTGGGCTCGACGAGCGGGGTTTTCCTACCTCATATCCCAGCTCGCGCATCCACTCAACCGTTGCCTCATCGACCTGATCCAGGCGATCGGCCCAGCGACGCTGCTCGATGAGACGTTTGCGCAGATCGTCAATGCGTTGGCGGATCGGAAATTCCGGATGGGGAAGCGCTGAGCGCTCCTCGCGCTGTGAAGGCCGGATTGTGCGGTCGAAAACATCGGCCTGCGCCGGGCGCCGGGCCCCCTCCCACTTGAAGCCCTTGAGATACAGCTCCTGATCAGCCGGGATTTTGTCCATCGGGTAGATCGAGTAGTGGGGGTCGTTATACCACGTCATGCGCACGACCTGTTGGTCATCGACGTAGAAGTTGATACCGCCGCTCTCCACGAAGAAGAGGCCTGTAACCTGGGGCGGCTCGCCGTCCTGGTTATAGTAGAGCGTCCGGGCATTGCCGTTGACGTTGTTGAGCCATATTTCGTTATTGCGGAAGTAGGCCGTCATCTCTTTGCCGGCGATCTGGTTGTAATGCACCGTGTCGATGCGCCCCACCATCATGGGACTGCCCACGAATTCGGCACGTTCGATCTGGCGGTTCTTCGTGTAGATGTCCATCACCTCTGAGGTGATCTGGTTGGACTGGTTCCACAGCACGGGGTCGATATAAAGGTGGATCGTCGAGTCGGTGCTTATGGCCGTCATTGAGTCGCAGACGCTCTGGAAGTCGGAGCGGTAAATCTTCACGTCGCGGTACCCCTTGATAAGGCGGTAGATACTGTCAGGGGGCAGTGTGTCGGGTGTATCCGCTGGTGCGAACATCGCCACGCTGTCGATCGTCCACTCTTTGTAAAGCAGTGCGAAGAGCGAATCGCGCTCTGCTGCTGCTCGGGCCAGACGGGCGTCGAGCTCGCGTAAGGCCGTAGAATCCACCGGCAGGGGTTTGCCTTTGCGGGCGGCGCGCGCCTGCCGGGCACGCAGTTTGGACTCGGCCTTGAGTTTGCGTGCGGCCAGGCGTTTCTCCTCGCGCTCCTTTTGTGCCAGCAGTTTCGCCGTGTTTTTCTCGCGCCGTGCGGCGGCTATCTGGGCCAGCTTAGCTTTTTTGGCTGCGGCCCGTGCCGCTTTCTTCTCCGCCTTGGCCTGGGCTGCTGTGGCCTGGAGCTGCGCTTTACGCTCGGCCGGGCTCAGCTGTACGGTATCGGCCCCGCCTAAGCTATCTGCTGCCAATGAGTCGGGTATTATGATTTGCTCCAGCGAATCGACCGCCGGGTGGAGTTCACGGCGAATTGTGTCAACGGGCTGCTCCGCAGCTGCGGTTCCGGGGGTCGGTCGGGAAACCGAATCAGCCGGTGGAGGTGTGGAATCGTTGGCTGTACGGATCGTATAAAGCCAGATCGTGTCCGACCGCATGAAGAGCGAGTCGCCCTGCGAGCGGTCATAGCTCACTATTGCAGGGTGCTGCGTAAGAAAAGCGTCGCCCGGCTCCTGCCAGTATTCGCCATAATCGCCGAAAGCCAGCACTTTATGCTCGGTGTCGTCGATCTGGATGTCGCGACGCAGCACTACGTGGTTCTCGGCCCGGAAGAAGTCGATGCTGTCGCTCCAGAGCTCCTGTTTGTCGGTCAGCACATAGCCGTTACGTGTGACGATATAAAGAGTGTCGGCTTTGCGGTACTCGCCCCGGTCGGCATAGAGGTAGTCGCCGTCGTGGCTCCAGATATTGGTGCGTTCGAAGAAGTAGGCGTTGTCTGTGGCCATGTTGTAAACGACCGAGTCGCCCATGAGCTCGTATTCGTCGTTGCGCATCTGCACTTCGTCTACGGCTACCAGCTCCTTTGTATCGGCATAGTAGTAACCCTTCACCGATTCGAGCACGTTTTCCCGGTTGGTCAGCACTCCGCCTCCGCCAAATTCGCCGATGTTCTCCTTCGTGTTGAAGCGGAAGGTGTGGGTGTAAAGAGTGGCATCCCCGTCGACTACCTTCACGATGTCGGAGTAGACCCGGGCTTCGTTCAGGTCGCCGTTATAATCGGCCCGGTCGCCATAAATATATGTTGTATTCTTGTTGATGAGCACATGGCCGAAAAATTCGATTCGCCGGTCAGAGTAGCGCACTGCCGAATCGCAAGTGATGACTGCCCCATTGTGCTGGGCCGCGAAGTTGCCGACCAGAAAGATTACTGAGTCACCCGGCGCCACAGGGCCCGAAAGGTCGGACTTCAGGTCGATAACTTTTTTCTCGGGGTCTTCTGACGGTGGGCCTGACGGTGTCGGTACGTCGGTCAGACAGGCTTCTGCAGCCCCGGGGTACATGCTCCCGCGGGCGAAAAGTATACCGCTGACGGCAACTACGGGAATAAGTATGGAGAAAATTCGCCGCACGTTGTTACTTCACCCAATGTTTGTTGTCGAACTCCCCGTCGCGGAATTCGGGGGCGATGTAGATGTACATGGCATCGATTTTTTTCGAGAGCCACTCTTTGAACACCCGCTCCTGTTTGGCTTCGAGGGCCATCTCTTCCAGGCGGAGGTAGTCTTCTTCGAGCGAAGCCCGGTGGGTGGGGATGATCTCCACGAGCCGGACCACCTTGGCCATCTGGTTACCCATCATGTCCTCCGTAAGGAAAGCGTCCGATATTTCGCCCGGCTTGAGGCGCATCAGGGCATTGTAGTCGTCCAGACTGCGGAAACGCCCGAAGTCCTCGCGCAAGAACTTCGTTACGGTGAGTTTGGCCTCCGAAGCGTTGTAATAATTCATGATGTCGCTGTTCGAAACGATGCCGCCGTTCATCTTCGAGCCCTTATCGTCGGAGTGGACGAGAGCGGCCCGTTCAAAGGTGATCGAGTCGGCGCGTATCTTCTGCACCAGGCTGTCGAGCGTATTGAGGGCTTCGGTCAGCTCGTCGGTGGTGTAGACGGGGTGAAGCAGGATGTGACGAAAGTGGTAAAGTTCGCCCTGCTTGTCCAGAAGCTGGATGATGTGGAAGCCGAATTGCGACTCCACGACCTCCGAAATCTGCCCCGGGCGCATCTTTTCCAGAGCCGCTCCGAATGCCGGGTCGAGCTCCCGCAATGACGTGGGTTCCATCTCGCCGCCCCGGATCATTGTCCCTGGGTCCTGCGAGTACATGCGGGCCAGGTTTTCAAACTTCGTACTCCCGGTTATAGCGCGTTCGCGCATATCCAGCAACCGTTCGCGCGTGCGTTGCTTGGCTGCGGTTATCGATTTGGGAAAACGGGTGATCTGGGCATAGACATATTGATCGGCGATGGTCGGCAGGCTGTCGCGCGAAAGCGACTTATAGTAACGTTCTACTTCGCCAGGGATGACCGTAACCTTTTCCACGACGCTGCGTTGCATGGCATTGGCATACTCCTGCTCCTCGTAACGCTGGCGCATCATTTCGCGGATGTTGAAGATCGCCATATGCTGCCTGGCCTCCAGCGCGGCAATCGAGCCTTCGGCTTCGGCCAGCTGCTGCACCTGTTCATCGACGACCGAGGCGATGGCGCTGTCGTTGATCTCTACCGAGTCGATCTGCGCCTGGTTGAAGAGCAGCTTCTGGGTCATCAGCATCTCCAGCGCCTCGTTGACCGGGTCGCGGTCGGATGTGTAGCCCTGCTGCCGGCGGTGCTGTGTGAGCTGACGTGCATATTCGTCCACCTCCGACCAGAGGATTGACGAGCCTCCCACTACGGCGACCACCTTGTCGAGCATCACCTGCCGCTTCTGGGCCACAGCACCCAGGGCCAGCAGCACGACCGCTGCTGCCAATATGGTTTTTCTCAACATCTTATCTCTGTTATTAATCATGAATCGTGGTTCTGCTCGTCGTCGCTTCCGGCACGTTCGCGACCGAAAATGCGCACCTCGCCGTTCTCGGCCGAACGGCGGTAAAGTTCTTCCTCGCGGGAGCGGATCACCTCGCTCTGCCGCTGGTTGAAGAGGATGCGCCGGATGGTCGGACGCAGCCTCTCAAGTGGAATGGTCTCCCCGGCACGCCGCACCTCAAGGATGCGGAAATAATAATGCGACTGGCTGTCACGCATCTCTTGCACGGACTTGGAGGCCAGCGCCGAATCGTAATTACGCGCCTGGGGAGCCGGCAAATAACTCAAAAATTCCGAAAAGTCGACCCAGTGACTGCGAAAGTCATTGACCTCGAAGTCGTTCTTGGCACAGAGGTCGCTGAAGTCCTGTTGTTCGGCCTCCGATTCGGAAGCCATAAGTTCCTTGAGTTTGCGGGCCTGACGATAACCCTCCTTGAAGCGCACGATACGTCCCTTGACCAAGGGACGGTCGAGCCGGAAGTCGGCCTTGTGGGCGTTGTAGTAGGCCTCTATTTCGTCATCGGTGAAGGTTGTGTCGACGCTGTTGTCTACGTAATGTTGCTCCAATTTGCGGATCAGCAGCACCTGGCGGTACTCTTCGACCATGCGGTCGATGTCCTCCGCCGCTGCCGAAAAGAAGACTTCGGCCTCCCGCAGCTTGAGCTGTTTGCGGACCCAGCGATCGACATAACGGTCGACAAGTGCCACGCTGTCGTCGCCCGTGACCCCTTTGGGTACGACCGACTCCAGATCGCTTACCCGCAACGTAGCGGAGCCCGCACGCGCAACGAGGGTGTCGCCTGCGAAATAACGAGGTAATTCGCGGCAGCCTGCCAGCAGCAAAACCGCCGCTGCAACCGTTATTTTCATGCGTCGCTTCATATCCGGAAGGCAAAGATACGGTTTTTTACTCGTAACTTAACGCTGTGCCGACGACTTTATTACATGCCGGGTTGATTTTTCGCCTCCGTCTGCCGGCGAAATGTCTGCCGCATCATCGCTGCTGCGGTTATCGTCACTGCCACAGCGACGATATAAACCGCGACGTAGAGCGTTCGGTTGCTGATCAGATCGGCCAGCAGTATGCCCCCGCGTCCTGTCGTCAGCAGCAGGTAGGCCACTGCGTTATTCAGTGCATGAAGAATCATCGCAGCCCAGAGCGAGTCGGTGAGAATATAGACATAACCC
>CAJUIE010000021.1 GCA_910586375.1 uncultured Alistipes sp. | reverse complement strand
TCCCATAGGTGAAGATCGACGCCACACCCAACACCTCGGCACCCGCTTCACGCAGCGCCTCAACCACCTCGATGCAGGAACCGGCGGTCGAAATGAGGTCCTCGATGACAACCACCTTCTGGCCCTTTTCGAGCTTGCCCTCGATGCGGTTGCCGCGACCGTGGTCCTTAGCCCCGGAACGAACATACCCCATCGGCAGATCGAGCAGCGTGGCCGTAATGGCGGCATGAGCAATACCTGCCGTCGAGGTCCCCATCAAGACCTCGGCCTCGGGGAATTTCGTGCGGACGATTTCGGCCAATCCGGCCTCGACGTGTTTGCGCACCCCGACGGCCGTCAGCGTCAGGCGGTTGTCGCAATAGATCGGGCTCTTGATGCCGCTGGCCCACGTAAACGGCTGCCCGGGCCGCAGAAAAACGGCACCGATCGACAGCAAATCCCTGGCAATGAGTTTCTCCATAATATATTCGGTTTTTTGGGTCTATTCCAGTGCCTTGCGCAAAATCGGCTCTACCTTGTCGGGCGTAATACCACCCTCGTGGACCTTAACCCCGTCGACATAAAACGTGGGGACATAATAATAATCATAGCGTCCGGCCACATCGGGGTGCTCCGACTCCTCGATCATCTCGATTTCGACGGCCGCCAACTCGGGATGCGCGGCCTGCGCCTCAGCAATGTATTGCAGCGCCCGCTTGCAGTAGGGGCAGCCGTGCAGGTAGAAAAGTTTTACGGATTTCATAAAGGTGAAAAATTAAAAGGTGTTTTGGGACCGGAGCCTGCGAGGGCCGCTGATTCTTGCGGGCCTCCGCGGGGCAGAGGCTCCGGCCCGCCCGGCTAAAGCCGGACATTTTCGACCCACAATTTTCACCCCACTCCTATAAATTCTTCCACGCAGCGGCGGTACGCGGCCACGGGATCGGGCGCAGCGGTGACGGGACGCCCCACGACGATGAAGTCCGACCCGATTTCGCGGGCACGGGCGGGCGTGGTGACGCGCACCTGGTCGGCGACGTCGCCGTCGGCGAAACGGATGCCGGGCGTGACGGTCAGGAAACCGGCGCCGCACGCTTCGTGGACCATGCCGGACTCCAACGGCGAGCAAACCACGCCGTCGAGTCCTGCTTCGCGCGTGTTGCGGGCATAACGCACGATCGTGTCGCCCATCGAGGCGCCGATCAGTAGCTCGCGCTGCATGCGCTCCTCGCTCGTGGAGGTGAGCTGCGTCACGGCTATGAGCAGGGGCCGCGTACCGTCCTCGCGCGTGACTCCCTCGACCGCGGCGCGCATCATCTCGATAGTTCCGGCAGCGTGGACGTTGCACATGTCGACGTCGAGCCGCGACAGCACGGCCATCGCCTTCTTCACGGTGTTGGGAATGTCGTGGAGCTTCAGATCGAGAAAAATACGATGGCCCCGACGCTTGATTTCGCGCACGATGGCCGGACCCTCGGCGTAGAAAAGCTCCATGCCGATCTTCAGAAAGGGTTTTCTCGGTTCGTCTGCGAAGAGGTCGAGGAACCGGAAAGTCTCCTCGGCCGACTTGAAGTCGCAGGCGATGATTACGTCTTTGTTCATTTCAGAAAAGTTTATTTTCGTTTCAAGTGCGGCTCCGGGAGCCGCGCGGGCCGGGCCTCCCCCGGCGGAGGCCCGCCAAAAGTCACTTTTATTCCACAATTCCTATGATGTCGCACAGACGTTCGATGCCCAGGCGCTCCATCTCGGAGGGCAGGGCCTCGATGATCTTCTTGCAGGCATAGGGATCGACCAGATTGGCGGCCCCCACTTCGACGGCTGTGGCGCCGGCCATCATCATCTCGATCACGTCGCGGGCCGTCGAGACGCCGCCGCACCCGATGACGGGCACCCGGCACGCCTTGGCCACCTGGTAAACCATCCGCACGGCGACGGGAAAGACCGCCGGGCCCGAAAAACCGCCCATCGCATTGGCGATGACGGGCCTGCGGCGCCCGATGTCGATGCGCATGCCCAACAAAGTATTTATCAAGCACAAACCGTCGGCCCCGGCCTCCTCGCACGCCCGGGCGATGGCCACGATGTCGGTTACGTTGGGGCTCAGCTTGATATAGACCGGCTTGGTCGTCACGGCCTTGACGGCGCGCGTCACCTCAGCAGCCGCTTCGGGCGAAGTGCCGAACGACATGCCGCCGTGCCGCACGTTGGGACACGAAACGTTGACCTCGATCAACCCCACCTGCTCCACCTTGTCGATGCGCTCGCAGCAATAGGTGTACTCCTCGACCGAAAAACCCGAGATGTTGGCGATGACGGGCTTGTGGAAAAATTCGCGCAGGCGCGGCAGCTCTTCGGCGATGACATGGTCGATACCGGGATTCTGAAGACCCACGGCATTGATCAAACCCTCGCGGCACTCGGCGATGCGGGGCGTGGGGTTGCCGAAGCGGGCTTCGCGCGTGGTGCCCTTGAACGAAAAGGAGCCCAACATGTCGGGGTCGTAAAAATCGCGGAACTCCTGCCCGTAGCCGAATGTGCCGCTGGCCGGAATGACCGGGTTGTCCAACCTCAACCCGGAAAGTATGACGGAAGTGTCTACCATAGGATTTCGTTTTTCATAAGCACCGGTCCCTCCTTGCAGATGCGTTTGTTGCCCGTAAGGGTCTTGCACGAGCAGCCCATGCAGGCACCGAAGCCGCACCCCATGCGCTCCTCGAACGAAAGCTGGCCGTCGCACGCCGTGGCCTGCGACAAGGCCCGAAGCATCGGCAGCGGGCCGCAGGCATAGAAGTAGTCAAAATCGAGCCCCGCGAGAGCGTCGGTGACGAAACCTTTCACCCCCGCCGAACCGTCGACCGTGGCGACCGTCACGGAGCACCCCAGCGCGCGGAACTCTCCGGCGTAAAAAACTTCGGCCGCCGTATTGAAGCCCAGCACGACCTGCACGGGCTTGCCGGCGGCAAGGAGCACCTTGGCCAGGTTATAGAGCGGCGGCACGCCTGCCCCACCACCCACCAGCAGCGGCTGCCGGGCGTCGTTGTCGGTCGAGAAGCCGTTGCCCAGCCCCGTCAGGAGGTCGAGCTGCCCGCCGGGCTGCATGCGGGCCATCTGCGCGGTGCCCTCGCCCACGACCTTGTAGATAAGGGTCAACGTCGCGGCATCGTAGTCGCACACCGAAATAGGGCGCCGCAGATAACGGCCCGCCAACGCGATGTTGACGAACTGCCCGGGCCGCACGATCCACTGCGTGTCGCCCCCGAGGCGCATGCGGTGCACCAACGACGTAAGCGGTTCATTCGCCAGAACGGTATAGATCCCTTGCTTGTACATCATTCTGCGTCGATGGTCGACACCCGGAGCGTGATCTCTTCGAGCACGTCCAGCAGCACGGCCACGGTTTCGAGCGCCGTGAAGACCGTCACGTTGTTTTCGACGGCCGTGCGGCGAATCTCGTAACCGTCGCGCCGCGTGTCGTGCTGATTGATGTCGATGGTGTTGATAACATAGCTGACGTGTCCCTGCCGCAGAGCGTCGATGATCTCGGAGCTCCCTTCACTCAATTTGCGCCGCGTGCGGGTGCGGATACCGTGGTCGCGCAGGAACGCAGCAGTACCGGTCGTGGCCTCGACGTTGAAACCCAGCTCGTAAAAGCGTCGCACAAGCGGCACGGACTTCTCCTTATCGGGGTCGGCAATGGTCACGAAGATCGTTCCGTAGTTCGAAACGTTCATGCCCGTGGCCTGCAACGCCTTGTAAAGCGCACGGGTAAGCTTGTCGTCATAGCCAATCGCTTCGCCCGTCGACTTCATTTCGGGCGAAAGGTAAGAGTCCATGCCGCGGATCTTGGAAAACGAGAAAGCCGGAGCTTTGACATACCAGCGCTTTTTCTCGTGACCGCAAACCTCCGTAATGCCCTGCTCGCGCAAGCTTCGTCCGAGGATGACCTGCGTGGCGATGTCGGCCATCTGCACTCCCGTAGACTTCGACAGGAACGGTACAGTACGCGATGAACGCGGATTGACCTCAATCACGTAAACCTCATCGTTGCCATCGAGGATGAACTGAATGTTATAAAGCCCTACGATGCCGATCCTGAGGCCCAACCGTACTGTATAGTCGACAATCTTACGCCTGGCGCTCTCCGGGACACTGAACGTCGGGTAAACGCTGATCGAGTCACCCGAGTGGATGCCCGTGCGCTCGACGTGCTCCATGATGCCGGGAATGAAGACCTCGCGACCGTCGCAGATAGCGTCGACCTCCAGCTCCTTGCCCATGATGTAGCGGTCGACCAGGACGGGCTGGTCGGTGTTGATCTCCACAGCTGTCTGGAGGTAGTGCCGCAAGCGCTCCTCGTTCGAGACGATCTGCATGGCGCGGCCACCCAGCACGTAGCTGGGACGCACCAGCACGGGATAGCCGATGCGGGCCGCCGCACGTACGCCGGCCTCGATGTCGGTCACAGCCTCGGCCTCGGGCTGGGGAATACCCAACTCCTCCATAATCCGCTCGAAGCAACCGCGGTCCTCGGCATTACGGATGGCCTCGCAGTCGGTGCCGATGATGGGCACGCCGAGCGCCGCCAGCGGCTCGGCGAGGTTGATGGCCGTCTGCCCGCCGAGCGAAACGACAATGGCCCTGGGCTTCTCGAGGTGGATGACGTTCATAACATCCTCCACGGTCAGCGGCTCGAAGTAGAGCTTGTCGCTGGTGGTGTAGTCCGTCGAAACGGTTTCGGGATTGTTATTGATGATAATAGCCTCGTACCCAGCCGCGCGAATCGACCAGATGGCGTGCACGGTCGAATAGTCGAACTCGACGCCCTGGCCGATGCGGATGGGGCCCGACCCGAGCACCACGATTTTCTCCTTATCGCTGACAACAGATTCGTTTTCGAGCTCATAGGTAGAGTAAAAATAAGGCACATAGGACGAAAACTCACTGGCGCATGTGTCGATCATCTTATAGACCGGGAAGATGCCATGTTGCTCGCGCAGGCGGAACATCTCCTGCTCCGAAAGGCCCCACAGCTGCCCGATGTACTTGTCGCTGAAGCCCATGCGCTTGGCGTCGCGCAGGGTCTCGATGTCGTGCGGATGCGCCCGGACGACGCTCTCGAACTCGACGATGTTCTTGAACTTCTCGAGGAAGAACATGTCGATCTTGGTATTGTTATAAATAAGCACCAGATCGATGCCGCAGCGGATGAGCTGCGCGATGGCGTAGAGGCGGTCGTCGGTGCCGGTGCGGATATAATCCAGCAGGCGGTCGGTGGTCCAGTCGTCGAACTTCTTGTGGCAGATATGGCAGACGCCCGTTTCGAGCGAGCGCACGGCCTTCAGCAACGACTCCTCGACCGTGCGGCCCACCGACATCACCTCGCCCGTAGCCTTCATCTGGGTGCCCAGCTGGTTGGAGGCGTCGGAGAACTTGTCGAATGGGAACCGGGCGATCTTAGTGACGACGTAATCGAGCGTAGGCTCGAACGACGCGGGGGTGTTGGCAATGCGGATCTCGTCGAGCGTGAGGCCCACGGCGATCTTGGCGCTGACGCGGGCGATGGGATAACCCGACGCCTTGGAAGCGAGGGCCGACGAACGCGAAACACGGGGGTTGACCTCAATCAGGTAATATTCGAACGAGAGCGGGTCCAATGCGAACTGCACGTTGCAGCCCCCCTCGATTTTCAGCTCGCGGATAATCTTCAGCGCCGAATCGCGCAGCATCTGATACTCGCGGTTGGTCAGGGTCTGGCTGGGAGCGACAACGATCGAATCGCCCGTGTGAACGCCCACGGGGTCGATATTCTCCATGTTGCAAATGGCGATGGCCGTGTCGTTGCTGTCGCGGATGACCTCGTATTCGATCTCCTTGTAACCCTTGATACTCTTTTCGATGAGCACCTGATGCACGGGCGACAGGGAAAGCGCATTGCGCATCATCTCGCGCAGCTGCGCTTCATCGTCGGCAAAGCCACCGCCCGTGCCGCCCAGCGTGAAGGCGGGACGCAGCACGACGGGATAACCTATCTTACACGCGATGTCGGCTGCTTCATCGATGGAGGCGGCCACCTCCGAGGGCAGCACCGGCTCGCCCAACGACTGGCACAACTCCTTGAACAACTCGCGGTCTTCGGCCCGCTCGATCGACTCGAACGACGTGCCCAGAATCTCGACCTGGCACTCGGCCAGAATGCCTTTCCTGGCCAGCTGCACGGCAAGGTTGAGTCCCGTCTGCCCGCCGAGCCCCGGCACAATGGCGTCGGGCCGCTCATAACGGATGATCTTGGCCACGTATTCGAGCGTCAGCGGCTCCATGTAAACCTTGTCGGCGATGTGGGTATCGGTCATGATGGTGGCCGGGTTGGAGTTGACCAGCACCACCTCGTAACCCTCCTCGCGGAGCGCCAGGCACGCCTGCGTGCCGGCATAATCGAACTCGGCGGCCTGACCAATGACGATTGGCCCTGAACCGATGACCAAAACTTTATGGATGTCTTTTCTCTTAGGCATTTTTGTGCTCCTCCATCATTTTAATGAACTTGTCAAACAAGTAGATGCTGTCCTGCGGTCCCGGGGCGCTCTCGGGGTGGTACTGCACCGAGAAAACCCGCTCTTCGGGACACTCCACCCCTTCGGCCGTGTTGTCCAGCAAGTTGACGTGGGTAAGACGCAGGGGCGTGTCTTTCAGCGAATCGATGTCCACGGCATAACTGTGGTTCTGGCTGGTGATCTCGATCTTACCGGTCTCCAGACACTTCACCGGGTGGTTGCCGCCGCGGTGACCGAACTTCATCTTGAAGGTCCGGGCACCATAAGCCAGAGCGACCATCTGGTGGCCCATGCAGATGCCGAAAATGGGCAACTTTCCCTTCAGTGCCTGCACCTTCCTGATAACAGGCTCGACGTCGACCGGGTCGCCGGGTCCGTTGGAGAGGAAGATGCCGTCGGGCCGGAAAGCGAGAATCTCCTCCACCGAAGCGTCATAAGGCACGACCGTAACGTTGCATCCCTTGGCGTTGAGACAGCGGATGATGTTGTACTTAATGCCGCAGTCGATAGCCACGACATCATAACGGTGGTTGGGCGTACGCGAGAACCAGCGTTTTCTGCAACTCACGCGGGCCACCATGTCGCGGGGCAGCTCATAAGCACGCAGACGCGCCAAAGCCTCGTCGCGGAGCGTCGCAACGTCGGTAATCATCACCTTCTGGCTCCCCTCGTCGCGGATGATGCGGGTAAGCGTACGGGTGTCGATGCCCGAAATGCCGGGGATGCCCATCTCCTCGAACACCTCGTTAAGCGTACGCGTATAACGAAAGTTGGAGGGGATGTCGTTGTACTCGCGAACGATCATGCCCCCGATCGTGGGAAACTTGGTCTCGTAATCCTCCTCGGCGGTGCCGTAGTTGCCAATCAAGGGATAGGTCATGACCACCGTCTGGTCGGTATACGACGGGTCGGAGACGATCTCCTGGTAACCGACCATCGAGGTGTTGAACACGATCTCGTTGATCGTTTCCCGGTCGGCTCCGAACCCGTAGCCGTAAAACTCACGGCCGTTTTCGAGTACGATTTTCTTGGTGTAGGGTTTCATCTGTCTATATAAAGTCTTATTCGGTCACAAGCCGGAGCCAGTCCCCCTTTGTTATTCTACGCGAACTTCCGGCCCGTTGGCCGGGCGAGCCGAAGCCCCGTCATGCGGAGGCTCGCAACTTCGTAGCGTCGCCACCGCTGGCTTCGACTCAAGCAACAAAAAAGCTGTCCCCCGATTTCAACCCACGTCGTCGCAGACGCACTCGCCGCCCACGATCGTCATCACAGCCCGTCCCTGCACGGGCCATCCGGCAAAGGGAGTCGCATGGCCCTTGGAGAGGAACGCCGCGGGGTCCAGTTCGTACTGCGCCGCGAGGTCCAGCACCGTGAAGTCAGCCGCCTGGCCCGGCTCCAGACCGCCACCGAGACCGAAGATGCGCCGCGGATTGACCGACATCAACTCCACGAGCCGCTCCAGCGAAATGGCCCCGGGCAGCACCAAATATTTATAAAGGAGCGGAAAAGCACACTCCAGCCCGACAATACCCATAGCACTTCCGGCCAGGCCGCGGGCCTTCTCCTCAGCCGTGTGGGGGGCATGGTCGGTGGCGATGACCTCGATCGTACCGTCAGCAATACCCGCCACAAGCGCGTCACGGTCGGCCCGGCTCCGCAGCGGCGGGTTCATCTTGAAACGCCCCTCCTCCTGCAAATCCTCGTCACACAACAGCAGGTAGTGCGGCGCCGTCTCGCAGCTCACGCGCAGGCCGCGGGCCTTGGCCTGCCGCACCAGCTCAACGCTTTCGCGTGTGGAGACGTGGCAGACATGATATTGGCAGCCGGTCTTTTCGGCCAGCGCGATGTCGCGCTCCACCTGCCGCCATTCGCTTTCGGAACAGATGCCCTTGTGGCCGTGCTCACGGCAGTAGCCGCCGTCGTGGATATAGCCACCGCACAGCAGCTCGTCGACCTCGCAATGGGCCACGATCGGTTTACCAACCGCCGC
Source organism: uncultured Alistipes sp. (assembly GCA_910586375.1). GTDB lineage: Bacteria > Bacteroidota > Bacteroidia > Bacteroidales > Rikenellaceae > Alistipes. The sequence goes on along the minus strand of CAJUIE010000021.1, from coordinate 9,081 downwards.
GGCCCGCCGCATGGCCTCTTCCATCAGCTCCGCCGACTGCACACCGCGACCGTCGTCCGAGAATCCCGCCACCTCGGGCGCCAGCGCTTCGAAGTCGACCAGCTCGCCGCAACCGCGCTGCCCCATCGTAATCGAAGCATAAGGCAAAACCCGCACAAGGGCATCACGGCGGATCAAATCGGTCTGCACCCGCAGGTGTTCGGGCGTGTCGGGCACCGGGTCGAGGTTGGGCATCGCGCAGACGGTCGTATAGCCGCCGCGGGCCGCCGCCGCCGTTCCGGTGGCGATGGTCTCCTTGTGCGGGAAGCCCGGTTCGCGCAGGTGGACATGCACATCGACCAGACCCGGCACAACACACCGTCCCCCGAGGTCGACCGTGCGGTCGGCTACCTGCCCGGCATCGGCAACGAAAACGCCCTCCTCAACGAAGAGGGAACCCTCTCTGAAGCCACCACCACGATAGACGCGAGCATTCATGTAACGTGTTTTCATCCGGTCGAAGCGCAAAAAAAATAGGGCAACCGTCGCCGGTTACCCTAATAAAACAAAAAGACAAAGCCCCCGTCCGCCCCATAATCCTGCGACCAAAAGCACTGCGACGTCGATATGGGCAATTGAGGTTTCATAAGAAAGCGGGCTTGTTTCGGTTACAAAAGTAGGATATTTTCACGGGGTGCGCAACATCTTTCCTGAAAATTTTCAACAATCCATGCACAATACCGTCTCCCCCGCCGCAAATACCCAAAATCTGGTAGAGGAAAACACAAGGAAAGCACTATCTTTGCAGCGAAGCTCTTCCACATGGAACAGAACATCATCCTTCCCCTGCTGCTGACTCTGTGTGCCGGACTGGCCACCGGCATAGGCAGCACCATAGCCTTTCTGGCCAAACACACCAACAAGCGACTGCTCTCCTTCTCCCTGGGGCTCTCGGGCGGCGTGATGATCTACGTCTCCTTTGTCGAACTCTTCCGGCAGGCCGACACGGCCCTCTCGACCGAATGGGGCTCCCGCATGGGAAGCATCATCACCGCCGCGAGCTTCTTCGCCGGCATCCTCCTCATAGGCATCATCGACCGGCTGGTTCCCGCCATTGAGAATCCCCACGAAGCCCGCAGGGTCGAGGAGCTCGACGACAAGCCCCGCAATCCCAAACTCATGCGCATGGGGTTAATGACAGCCCTGGCAATCGGCATCCACAACTTCCCCGAAGGAATCGCCACCTTCACCGCAGCCATAGACAACACGACCCTCGGCATAGCTATTGCGGCGGCCATCGCCATCCACAACATTCCCGAAGGAATCGCCATATCGATCCCGATCTACTACGCTACAGGCAACCGTCGCAAAGCGTTCCTGCTCTCGTTCATCTCGGGCCTGGCCGAACCTGTGGGGGCTCTGCTGGCGTGGCTCGTGCTGCTGCCCTTCATGTCGCCCACGCTCATGGGATGCATCCTCGCAGGCATAGCAGGCATCATGGTCTTTATCTCCATCGATGAATTGCTCCCCGCAGCCCGCGAGTACGGCGAGGCGCACATCTCCATCTACGGCGTGGTCATCGGCATGGCCATCATGGCGGCAAGCCTGATTCTGTTGAAATGACGGCCTGCACCGCTTCGGGTTGCCGCGCCGGCCATTCCGGCGGCCTGAGCAATGTGGGCACGGTCGGTTACGCCTGGAGCAGTGCGCCTTCTTCGGCGTCGAGCGTGTACGGGTCGTACTTGGGCTTCGACAGTTCCAACGTGAACCCCGAGTACAACTTCCACGGCCGTGCGGGCGGTTTCCCCGTTCGCTGCGTGCAGGAATGAAGAAGCGGAGCCGCGAATAAATGTGAATTGTAAACTATAAATTTGTAAGATGGACACTCTTTTTCTGCTGCTCGGCCTGGGTTTGATTCTCGGGGGAGCACATCTCCTGACGGACGGCGCCGCTGCACTGGCCCAACGGTTCCGCGTCCCCGAGTTCATCATCGGACTGACGGTAATCGCCATAGGAACCTCAACTCCCGAACTGGTGGTCTCGCTGCTCTCGGCCCTGGGCGGCAAGAGCGACATGGCCATCGGCAACGTTGTGGGATCAAATCTGTTCAACACGCTGGTCATCGTGGGCGTCTGTGCCCTGATCCGTCCGCTGCCGCTCTCGCGGGAGAATATCCGCCGGGACATCCCCTTCGGAGTGATCGCCTCACTGCTGCTGCTGGCATTTGCCTCCCGCGGATTGCTCCACCCCGGCGACGGACGCATCAACCGCAGCGAAGGCCTCATCATGCTGCTGCTCTACGCCGGGTTGATGATCTACACGGTCCGTGCGGCGATACGCTCCGGGGCAGTGACCAATGAAAAAGCACAGCCAGCGAAAAATATGTGGATTACGTTATTGATGATCGTCGGAGGCCTGGCCGGATTGATTTATGGAGGTGACCTCTTCCTCGACCGCGCCACCTCCATAGCCCGCAAATGGGGTATCAGCGAGTCGGTAATATCCATTACCCTCGTCGCGGGCGGCACGTCGCTGCCCGAGCTGGCCTCCTCCGTCGTCTCAATCATCAAGGGCAAGACCGAAATGGCTCTGGGCAATGTTCTGGGGTCGAACATCGCCAACATCCTGTTAATCCTGGGCCTGAGCGCCACGATCCGACCGCTCGACACTGACGGCATCACGGCCGCCGACCTCGGGATGGTTGTACTGGGGTCACTGCTGTTGCTCATGGCGGCCTTCACCTTCCGCCGCGGGAAAGCAGACCGCTGGGAGGGAGCCCTTTTTCTGGCAATTTACGCGGTCTACATCGGATATTTGATCAGATAGCGTTCCAGCAGACGCGGCACGGCATAGTCTCCCACCCGCTCCGTCGGAATCGCCCATGACGCAACAGCCGGGCCCAACGTCGGGATTTCGAGGCGGCAGACCGTAGCGTGGATTACCCGATGGGAGAGCCGATGAAGCGGCAGTTCAACCGTCCGCACCAAATGCCAGTCATCACCCAGCCATTCACGGAAACGGGGGTCTGAAGCCAACGCCGCGAAATCGGCCGGACCGTCGGTTTCGATCATCGGAAATTCATAGAGCCCCCGCCAGATGTCACACCCTTCACGTCGGCGCAGAAGCGTCTGCCCGTTGGAGGAGACATGCAGATAGTGGAACCAGCGGTCGGAGACCTTCGTCCGCCCCTGCTTGACCGGGCGTGCGGCAACACTCCCAGCCGCCAAAGCCAGACAACGGCCGGACAGCGGACAGTCGTCGCAGTGCGGCTGTACGGGGGTGCACTGCAGCGCTCCGAAGTCCATAATCGCCTGATTGTAAAGCCCCGGCCGGGAGATATCCAGCTGTGACTGCGCCAGCTCGGCAAAAGCCCGCCGTCCGGCGGTGGTGTCGATCGGTGTGTCGACATCGAACAGCCGCGCGAGGACCCGGTAAACATTGCCGTCGACAACGGCACATGGCTCGCCGTAAGCGATCGAGGCGACAGCCGCAGCCGTATACTCCCCAACGCCGGGCAGCGTGCGCAACTCCGCGAACGTCGCGGGAAAAACCCCGCCGTGGCTCTCCACGACCGTACGGGCCGCAGCATGGAGATTACGGGCCCGGCTATAATAGCCCAACCCCTGCCACAGCTTGAGCACCTCATCCCCGGAGGCAGCGGCCAGCGCATCCACAGTCGGAAAGCGCTCGATGAAGCGCACATAATAATCGAGCCCCTGAACCACTCGGGTCTGCTGGAGAATGACCTCCGAGAGCCAGATACGGTAGGCATCATGCGTGCGACGCCACGGCAGGTCACGTCCGCAGCGGGTGTACCAGTCGATCAATATAGGGGCGAGACGATTCATAAACTAAATTAATTATGCAGGCCGGAGCCTGCGGCGATATAGATTCTTCGCTGACGTTCAGAATGACAGTTTTTGTTTTTCAGTCGTCAGACTGGCAAGCCGGAGCCACCCCCGGCGTAGGCTTGCACTTGGTGTCGCGCCTCCGCTGGCTCCGACTTGCAAAATGCCCCCCGACGGACAAAATTACGATTTATTTCCGTTTCGGAACCCTTTTTGAAGTATCCGTAAGTAAAAAAACGAAAAACTATGCAGCAGACCCTCGCATTTGTGGACAACACGCTTGAACAACGCTATGAATTCGACCTCGACGGAGATATGGCCGTCATCGACTACCGCCGGGAGCCGGGCGCAGTCATCCTCACGCACACCTATGTACCGCCCCGCCACGAAGGCCGGGGCTATGGCGCAGCGATGGTCCGGGCCGTGCTGGAAGACATCCGCGCCAAAGGCTTGCAGGTCGTACCCCGCTGCTCGTTCATCGCGCTTTATATCCGTCGGCACCCCGAGTGGGAAAGTCTCGTGAAGCATCCGATCCGATAACAACGAAATCGCCCCTGCCGCAACATTGAACGACAGGGGCGAAACATCGGCGGAGCTATTCCATCCTACTCACCGAGCGGGAAGTCGTCGGTACGGAACGGTATAACGGGCATTCCCTTCGTGTCGGCCAAATTGCCCAGCACGAAGTCCCTGAAGCAGTAACGCACAGCCACGGGCTCGGCCACTGCGGGCGAAGAGACGATAAGCCTGAACTCCGGAGCCGGACCTATGGCCACATCGGCAGGATGGAACACCCGGTCGGCGCCGCAAATTTCGAATCCCTCTATATCCTTCATGCGGTTGTAACCCGTCGGCACCGGCGAGAGGGTGATCCACGCTTTGCCGCCAGCCACCTCCACAGAGCGGTAGCGGGGACTCTCCCACGCCACGCCCGGCACTCCATAAGTGCGTGCCAGCGCCATATAAGCCAGACGGCGGCCGACATCGTGCTTGTTGGCCGGGTGGATGTTGGGCTCCTCATAGGGTTCCACCAAGTCGTTGGTCGAAATCATGCCGCTGTTGGGAATCAGATCGAGCGCCCGGCACTGCGCCTCGCGCAAACGGGCCGCCAGATCGCCCTGGGTATAAGGATAAGGGGCAATCTCCACATAATAAAACGGTATTTCCCCCAAGCCCCAGAGGCCGCGCCACAGCGCTACCATATCGGCAAAATGGCGATCGTACCATTCGTGTCCGCCAACATTCGATTCGCCCTGATACCACAAAAATCCGCGAATCGTATACCCCGTAATGGGATGGATCATAGCATTATACATCTTCAACGGGCGAAGGCTTTCCGCAGGCCACCGGTTCATGCCCTCCTCGGAGAGGTCGTCGGCCTCGGGTCCGGAATAGGACTCAAGCGTAGAGCGATCCATCCAGCTCTCGACACGGCTGCCTCCCCATGTGCAGTCGATGATCCCCACGGGGATACCCAGCACATCGCTCACCATCTCGGCGAAGAAATAACCCACAGCCGTGCAAAGGGGCGCCGTCTCAGGTGTAAACTCCTTCCAGCGTCCCGTCGCACGCTCCTGCGGCGTCATGGACTGCGCGCGGTCAATTTTCACATAGCGTATCTTGTGGCGCTGCGCTCCGGCCCGGGCGATCACCTCGTTGGCGTGGGCCACGGGGCAATTCAAGAAGCCCGCCAGCCCCATTTCCATATTACTCTGACCGCCAGCCAGCCACACCTCGCCAATCAGGATATTCTCCAATGCGACTTTTTCGCCGCTCTCGACGACGATACGCTGCGGCTCGAAACTCGCTGCCGGAGTCTTGACAGCCACTGCCCAGCGACCATCGGCATCGCTGCGCGTCGAGACCTTTTCACCCCACGAAGTGCGTATCTTCACCACCGCGTCGGGATCGGCCCAGCCCCACAGCCGGGCCGCGGAATTCTGTTGCAGAACCATGTGGTCGCCAATAATGTCAGGCAACACGACTCCGGCCATCGTCCACCCCCAGGTGGCCAGACCGGCAAAAAGCAGAAGAAGTTTTTTCATATTGGGTTGAAGTTAGGTCGGTGATCCGGAACGCCCCCGGCTCTCGTCTCCGGACATGAGCGCCGTACAACAAATTTAATCCATATTTTACAGAAGTCACTCTTTCCAGCCGCCCAAACAACCGCCAGAACACGAAACTCCATCAAAATCCACAAAACCGGAGCAAAAACCAACACCCACCACCAGGATACGAAGCCAGGCATACGGAATTTTTCGTATCTTCGCACCGATGACCCCATCCGACAAAAACAGCCTCAGGGAGCAGGTCGCGCTGCTTCCGCTCAAACCCGGCGTCTACCAGTTCGTGGATCGCTCGGGGACGATCATCTACGTAGGCAAGGCCAAGAGTCTGCGCAAGCGGGTCGCCTCCTACTTCGTGCAGTCGAAGGAGCACAGCGCCAAGGTCCGCGTGCTGGTCAGGCAAATCGTCGAGATCCGCCACATCGTGGTCGACAGCGAGACCGACGCCCTGCTGCTCGAAAACTCGCTTATCAAGAGCCTTCAGCCTCGCTACAACATCCTGCTCAAGGACGACAAGACCTACCCCTGGATCGTTGTGCGGCGCGAGCACTTCCCGCGTGTGCAGTCGACACGGCAACTCGTGCGCGACGGCTCGCAATACTTCGGTCCCTACGGGTCGGTGATGATGCAGCACAGTGTCCTGGAGTTTATCCGCGAGGTAGTGCCGCTGCGTACATGCAAACTCGACCTGGCACCCGAAAAAATCGCGCGGGGCCGCTATTCCGTATGCCTCCAGTATCATATAGGCAACTGCAAGGGCCCCTGCGTGGGACTGCAATCAGAGGAGGACTACGCCCGGCAGGTGGAACTCGTAGCCTCGATCCTCAAGGGCGACCTGCGACCCGTGCGCAATTACCTCGAAACCAGTATGGCCCGAGCGGCAGCCGAGCTGAAGTTCGAGCAGGCACAACGTTTCAAACAACGGCTCGACGCACTGGACAATTACGCCGGACGTTCGGTGATCGTCAGCGCCCGCATCGTCGATGTCGATGTCTTCTCGCTGCTGCCCGATGACGAGGTGGCCTGGTGTAACTTCGTGCGCATCCGCCACGGCTCAGTCGTGGGCGTGCAGACCGTCAAACTAACAACGGGTATCGGCAACGACGAGCGCGACATGCTGACACTGGCCATCCAGCACATGGTCGAACATATCGCCGACGGCAAGTTGGCCCGTGAGGTGATCGTGCCGTTCCTGCCCTCAACAACGCTGCTGTTCGACGGCGTGACCTTCACCGTGCCCAAACGCGGCGAGAAGCTCGACCTGCTGGAGTTTTCGCAGAAGAGCGCCCGAATTTACCGGGCCGAGCAACTTAAAAATCTGGAAATCCGCAATCCCGAGCGCCACACCGAGCGGCTGTTAGCTGCCATGCAAAAAGAGCTGGGGCTCGACCGGCCGCCACGTCATATCGAGTGCTTCGACAATTCCAACCTGCAAGGTGCGCATCCCGTCGCCTCGTGCGTGGTCTTTCGCGACGGCAAGCCCTCACGCAAAGAGTACCGCCATTTCAATATCAAAACCGTTGAGGGACCCGACGACTACGCTTCGATGCGTGAGGTCGTTTACCGCCGCTACAGCCGTCTTATGGAGGAGGGTGCCGAGCTGCCCGACCTGATCATCGCTGACGGCGGCAAAGGACAGATGGGTGTTATCCATGAAGTGCTGGAGTACCTCGGTCTGGACATTCCCATCGCCGGACTGGCCAAGGACGACCGCCATCGCACGGCCGAACTGCTATGCGGTTATCCTCCCTTGCTGGTGGGTCTGCGTCCCACCTCGCCGCTCTTCCATCTGCTTACGCACATTCAGGACGAAGTGCACCGCTTCGCCATTTCGTTCCATCGACAAAAACGCAGCAAGGCGTTTATCCACAGCGAACTGGAGCAGATACCCGGTATAGGCGAAAAAACAATCCGCGAACTGCTGCAACATTTCCGCACCGTCTCCAGGATCAAGAGCGCCAGTATCGAGGAGCTTGCCGCGCTTGTCGGTCGCGCCAAAGCGCATAAAATCCGGGAATTCTTTCATCCCGAGGAGTAACGAGAATCTCCCTTTGGCGTTTTTTCCGAACAAGGGGGGGGGCTGGCGAGGGATTCTCCGCAACGCTCAGATGACACTCTTTTGTGTACTTCCGGCAGAGCCGGATCGAGCCGCAGCCCCGCCCTGCGGAGGCTCGAAAACTCGCCTCCGCGGACTGCGACCCGCAAATAGTTGTCTTCTGAGCGCAGCGAAGAATCTATACGCCCTCAAATCAGTCGCCAGACTGGCAAGCCGCAGACTTGGGCCTGAAAAAAGCCGACATGGTTTTTACAGAAATTTCAGGCCGGGGATTGCGGATTGCAAAAATTATCCTTATCTTTGTCATCCCGATTCTTCTTCGAATATGGTTTGCCCGGATGGCGGAATCGGTAGACGCGTTGGTCTCAAACACCAATGACAGCAATGTCGTGCCGGTTCGACCCCGGCTCCGGGTACATGAATACTTCGTTGATAATCAGCGAAGTATTTTTTTTAATAGGCTTCGGTTGCCCCGATCGCGAAATCCCGCATTGCTCTATGGACGAAACCGGTTCCGATTATGATGTACAAATTCAGACCGCACCTGAAAACGCCTCTCTGGGGCGGTGACAAGATAGCGTCCTACAAAGGCATCGAAACCTCTCTGTCGAACATCGGCGAGAGTTGGGAGCTCTCAGGCGTCTCAGGCGATGAATCGATAGTCGCCGAAGGCCCCTATACGGGCTACAGCCTGCCTCAACTCATCGCCGAGCTCAAAGGCGGACTGGTCGGAGAATCGGTATACAAGCGTTTCGGAGAAGAGTTCCCTTTGTTGGTAAAGTTTATCGACGCACGTGCCGACCTTTCAATCCAGGTGCATCCCAACGACGAGCTGGCCCGGGTGCGTCACGGCAAACACGGCAAGGCGGAGATGTGGTACATCATCGACACCGCCCGGGATGCCCACCTCAAAATCGGTTTTTCTCAAACGATAACCCCTGCGGAGTACGAGCGGCGCGTGGCCGACAATACCCTGACCGACGTACTGTGCGACTACGCCGTGCAGCCCGGCGATCTCTTCTTCCTGCCCGCAGGGCGCGTGCATGCCATCTGTGCCGGGACCTTCCTCGCCGAAATTCAGCAAACATCAGACGTGACGTACCGCATCTACGACTACGGACGTACCGATAAG
>CAJUIE010000020.1 GCA_910586375.1 uncultured Alistipes sp. | reverse complement strand
TGGGAAAGGGGCGTGACGACTACGCGGCCATGTACCCCTTCTTCGAAGAAACGGAGCGTGCCAGGCGCTTCGAAGCTCTGCGTGGGAATCGCCCCTCCGAACCACCGACCGAGAAACTACTGAAGACAGAACGGCCCAACGTCGTAATCGTGCTCCTGGAGAGCTTCGCCCGTACGATCATGGAGGCCGACGTGGAAGGCCAGCCGGTGATGCCACAGCTCCAGCAACTCCGCAAAGAGGGTGTGTGGTTCGAAAACTTCTTTGCCAACTCGTTCCGGACCGACCGTGGCGAAGTGGCCATTCTGAGCGGCTTCCCCTCGCAAACCCATCTGACGATCATGAAGCTGCCGACCAAAGCTGCAACGCTGCCCTCGATAGCCCATTCACTGGGCCGCAAAAGCTATGCGACGAGTTTCACATACGGCGGCGACCTGAATTTTACCAACCAGGCAGCCTATCTCTACGCCACGGGCTGGCAACAGCTCCACTGGCAGAAAAAACTGCATTTCGAGACACCACCCGCCGATTGGGGCTACGATGACCGCATAATGTGCGACTGGTTCGGTGAGCGTGTCATCGAGTGGAGCACCACGGGGAAACCTTTTCTTGCAGGGCTGCTGACACTGAGCAGCCACACACCGTTCGATGTCCCCTACTCAAAATTCGAAGACCGGATGCTTAACGCCATGAGCTTCGCCGACGACTGCGTGGGCCGCATGATCGACCGCTGGAAGCACTCGCCTGCCTGGGACAACCTGCTGGTGATTCTCGTGGCCGATCACGGCTACCCCTACCCGGCGACGTTGGGCTACAACGAGCCGCTGCGTCACCGCATCCCGATGATCTGGACGGGCGGAGCTGTAAAGGCTCCCCGCACGATAGAGACCTATGCCTCGCAGATCGACATCTGCGCGACTTTGCTGGCCCAGATGGGACTACCGCACAACGAGTTTGACTACAGTAAGGATATGTTCGCTCCCGACATGCCGAAATTCGCCTACTACACCTTCAACGAAGGTTTCGGCGTAGTAACAGCCAACGGAGAAGCCTTGTGGGACGCAGCGGCTGGTGCCGAAGCGACCGAGACCGCCCCGGGGCTGGCCGACATGGGAAGAGTATTGCTTCAGACGACCCACAAGGACATCGCCCGCCGTTGAATCCCCATTTTCAGGTATTGACCGCACGTGGGGAGAGAAGTAATTTTGCGGGGATTTATCATATTATCAAAGCCTGCTGTCAGGCTGGCAGAGGCCCGAAAACTCCCCCCCCGAAACAATACGGCAAAAAACAAAAACGACCATGTACAACACGGGATATTTACCCGAGCAGCGGATGTGCGACTTAGTGAGCGACCGCTACGCGGTATTGCAGGTGATGAGCCGCTTCGGCATAGCCTTAGGATTCGGCGACAAGACCGTAGCTGAAGTATGCGCCGAACACAAGGTAGACACGACAACGTTTCTGGCAGTAGTAAACCTCTCGGTGAAAGGCCGCAGCAGCGGAGAACATGCGGCCGAAAGGGTATCGGTACGCTCATTGCTGGACTACCTTCACAACTCACACGGTTACTTTCTGGATTTCCGCCTGCCGGCGATACGCCGAAAACTGATCGAAGCTGTGGATTGCAGCCTCAACGACGTGTCGTTTGCCATCATGCGCTACTTCGACGAATATGTCGCTGAAGTCGACCGTCATATGACCTACGAGGAGCAATCGGTATTCCCCTACGTCGAAGGGTTGCTGACAGGCGAGAAAAAGGCCGACTACTCGATGGACGTCTTCAGGCGACATCACGACCACGTGGAAGAGCGTCTGTGCGAGCTGAAGAACATCATCATCAAATACTACCCTACGGGTGGTACAAACTACCTGAACGGCGTACTTTACGACATCTTCACCTGTGAAGAGGAACTCGCATCGCACAACGCCGTCGAAAACGAGCTCTTCATCCCCGCAGTCGAACGGCTGGCAGCCGACGACACGCCAACACTGCATCAAGGACCCCTGAGCAACCGCGAACGAGAAATCATCGTCTGCGTGGTGAAAGGCATGACAAACAAGGAAATAGCCGAGGAGCTCTGCATCTCGGCCCATACGGTCATCACTCACCGTCGCAACATAGCATCGAAATTGCAGATACACTCGGCGGCGGGATTGACAATCTATGCCATAGTCAACAAACTGGTCGAACTATCCGAAATAAAAGATACCATAGCTGGGGAGGGATAATTCAGAGCGAAGGCTACAGAGGTGTTTTTGCGACAAAGGCAGCCTTCAGGCTTACCTGCCTGCGCCGGAAGTGGCTCCGGCCCGAAAAAACGGAAAAACAATGAAACACGCGCACCACTACCGCCGTCTTAACCACCGCGTGCACCAGGCGGCAGCACTCAATCGGGCTTTTGTGATCGGCATCGCACTCAATGTAGGGTTTGTGGTGGTGGAGTTCATTGCGGGGATACGCTACGACTCGATGAGCCTGCTGTCCGACGCCGGCCATAACCTCTCGGACGTGGCAAGCCTGCTGCTGGCCCTGCTGGGGTTTCACCTGGCGCGGCTGCACGCCCGACCCCGCTATACATACGGTTACAGGAAAAGTACAATTCTAATCTCGTTGCTCAACGGAGTGCTGCTGCTGGCAGCCGTAGGCGTAATTATAGCCGAAGCGATCGGCCGGATAACACACCCCCAGCCGGTGGAGGGCACGGCCATAGCCTGGACGGCCGGGATAGGCGTGGCGGTAAACGGAATTACGGCCTGGCTCTTCATGAAAGATCGCAAACACGACCTCAACGTAAAAGGCGCATACCTGCACATGGCAGCCGACGCGCTGGTGTCGGTAGGTGTAGTAATCTCGGGATTGGTAATTGCCCGTACAGGCTGGACGATCGTGGACCCGATCATCGGGTTGATCGTGGCAGCGGTAATCATAGCCTCGGTATGGTCGCTTCTGCGCGACAGCCTGCGCCTGGCCTTAGACGGAGTGCCGGCAAATATCGACGTGGCAGAAGTGGAGCATCGGATGGCGGAAGAAGAGGGCGTAATGGCGATCCATCACGTCCACATATGGGCCCTGAGCACGACGGAGAACGCCTTGACGGCCCATGTCGTTGTGATCGACCCGACACAGATGGAGCCAACGAAACAACGGCTTAAAGATGTGCTGACGACGCTGGGTGTAGGCCATGCAACCCTCGAATTCGAAACCCCCGAAGCGCCCTGCGACGGAAGCTGCCAGTGCAATTGATGGCTGTTTGTCCGGACTTTCAGGCCGGGCGGACTGAAACCTCCGTCGGCGGAGACCCGCGTTTTTACCTTTCGCCTCGATCTACAGCCACTTCTTATACCGGAAAAACCAAATGGTAACGCCCGAGCAGAAGAGCATGAGCCCGATGGCGAAAAGGTAACCCAGCGGCACGACCCACCCATTGGAGAGGGTAAGGTGCCAGTTGAGCTCGGGCATATACTTGAAGTTCATGCCATAAACCGACGCAATGAGCGTCGCGGGCATGAAGATGACTGCAGCGACGGAGAAAATCTTGACAATCTCGTTCTGTTCGATGTTGATAAGACCCAGCGCAGCGTCCTGAATATAATCGAGACGCTGGAACGAGAAATCGGCATGGTTGATAAGCGAATTGACGTCCTTGATCATCAACTGCAGACGCGGGTAAATATCATTGGGAAAGCGCTCCGAACGCAAAATGCCGGACAGCACCCGCTGGCGGTCAAAAATATTCTCCCGCAGCGACATAGTGCTCTCCTGCAAGGCGCTGATGCGGTGCAAAACCTCCTTATCGATGGAATCCTCGGAGTTGATGGCCTTCGAGAGCGTGGCAACCTGCTTGGAGACCAGCTCAACCATATCGGCGTCGAAGTCGATGCGCACCTCCAGGAGCGAAATAAACAGATGATAACCCGTAGAATAACTCCGATAATTCATCTGAAGCCGTTTCTCGGTCTCGCGGAACGTACGGAACTCGGCATTGCGCACCGACACCAAAACGCCCTCATTGGAAATGATGAACGACACGGGCTCGACCAGAAATGAATCGCCCGTGGGAATGAAGAAGTTAGAGTTGGATATGATGGCGTTCTCGTCCTCGGAGTACTTGGACGTGGACTCGATCTCCTCGACCTGCTGCTTGGTCTGGAGGCTGATCTCCATAAAATTCTCGACGGCCTTCTGCTCCTTGATGGTAGGCAGAAAAAGGTCGATCCACAAGATGTCGTCATAACCCAGCTCGTCGAAGAGCCGCGTATCGGCATTGCGGATGATCTTATTATATTGCTTGAGGTAGATGGTAATCATGGCGGGGCTCTCTTGAAGTTTTCAATCCGTGGACAGAGAGGCGGGCGCAAAGCCCTCAACCCCTTCAGCCGGGATTAGCCCGCGGGGCGACCTTGAGCCCCTCCTCCCAGAACTTTTCGAGTGCCTGGTGTTTCTGCGTGTCGTAAAGATAATCCAACTGCATCAAAGTGCCATAAGCTGCGACGGGATCGGGAACAGAGCCCGAAGCAACGAGCGCTTCATAACTGTGTTCGAGCCCGAAAGTAAGGGCCTCTTCGAGTGACTCAATCTGACGGGCGCCGACCTCCGGACGGGCAACCCACACGGCAAAAGCGAATGGCAGCTCGCCATAAGGCCGCCACAAATCGACCAGAGGATCGTCGAGCTGCTCAATTGCAGCACGCGCCGATTCATCGGCCCCGACACAATAACCCGTGATGATACGGGCCTCAGCCAACGACGGTACAACGACAGCCGGCACCAAGGCGATGTCGGCATCGTGATCGGAAAAACGACGGAGAATTTCGGCGGGATCAGGTGACAGCAAGAGCTCCGCCCCCAGGTCAGCAGCACACCGCGCTCCATGGACGAACGGTATCGTGCCCGGGCACGATACAACGGCTATACGGGATACTGTGGCCATCGTCCATAAAGTAATTAACTATTTACGTCTTTCTATCTCAAAAGTATCGGGCCGCTTTTTGCTTTCGGGGGCCATAACCAGCGGAAAGGGAGCGACTCTGTTGCAAGCCTCCGCGGGGCGGGGTCACAACAGGAGCCATTTGCGGCGGTAAAGTTAAGCAAAAATCGGCAGTTTTTTACACGCTCTTAGCAAAAAACGTCCCGAAAACTTGACAAAGGGGTATCTGGCATTCTATCTTCGCAACGTGATTTACACCGACCGGCACCAGACTATCGAGTTATCAACAATCGGTCACGACTGACGTTCAATATCTTAAGAACACAGTCAACACTTATCCACATTTTTTCATCGTTTTTATCAACATCCTGAGCCGCGATGCGGTCCGTCCGGAAGGAACGGTCGCAGCACAGGAAGAACATCCGCCAACCCATGCTCGCATTTACACAAACACCGCCCCGCTACGCCCCACTGGGACAACGGGCCGGCTACACGGTGAAGAGCTCGCCCGCCACAACGTTTGACATCCGCCTCATCAACAGTCTGACTGGAGAGCCTATAGCCGTAAGACGCTACGTCGAAACCACCGAAGCGACCTTCGACGCAGCCCCCTGCGTGCGTCGCACGATTCGCTACGCACCACAAAACGGAAAAACAGGTTTTACGCTGACACCCGAACGCACGTGCACCGTCTCGGCAATCGCACAACCGGCAACGACGACCACAGAGGACACGACGGATCGCGTAAGCTCGCCCGACAGAGTATTCTACGCAGCGTGTGACGAAACGACAGCTCCGGCCCTGCTGACAACGATGCCCCTGGCCCGCCTGCTGGCTCCTGGCGAACAGGACGAGCTGACCCTCCTGGCGACGGACCCCCCGAAGGCAACACTGACGGCCTACTACCCGGCGACGGGCGACATCGAGGGGTGCAACTTCACGACACAAAGCACGGGGCTGGTGACGTTTCGCGTGGATCCATCGGAATTTCCGGGTGCCGAACGCATCGAGGTGGAGGCCGAAGGGTGCGGCACGGTGGTCTACACCATAATTCCACCGCAGCCCGCAGGTCGTCGCATAGCCTGGCGAAGCCGCTCAGGGTCGGTCGAACACTACACATTCCCCATCGAGGAGACAATGACCGTAATCGCCGAAAAATCGCGGATATACGGCATTGAAGGTCATACAGCAGCAACGACCGCCGCGGAAACGCGCTTCCGCCTCCGCTCGGCATTCGAGGGACACGAAGTGCTGGAAGCACTCACCGATATCCTCCTTTCGCCCGACGTATGGCAAGTCGACCGTGATGGCTATACCCCCGTAGACGTGACGAGCGACCGTGCTGTAATCCACCGCCACGGTGCACTGGGCTGCCTGGAGATCGAAATCCGCAACAAGCGTAAAACCCCGCTGTCATGGAGCTGAGGATAGATGGCGTGCCATGCGACATAGGGTCGGCACGAATAGCGATACCCGGATACTCGGCGAAAAAGATGGCCGACATCGACGCGGCCCGTGAGGGGCGTTCGCTGCGACTGACAATACCCCCGACACGGCACAACGACGTCGTGATGACCGACGCAGCAACTCCCCATGCGGGCAAGAAATTCAACGAAACGCTCCATCACGCGGAACTGCTCGACGAAGATGCCCTGGTGATGGAAGGCTCCGTGCGGCTGCTGTCCGCATCGGAGGAGGGTTACACGCTCGAAATTCGCGACGGCGGACCACGGTGGGCCACGAATGCTTCCCGGCGAATGCTGAGCGCACTGGGCGTAGACTACCAGGCTCGCCTGCTGCCCGAGACAATCCGCAAGAGCTGGACCGACTCTTCGCCGGTGAAGTTCTTCCCCGTATGCCGCGACGAATACCCTGCGCAGAGCAATTCGACCGACCTGCTCCCGGCCGAAAGGCTCCTGACGGTGGACGACTACCACCCCTTCCTCCACGTGGCGACGATGATCCAAACGATCTTTGCCGAAGCAGGCTACCGGCTGGAGAGCCGCTTCGCAGAGTCGGAACTCTTTCACTCGCTCTACATGAGCGGCGCCTACGCCTCCCACGACACAGCAGCAGCAGAGGCCCGCATGGGATTTTTCGCCCGTCGCCTGGCCCCCGTAACAGCCACGGCCAGCAGCGCCGGATGGGTCTATGCCGACCCGCTGGCCAAGGCGAACACGGTGGGCAATATCGTGGAGACGGCGACGCCCCAGACGTCCGACACCGACGGAGAGCCCATCCCCGAACTCTTCAACAACGGCTCGACATTCGGCATGGAGAATGGCCAGATCCGCTTCGTGCCCACAACCCGGGTAAGCGTGGGATTCGAATACACGCTGAAGTACACTACCGACCACCGGATACTGAGCCGAACCCGCCTGAAAGGTTTCGACTCGATCTACCTCGGCCCCGGATCGGAGATGCGCTTCACTCTGGCCAACCGCTACGAAGACCGCCGCCAGGCAATCCTGCCCAACCACACCTACCGGATCATCGTATTCGACCATGCAGCAGACGACAGCTACCGCCTGACCTACACCCGCGGTAACAAGACGGACGTAATGTGGACGACCTTCGAGGCCCGCACGGCTCAGGTGACCACAGCGGCCGGAATGCCGGTCGCCGATCCGGTGCTGTGGGTACTGCGAAACGGACTATGGAAACGCTACACCGGAGACTGGGCCCTCTATGACGGTCACATAGGCGAAACGGGCCAGACGACCGTGGAACTGCGCGTGAGAACCGCCGCAGAGATAATATCGCCCACCTCCCCGAAGTATTTCCACACGATCCATTTCTTCGGAGCCGAAGCAGGCATGAAGCTGACTCTCGACAAAAGATGCTCGCTGCGGCCGTGTTTCCTCTCGGCTCCCGGCTACGGGGCGACACTCACGTTCAACGACGTAGCCCGCCACCGCATTCGCCAGTCGGAGTTACTGAAGGCCGTGGCCCACCTCTTCAACCTGCGTTTTCTGACCGACGAGACCACTGCCACGGTGCGTATGGAGCCGGCCGACGACCTCTGCGGCTCGGGTCCCGAAGCAGACTGGCGTGCACGCACCGACTTTGCCCACCCCGTAGCACTGACCGACATCGCCCCCGAAATCCACGAGACACGGAGCTGGTGCTACCAGCCCGGCGATGGTGCCGTCACCCGATTCGACACGGAGAACGACACGCAATTGGGAACCTGGACGACACAGACCACTTCCTGCGCCGCCAAAGAGGGCGAAGAGGTAATCCGCAACCCCCTCTTCCTCCCCACGCTTTCGACCGCGGGTCACTACAACAACGCCCCCTCTGCCCGGCTGCTGCAAGTAGGCGACCGCGACGTCCTCAACGACGACGGGACCAACTTCTCCCCCCGTATCGTCCGCTACATGGGACTCCACCCCCTGCCCGAAGGAGAGCGCTGGGGCTATCCGTCGAACGAGGCCTCCTACCCGCTGGCGGCCTTCCACTTCACAGGCGACCAGACGACGAAGCCCTTCACGCTCTGCTTCGAAGACCGTGATGGAGCACAAGGACTCCACCGCTACTACGACCGACAGGTGGCCCGCGAATCAGAGAGTGAGTCCATCGGGATTCACCTGTGCATAACCCCTCACGAATTTGCGGCCCTGCCCATCGCCGACACGAAAAGTCCGGAGCTCCGCTCGGTATTCCGGATCGACACAGGCCGCGGGACCATCAGAGCCACAATCCGCGAAATCGGCAACTACGACCCCTCAAAAGGCTCGGTCGAATGTCTCTTCGACCGGCTATTAGAGGGGTGAGGCGGGGCAAGGAATTAAAAATTAAAAATTGCCCTCGCAAGTCGGAGCCAGCGGAGGCGACGCAACATTATCGCAGATATGTTGCAAGCCTACGCCCGGCGTGGCTCCGGCTTGCCTGCCTAAAGGCAGAAAAAACCTTTCACTTTTCGAAACCCTTTCACTTTTTTTCTATGAAGTCGGAAATCCAAATCCGCAACGAAGCCGACAAGTGCCTGATCGAGATCGAAGGCACGATCGGCGTACCTGAAGAGTGGCAGTTCGACGCTCCCGAAAGCCGAGTAGCCACCTACGAGAAATTTCGCGAGGCCCTGGCCCGCATCGCAGAGATCGAAGCTCCGGAAATCGTGGTCGAAATCCGTTCGACGGGAGGCGACGTCAACGACGCCCTGCTGATCCACGATGCCTTAGCCCAGACCGGCGCCCGCATCACGACCCGCTGCTACGGCTACACGGCATCGGCAGCAACGATCATTGCCCAAGCCGCCTCAGAGGGGTGCCGCGAAATATCGGCCAACGCTCTCTACCTGATCCACACGGCACTTTGTACCACGGAAGGAAACGCCGCGGAACTATCCGCGAAGATCGAGCTGCTGCGTCAGACCGACGAACGGCTGGCAGCGCTTTATGCCAGCCGCTCGGGCCGCCCGGCAACGGAGTTCGAAGCCCTGATGTCAGAGAACAACGGCAATGGCCGCTGGCTCTCGCCCGAAGAAGCTGTAGGGGCAGGTCTGGCCGACAAGATCATCGGCACCGAAGAGCAACCCGCCTTACCCGTAGTGCGCAACATCACCCGCGGTTGGGAGCGTCTGCTCGCCCGCTGTGGTCTGCGGCCTGGCGAGACGATGCCCGAAGACCGTAACATCCTGCATTTCGACCAGACCCCAGCAGCCCGGACCAGCCGCACGTCCGCCTCCGAAGAGGCGTTCAGACAAGCTGTCCCAACCCGCACCCGCTCCTGTGAAGACCCTTCGCACGGCGAAGCCTCCCCATCGGCGAACCAGCGCGCCTACGCCGAAGATGCAAAGCTGTTCCGCAAGTAAATGTCCGGTTTCGGACAGGAAGGCCTCCGCAATCTCCAACCCACTTTTAACCTTTCACTTTTAACCTTTTCAAAATCATGAGTTTTCTTGAAAATCCCAAACAGTACACCGGTGCCGAACTCGACACCATCTTCTTCCGACCCTTCCTGACCGGCCCTTCGGCCGAAGAGTTAGGCGTAAGGGTATTATATAACATGCCCGTACCGACGACCGTCCAGCTATGGGACGGCCAGCGCAACATCCTCCAGAAGTACACCGCTGCCGGGTGGTCGGGAGGCGCCGCTGCGACCAAATACCAGAAAACCCTCTCGCTCAGTCGCGTGAAGGCCGAGCTGGGATTCTCCGCAGCCGACTACTTCTCGATGGTTTACGAAAAGATCGCGGCCCGCGCCGACGTGAACATGGACGACCTGACGGGCTCGGAGCTCGAACAGGCCGAAACGGCCCTCTTCCGGCAGGCCGTCGCCGAGAACATCCGCGCGACGATGTGGGTGGGCAACACGGCCGCTTCGTCGGGCTACAATACCTTCAATGGCTTCCTCCGCGCACTCGATGCAGGCGTGACGGCCGAAGCCTTCTACGACAAATCGTTCCAGAGCACCGCACTGACCGATCCCGCTTACGTCGTGGAGCTCTTCGACGACCTGTGGAAAAACGCCGACACACGTATTCAGGACATGAAAGCTGAGGGCCAGCTGACCTTCTTCGTGACGTCGGACCTCTACTTCCTCTACGAAAAGTACCTCGATTCGAAGGGCGTGGATGCCGCTTACTCGGGCACTGTCGACGGGCGTCAGGGCCTGGCCTACCACGGCATCCCGGTAGTCGACGTCCGTCTGGGCAACTACCTCACGGGGACCTCCTACCCCAAGTCGTTCTGCCTGCTGACCGACCGCCGCAACCTGGTATTGGCCGTCAACACGGCCGACTTCCCCGGCAACGAAGTGCGCATGTGGTACAACCCCGACCAGATGGAGAACCGCCAGCGGGCCGTCTTCATGGCCGGATGCGACATCCTCGACGAGACGCTCGTAAGCTACGCCCACCTCGCCTAAAAGTGGCCGCCGCAGGGGTCTTGGGGCCTCTGCGGCGTTTTTTTTCGGGCCGAAAATTCCGACCACAGGTCGGGCGGGCCGGAGCCTTCGCCCCGCGGAGGCCCGCGCTTCGCGCGTCCACTCCGCAGTCTCCGGCCCTTCCGAAAACTTTTCACTTTTCACCTCAAGAACCCAAAATGAACAAGAAAAAAAGATACCGCACGGCCGTGGGGATCACCAACCGCACGCAGCCCTTTGTGGCACTGGGCCGTGGTCGTGTCGAGAGCGACAAATTCTGGCGCTGGGGCGACGATAACCTATTCCCCTGCGCCCTGGCCCTGATGGCCCGACGTTCAACCACCCACCGCCGCATCATCAACGACAAGGCCGACTACATCTCGGGCAAGGGATTTGTCTGCGACGAGGAGCGTACGCCCCGCCTCAGGAGCTTCATCGACCGGGTGAATGGTCAGGGAGAGAGCCTCCGTCAGGTGGTCAACAAGCTGGCCTTCGACAAAGCCCTTTTCGGCAATGCTTTTCTGGAGATCGCCACCGATGAAAAGCACACCTTTCTGGCCTTCTGGCATCAGGACGCCTCGCGCTGCCGCATAGCCCGCGACGAAAAGCACATCCTGCTGCACCACGACTGGACCACCTTCAACCCCTCCGAAGCGCGTACGCTGCCCCTCTACCCCGCCTTCGAGAAACAGGATGACGGAACGCTGCGCGCCATAGTCCACTACAAGGACTACGAGCCTATGTTCTCCCATTACGGCGTACCGCCTTACATCGCGGGATTCAACGTCTCGGCCATAGCCTACAAGACCGACCGCTGGAACATCTCGCGGCTGGACAACTCATTCCAGCTTTCGGGCGTGCTGATGCTCGACTCAGCCGTAGACAGCGAGGCCGAGGCCGATCGTATCGTGCGACTGGCCGAGCAAAAGTTCGCCGGCAACCCCGGTCAGGTGATGTTCGTCATCCGCGACGGCGACGGCAAAACAGACAACTCCCGCTTCATACCCATCTCCTCGCAGAACGAGGGCGACTGGCAGGCACTGCATGAGCAGGCCGTGGGCGACATCGTGGTAGCGCATTCGTGGTTCCGCACACTGAGCGGGCTGGACTACTCAGGCGGATTCAGTGCCGAACGCATCCTCCACGAATACGAGGTGGCACTCAACACCGTAATCCTGGGCGAACAGGCCGAGTTGCTGGAACCCATGCGCGAAGTGATCGCCTCGGTGCTGAACCTCGATGCTTCGTCGCTCGAAATCGTCAACCGTCCACCGACGCGCTCGAAACCCATCTACATGAAGGTCTGGGAGGCCCGCAAGGCCGACGGTCTCGACTACGACCCCGAAGACCCGAAGCAGCAAGCTTTCCTGTCGGAGATCACCAAGTACAACATCCGAAGCATCGATTGATATGAAAACACTCATTTCTCCGGTTCGGGTCGTCGAGCTGGCTTTTCCCGATGGAGCGATTCCGCCGTCGTCGGTCTCCGAAATCGACATCGCCGCCGCCGAAGAGCGATGGATCGTGCCCGTCATCGGTCGCGAGCTCCACGAAGCGCTGCTTAACGGCGATCACGCAGCTCTGCGCGACGACTATCTGGCAGCCCCCACAGCACTCTTCACACGCGCAGCTCTGCAACCCCGCCTCGATATCCACACCGACCGCTGCGGAACTGCCGCACCCAAAACCGTCTGCGGCCAGCCGGCCAGCACCGAGGCGCTCCGCAATCTGCGCACGCAGCTGTTGCAGGAGGCCCGCACGTTGCTGCACCGCGTCTCAGAGTACCTGCGCACCCATACGAAGGAGTTCCCGCTCTATGATCCCGATAACGACATCCTCGCCCGCCGGACAGTCGCAGGCGGCATCCTGCTTGACGGTCATGGCACGAGGACTCGCTAACCGCAACCCGGGCAACATCCGGCGCTCGGGCGTACGCTACCGGGGCGAAGTACAGCCCTCCCGTGACCCGGCATTCAAGCAGTTCGAAACGATGGCCTGGGGTTACCGAGCCATTTTCGTGCTGCTCGATACCTATCGTACGCGGCACGGGCTCGACACCATCGCGGGGATGATTACCCGCTGGGCCCCTCCGTCGGAGAACCGCACCGACTGCTATATCCGCGCCGTGTGCAATCGCACAGGCATAGGCCCTGACGAGAAGATCGACACCCGCTGCCGACAAACGATGACAGCCATAGCAGCGGCCATATCACGTGTAGAAAACGGCGTCGACGCCTCGATGGCCGACGTGGAGCGCGGTTGGGAACTGTTTCGGTAAAACGAACCCGCATGTCGGAGAAATTCCGGCGTGCGGGCTGTTTATGGTGCATGCACCAGTATCAAATGCGGTAAAGATTCATTCATTTGCGTCAAATGAAACAAAGACGCGACGAAATACTCAACCGCACGATCGTCGACCGCATGAAGCGGCTTCGCCATGAGCACGGCCACTCCCAGGAATATGTCATGGAGAACACCAAACTGGATATTCCCCATTTCGAATCGGGACGTTACACCCCCTCGATCAACTCCATCGCCATATTCTGCCGCTTCTACGGCCTGACCCTCGCCGAGTTCTTCGCACCGCTCGACTACCCGCCGAAGGAGTAGCGAGACTTTTTTCGAAAAAGTTCCGGCTCCGACAGAGCCGGTGCGAGCCGTGCCCCCGGCTGCGAAGGCTCGCAATTCTTGCGTCGCCATCGCTGGCTACGGCCCGCGTAAACGGGCGTCGACCCCGACAAAAAACTGTAAATCGTGAACTACGACCTGGCCCTGCTGCACGAACGCCTCGACCGGATGCCCATGCTGAAGCTATTGGTGCCGCTGGCCGCAGGAATCGTCGCGGCGGAATACAGCACGCTGCCTCTGTGGTTTCTGGCCGGGGCTTTTTCGGTATGCGGAATTATAGCTCTGCTGCTGCGTTCCCCGGCAGCGTTGTTCACGCTGCTCTTCGTAGCCGGATTCGGTGCAGGCGAGCTCCACACACCCCGACGAAGCGTGCCGCAGCAGGTGGAATGTCTGTGGGAGATAGACATCGATGGCATCCCCTCCTCCCGGGAACATTACACGACAGCCAACGCAATCGTTACAGCGTGGCGCAACCCCGCCGACGGGAGCTGGCATCCCGCAGATGACCGCATAATCGTAAGAAGCGACTCGCGCACGCCCCTTAGTGGCGGCGAACGGCTCTGCTGCACAGCGACGCTGCACCCCTTGCGGGGTCCCGAAAGCTACCGTCGTTTGATGATCCGTCGCGGCTATGCAGGCGTACTCTACCTCTCACAGCGGCGCATTCTCGAACGCAGAGAGGCCAGACACATCGGGCTGCACCGAAGCGCGGCCGAACGGCTCCGCAAAGCAGGATTCAAGAACGACGCAGGCGCCGTGGTCCGGGCCATGACCGTGGCCGACCGCAGTGGCATCGCTCCCGAACTACGCACTGCCTATGCCCACAGCGGAACGTCGCACCTGCTGGCCGTATCGGGGCTCCACACGGGCATCGTCTTTCTGGTGGTCAACCTCGCGCTCCATCTGCTGACGCTGCTGCACCGGGGGCATCTGTTGCGCAACCTGCTGGCCGTGGTGGTTGTATGGCTCTACGTCGCAGCCACCGGATTCACGCCCAGCGCCGTAAGGGCCGCCGTGATGTGTACCCTGCTGCAAGGAGCTCTGGCCTCGGGATCAGAGTACGTCGGGATGAATGCACTGGCCGCCGCGGCATTCGGAATGCTGCTGTGGCACCCCGCATGGATTGGCGATATAGGTTTTCAGCTCTCGTTCGTGGCTGTGGCGGCAATTCTGGCATGGGGCGTGCCCCTCTGCCGGCAGCTCCGAACGGGCTACAAGCTGCCCGACGCAGCGATCGGGGCTCTCTGCATCGGTCTTTGCGCCTCAGCAGCCACGGCACCCCTCGTGTCACACACCTTCGGCATCGTCCCGGTGGCGGGAGTGCTGCTCAACCCAATCGTCATTCCGCTGGCCGGTGTCGTCGTCACGGGCGGCATAATGGTTTTGCTCCTGCCAGTCTCAGCCTTCGCGCTTCGGCCCATCGCCGAAGGGGCTGCCGAAGCGCTCAACACCCTGGCCCGCCTCACCGCGTCGACCCCCTGCAGCACCGTCGAATATACGCTTTCAGACAGAGCGACAGCGGCGATTTACCTGCTGTTCATTCTCCTTACGGCCACCGCATGGTGCCGCAAACCGAAAAAAAGCGTACATTTGCCTTCGTGATAACCGCCGACGAATATGCCCTCCTGCTCACCGACGAGGTGCAGCAGGCCATAGCTGCCGCCCGGGGACGAAATCCCGAGGAGGTAGCACTCGACAGGCACGTTCCCTGCGCCCGGCTCGTGGCCACGCAAGTGAAATACCTTGCCCGCGCTGCCGGGAAGCTCCCTTCCTACGCCGCAGCGCAGTGCATCCTGCCTCCACGAGCCTTCGAGCAGGCATCGAGCGAGGCATGCGCCGCCCACAAGCAGATCGAAGGCGAGGCAGTGCTGGATCTTACGTGCGGCCTGGGAGTCGACACCCTTTTCCTATCGCGCCGTTTCCGCCGCGTGGTGACGCTCGAACGCGACGAAGTGCTGGCCACCGTGGCCCGCGAAAACTTCCGGAGGTTGGGCGCAAAAAATATCGATGTTGTGGCGATGTCGGCAGAAAACTTTCTGGCTCAGACCAGGGAGCATTTCGACTGGGTGTATGCCGACCCCGACCGACGATCTGCCGAGGGCCGCAAGTTGGTAAAACTGGAGGATTGCTCGCCCCCTATTCCAGCGCTGCGGCCCCTCATCCAGCGGGTAACAAAGCGTCTCTGTCTAAAAAATTCACCGCTTTTTGACGTGGACGAAGCCTTTCGCCTCTTCCCTAAAGCGCGGGTAGAGGTCGTATCGCTGAACGGAGAGTGTAAGGAAGTAATGATCCACGACGACGGCTCGGGTCCGGAGATTACGGCCACGGCCCTGAACAGCCACAGCGGCAAACGCAGCTTCACGATTCCGGCCGACACACCCCCACCCCCGCACCCCGGACACTTCGGGGCGGCGGGCTACCACTGGCTCGTAGTGCCCGACGTGGCGTTGCAGAAAGCACGACTGGCTCGCCTCCACCTGACGGGCATGGCCCATATCTGGAGCGACAACGGCTTCGGATTCGCAGCAGAAGAACCCCGGGAGGCAATCGGCAAGGTTTTCGCCATCGAACGGATCGAACCCTACGATCCCCGCGGTCTGAAACGCGTGCTGCACGGCAGGGGCGTCACAATCATCAAGCGAGACTTTCCGCTGCCGACCGAGGAGATCATGCGCCGTACAGGGCTCCATGCGGGCGATGACCTCCGGATAGCCTTCACGAAAATCGACGGCACCAGCTGGACGATCTGGCTGAAATGAGGGCGCGGGTCGGCCGATTCCGGCAAACAGACATAAAAAACTTATCGACATGAATCGTTTGGTGTGTTGCATAACGACCGTCTGGTTGACGGCACAGCTCCTGTGCGGCGTCGCCCAGGCACAAGAACGCAGCGCCGACACTACGCGCCGCGGGGTGGGTGTCGTCATGAGTGGCGGTGGTGCCAAAGGGCTTTACCACATCGGCGTCTTAGAGGCCCTGGAAGAGGCCGGCGTGCCGATCGACTATGTCGCGGGCACCTCGATGGGCTCGATCGTCGCAGCAATGTACGCAGCCGGGTATTCGCCAGCCGAAATGCGGGCCATTGTCGACTCGGGCGTTGTCAGGGAGTGGGTCTCGGGACGTATCGACCCCGTACGTTACATGTCCTACTGCCGGCAGAAGAGCCGCACACCCTCGATGCTCAGCCTGCGTTTCGATCTGACCGACCCCAAACGCAAGCTCCGGGTGCCCACCAACCTGATCGCCTCGACCCAGATCGACATGGCCTTCACGGAACTGTTCGCCCCGGCGACCGCCGCCGCAAAAGGCGACTTCGACCACCTGATGGTGCCCTTCCTGTGCGTAGCCAGCGATATGAACCACCGCCAAAAGGTGGTCATCCGCCAGGGCGACCTGGCCGAAGCAGTTCGCTCGTCGATGTCCATTCCTCTGGTATTCAAGCCCATGAAGAAAGATTCGATGCTGCTCTACGACGGTGGTATCTTCGATAACTTCCCGTGGCGCTCTCTGGATGAGGTGTTCCGGCCCGCGCTGATCATCGGGTCGATCTGCACCAGCGGCAACGCCCCGCCCACCGAGAAGAGCAACCTCCTGGATCAAGCCTTTATGCTGGCCATGCAGGAGACCGACTACACATTGCCTGAGGAGCGGAGCGTGACGATCCGCCGCGGCATAGAGGTCGGAATGCTCGACTTCGACCAGGCCGACGCCATCATGGATGCGGGCTATGCCGATGCCCGGGAGGCCCTGCCGCAGATTCTGGAACAGATCACCGCCCGTTGCTCACCCGCAGAGTATGCCACCCGGCGCGAACGCTTCCGCCAGACGTGCCCGCCGCTGCTCTTCGACGACTACCGCTTCGAAGGGCTTTCGTCGGCGCAGCTCTCTTACATCCGCAACTTCGTGCTGGTCGACCGGCACACACCCGGTGTACAGCGACAAATGAAGTTCGGCGAACTACGCGACAACCTCTTCGGCGAACTGGCCGACGGCGACTTTACGATGGACTTCCCCGAAGTACACTATGACTCGCTCCGCCAGCGCTATTCGTTTCGGGCCCGGCTGAGCAGCAAGCCCGACTTCCGGCTCACGGCAGGCGGCAACGTCTCATCGACCCCCTTCAACCAGGCTTATCTCGGCCTGACCTACAAACGCGTCGGACGTGTAGAGCAGCAGGCGGGCATCGACCTCTACCTCGGACCCCTCTACACATGGGGCCAGATAGGCGGGCGCACCGACTTTTACCTGCGGCGCCCCCTCCTGATCGACTTCTCCTACGTCTTCGCCGCACGGAACTTCCGCCACGGGGCCTTCGGCCACCTGACCGAAGTCGACAACACGCAGCCGGTCAAGAACAGCGACAACTTCCTCTCAGTGGGCGCCGGAATGCCACTCACGCGACGCAGTATGTTGACACTGAGGGCCAATGGCGGCCGAGCCAGCTATAGCTACAATACCGAACAACCCGCAGCGGCCGGCACTGACCGCACACGCTTTCCGTTTGTAGGCATGATGATCGAAGCCGAGCGCAATACCCTCGACAAGGCGATCTACCCACGGCGGGGATCGGCTCTGGAGTTCTCGGCAATCTATGTAACCGGACGCGACCGCTACGAGCCTGCCGGGGCAGACCGCCCTGTAGGTAGCACGACACGCCAGTGGTTCGGCACACGGCTTTCGTGGGATGCCTACTTCGATATGCCCGCTTGCCGGTGGTTCTCGCTGGGTCTGAACTTCGACGCGGTCTGCACCAACCACCCGCGCTTCACGACAGCAGGAGCTACGCTGCTGTCCATGCCCGTTTATGCCCCCGTGCCCCATGCGCAGATGATTTACATGCCCGATTTCCGGGCCAATAAGTTCGCCGCAGCGGGCGTCATGCCCACCTTCGACCTGACATCCAACTTCTTCTTCCGTCTGGGATTTTATGCCTTGTTCCGCTCAAAACACGGCTTCCCCACCACCCCGGGCCGGACAGACGAACATGGGCACTCCATTACCGAAGCGTCGCTGGTCTACCATACGCCGCTGGGTCCCGTAAGCCTGGCGCTGACCAAGTACGACTTCAGCGGCTGGAAGAACATGTATCTGACCTTCAATTTCGGTCACGCAATTTTCGCCCCCCGAGGAACGTTTTATTGAAAATTTTTATTAAATTTGCGGCGTTTCCAACCGAGAAAAGCACTTAACGAAATAATTCAAAATCAAACCTCTATGATTTCGATCGACAACTACGATTTCAAAGGCAAGCGCGCCCTCATCCGCGTAGACTTCAATGTGCCCCTCGATGCCGAGGGCCATGTGACCGACGACACCCGCATCCGTGCGGCCGTGCCGACGATCAAGAAGGTGCTGGCCGCAGGCGGCTCGGTGATTCTGATGTCGCATATGGGACGTCCCAAAAAGAACCCCGATCCCAAATATTCGCTGGAACAAATCGTGTCGGCCATAGAGAAAAACCTCGGTACGAAGGTCATGTTCGCCGGCGACTGCATGGGCGACAAGGCCGCTGAAATGGCTAAGAATCTGAAGCCCGGAGAGGTGCTGCTGCTCGAAAACCTGCGTTTCTACGCCGAGGAGGAGGGCAAGCCCC
>CAJUIE010000019.1 GCA_910586375.1 uncultured Alistipes sp. | reverse complement strand
AGAGCGTCTGCCTTACAAGCAGAGGGTCGGGGGTTCGAATCCCTCAGCTCCCACAAAGAAAAGGCAAGCGACAGCGGCGGACTTTTTAGTCCGCCGCTTTTTTTGTGCATCTTGCGGACTTTGCCGGGCAAGCAGGAGCAAAACAAGCGTCTGCACTGTCGTTTTTCGAGTCAGCAGCCAGCGGAGAACGAGCAGATTTTGGCGAGCCTCCGCATCCGGGAGCTGCGGCTTGGCAGTCTGGCGACTGTTTTTCATTCGGGCCGTAATGGTGCGCGGAGCACTATAGCACCGAATTTGCAGGGAAAAGGAGCTATGACACGAAAAGGAATCCTTGCAGTGCTGCTGACAGTGGTGGCATGGAGTGAACTGAGAGCGGAAATGTGCACGAGAGTAGTATACGCCGGGCCGGAGCAGACCGTATTGACGGGCCGGACAATGGACTGGAAAGAAGACCCCCAAAGCAAGCTGTGGGTATTCCCGCGGGGTATGCGGCGCAACGGTGCGGCGGGCGCCAATTCGCTGGAATGGACATCGAAGTACGGGAGCGTCGTCACCTCGGCCTACGACATCTGCACCACCGACGGCATGAACGAAAAGGGCTTGGCCGCCAATTTGCTGTGGCTGGCAGAATCGGAATACCCTGTCCGCACGACCGACAGGCCGGCACTTTCGGTCGCAGCATGGACGCAATACGTACTGGATAATTTTGCCACCGTGGACGAGGCTGTCAAGGCATTCTCCGGCGACCGGTTCGACGTGGTTTCGGACCTGATGCCCGACGGAACAAGGATGGCGGCACTCCACTTGTCAATCTCGGACGCCACGGGCGACAGCGCCATTCTCGAATACATCGACGGCAAACTTGCCATTCACCACAGCCCGGCCTATACGGTAATGACCAATTCACCCGTTTTCGAACAGCAGCTGGCGCTTGACGACTATTGGAACAGCATCGGAGGACTGGTTTTTCTGCCGGGCACCAACCGTGCTGCCGACCGATTTGTGCGCGCTTCGTTCTATATCGGCTCGATACCGAAGACCGACGACACCCGGCTGGCCGTTGCCTCGGTATTCAGTGTCATCCGCAATGTGTCGGTGCCCCTGGGTATCAGCACACCCGCCGAGCCGAACATCTCGTCGACCCGCTGGCTCACGGTTGCTGATCAGAAAAACCGTGTCTATTATTATGAATCGGTGCTCTACCCATACCTTATCTGGGTGGATTTCAACGAACTGAATTTCTCAGAAGGCGCCCCGGTAGGCATGATTGATCCCGCATCGGGCAAACGATACGTCGGGAATACCTCCTCCGAATTTATTCCGTCCACTCCGTTCGTTTTCCAGGAAGCGAAGTAACCTTTCAGAGAAACGGTATACCACAACATCCGGGAAAAAGAATTTTTCCCGGATGTTGTACGTTCACTTACAGGCAAGGGCCAGAAAGTTGATTTTTGCGGGCATTGTCGGGTGAGCATAAAAAAACAGCAGGGAATCGTCGCGATTGCCTGCTGCCTTCGGAGGTTGCCCTCCTAAAACTACTAACCCAAACTTAAATAAATGAAGAAACCTCACTGCGGTTGCTGATCCGCAGTTGACCGAAAGAGGTACAAAGCCCGTGCCAAACGAAGAAACCTGCAACAGGGCGTTGCAGGTTTTTCGGTTTTGTGCGATAATTGCGCCCACAGGGAACAGCGCTCGCCCCCCCCGGCATTGGGGGCGGGGTTATCGGAACACCCCGGTGTAGGTCGCCGGGGAGAGTGCCCGCAGCTCTTTCTTGACTGATTCCGCTACGTCGAGCGTTTCGATGAAGGCTGCGATCGTTTCGGCTGTGATATGTGCGTTGGTACGGGTCAGGGCCTTGAGTGCTTCGTAGGGCTTGGGATAGCCTTCGCGGCGCAGAATGGTCTGAATGCCTTCGGCCACCACAGCCCAGTTCTCGTCGAGGTCGCGATCGAGGGCCTCCCGGTTGAGGATCAGTTTGTCCAGGCCTTTCAGCAGCGACTGCAGTGCGATGATCGAGTGGGCCATTGGCACTCCTGCGTTGCGCAGCACGGTCGAGTCGGTCAGGTCGCGCTGGAGGCGCGAGACGGGTAGTTTGGCTGCCAGATGTTCATAGATGGCGCTGGCGATGCCAAGATTGCCTTCGGCGTTCTCGAAGTCGATAGGGTTAACTTTGTGAGGCATGGCGCTCGATCCTACTTCGCCGGCCTTGATCCGCTGTTTGAAGTACTCTTCAGAGATATACATCCACATGTCGCGCGCCAGGTCCACGAGAATCGTATCGATGCGCTTCAGGGCGTCGAAGATGGCAGCCAAGTTGTCGTAATGTTCGATCTGGGTGGTGTACTGCGAGCGGCTCAGGCCGAGTGTCTCGCCGACGAAACGGTTGGCGAACGCCACCCAGTCAATCGAGGGGTAGGCTGCGTGGTGGGCGTTGAAATTGCCCGTTGCGCCGCCGAATTTGGCCGGCACAGGAATGGCGCGGAGCATGGCCAGTTGTTTATCGAGACGCTCGACAAATACGAGCAGCTCCTTGCCTAAGGTCGTTGGGGAGGCGGGCTGCCCGTGGGTGCGGGCCAGCATCGGCACAGTGCGCCACTCCTCGGCCAGGGCGGCCAGCTTGTTGCGCACCTGCTCTGTGGCGGGGTAGTAGACGTCGTGGAGCGCCTCTTTGATCGTGAGGGGGATTGATGTGTTGTTGATGTCCTGCGATGTGAGGCCGAAGTGGACAAACTCCTTGCAGTCGCCCATTCCGAGAGCCTCCATCTTCTCCTTGATGATGTATTCGATAGCCTTCACGTCGTGGTTGGTGATTGCTTCGATCTCCTTCACGCGCTCGGCATCAGCTGGTGAAAAATCGAGGTAGAGGGCGCGCAGCGCCGCGAATTTCGAACGGTCAACGCCGGACAACTGGGGTAGTGGCAGCTCGCACAGGGCGATGAAATATTCGATTTCGACACGGATGCGGTAGCGGATCAGGGCTTGCTCGGAGAAATAGTCGGCGAGTTTCTCCGTTTTGTTGCGGTAGCGCCCGTCGATGGGCGAAATGGCGGTCAGGCGAGAGAGCATAATTAAAAATGAAAAGTTAAAAATTACCCCGCTTTGTTATCCGGAGCGGCAGCAAAGTATCTGTTTTCGGGACGGAGCCTGCGGGGCCCGTCGTGTTTTTTGCGAGCCTCCGCCTTCGCAGCGCGAAGGCCCACAATGCAACCTCTCGGCTGCGGTCGCCGCGTTTGGGCATCAAATTTACAATAAATATTGATAATTGCCTAATTTTGGCTACCTTTGTGATGTTCCAACAAAGAGTTTCCGTCATGAGATTTTTTGCCGCCTTGGTCGATGCCTTCGCCTCATTCGTGCAGCGTAATCCGTTGTTCGTTTTGTGCGTCGTCATTCTGGCGCTCGTCGCTCCGGCTCTGTTGAAGGGCATCGCTGCATTCATCTTGTATCTGTTTCTGGGTCTTGTTTTGCTGGTTGGGATCCTGGCGTTTCTGTTTCGCTGGCGCCTCTACCGCCTGCGTCGCGATCTGGAGGGGCAATTCCGCGGTTTCGGACCGGGAGCTGGAGACCCGTTCGCGCGGACCCGGCAGTATGCCCGGGAGGGGAATGTTGAGGTGCGCAAAACTACCGCCACGCCCGAAAAACGAGTCTCTGACGACGTGGGCGATTATGTTGAGTTCGAGGAGACCACCGATTCTCAAAACGACCGATAGTCTATGCTCCGTCTTTTTGCCCCTATAGGGCGTTATTTCATCCTGATGGCCAAGGTCTTTTCCCGGCCGGAGAAGGCGGCGATTTATCGTCGTCGCATTATTTATGAAATGGAGGCGCTGGGAGTCGACTCGATTGGTCTGACGGCCATCATTTCGGTATTCATCGGTGCCGTCATCACGCTTCAGATGTGTATCAACCTCGAGTCGCCCTTTATTCCCCGCTCGCTGGTGGGATATGCTACGCGCGAGACGATGATTCTGGAGTTTTCGTCTACGGTCGTCGCCCTGATTCTGGCCGGTAAGGTCGGATCGAGTATCGCCTCCGAGATCGGTACGATGCGTATTACGGAGCAGATTGACGCTTTGGAGATCATGGGCGTTAATTCGGCATCTTATCTTATCCTGCCCAAGATCGTCGCGGCCGTGCTCTTCTTCCCGTTTTTGACGATTCTCTCGATCGTTATCGGTATTACGGGCGGCTGGGCCATATCTTATCTTACGGGGATCATGATTCCGGCGGATTATGTCGACGGTCTGTTGATGGATTTCCGGCCTTATTCGATCACTTATTCGCTTATCAAAACAGCGGTCTTCGCTTATATCATCGCTTCGGTTTCGGCCTTTTTTGGTTATTATGCCAAGGGCAATTCGCTCGAAGTGGGCGCCGCGTCGACGCGGGCTGTGGTGGTCAGCTCTGTGGTCATCATGATCTTCAACCTCATGCTTACGCAGATTCTTCTGATATGATACGCGCCGAACATATCGTCAAGTCGTTCGATGGACGTCGTGTGATCGACGACGTGAGCGTCGCATTTGAGACCGGGAAAACCAATCTGATCATCGGTCGCAGCGGCTCGGGTAAAACCGTACTGCTCAAGACCCTTGTGGGACTGCATACACCCGACGAAGGTCGTGTGTGGTACGACCAGACGGATTTTACAGCTCTGACGTTCCGCGACCGCAAGGCCGTCCGTAAGGATATCGGTATGATTTTTCAGGGCGGGGCGCTGCTCGACTCCTCGTCGGTTGAGGAGAACGTCAAGTTGCCGCTCGACCTTTTCACCAGGCAGTCGGAGGCCGAGAAACTGGAGCGTGTGAACTTCTGTCTGCGGCGCGTGAAGCTGGAGAATGCCAACCACCTTTACCCGGCCGAACTGTCGGGTGGCATGATCAAACGTGTGGCCATCGCCCGGGCTATCGTGCTCAACCCGAAGTATCTTTTTTGCGACGAGCCTAATTCAGGCCTCGATCCCCAGACTTCGATTGTCATCGACAACCTGATCCACGAAATCACGCACGAGTACAACATCACCACCATCATCAACACCCACGACATGAACTCCGTCATGGAGATCGGCGAAAAGATCGTTTATATCCACGAGGGTCGCAAGTGGTGGGAGGGCACCAAGGACGACATTCTTCATGCCGATAACCCCGAGCTCAACGCCTTTGTCTTTGCTTCGGCCATGGCCAAACGTGCCAAGGCGGCAGTTCGCTGACGCTACGGGAGAGGTGGAGAAATTTTTTACCCGAAATTTGGAAAGACGGAAAAGTTGCATTATCTTTGTACCCGCAAAAGCGATAGATCTTATCTGAAGATATAGCGCGGGATAGAGCAGTTGGCAGCTCGTCGGGCTCATAACCCGGAGGTCGGAGGTTCGAGTCCTCCTCCCGCTACTAAACCGAAATGGAAGCACATTGCTTCCATTTCGGTTTAATATTTTCATGTGGAGGACGAGAACCGTAGGTTTGGACGGTCTTAGGAGAGAGTGCAGAGCCGGATTGATCCGGACTTTGCTGAACGACGACAGACCGAAGACAAGCGCAGCGAAGTCAACCCTCCTCCTGCTACCAAAGCGGACAACTTTGCGGAGTTGCCCGCTTTTTTTATGTTCCCGACCTTTTCGGCGCGCATTTTGCAGGCAGGAGTTCGAACCTTTAATTTCAAGCGTTATGAAAGAGATCAAAAATTCGAACTGCAGCGGTCAGAGTGTCGGCCATAAATCGACCTCTGCCTCGGCTCACGCCAGCAAAACTTCCGCTGCCAAGTCGCAGAAAAAGTCGAGCGACACGAAGGCTTCCTATTCGGGCAGCCGTTCGGCCGCTTCGTCGTCTCGTGCGAAATCGACTTCTTCGAAGAAGTAGGTCATCCGTCCCGAGAAACGGAAAAGCCTGCACCGGGTTTCCGGTGTAGGCTTTTTTGACAGAGCAAGGAGCGGGTCAGCGCTGCTGTTGGTAGGCTTTTAGCCCGCTTTTGAGAAAATCCACGAATCCCTGCACATCGAGGTCATAGCCGCGGGGTGGTACGAGCACCTGTCCGTTGCGGCCTTGCAGAATGTAGCAGGGTTGGGCATTGGCTCCATAGCGGGTGCGGGCGTAGTAGGCGTTGATTTTGCCGAGGCTCTTGAGAATTTTGCCCGTGTCGGTGGTCACCCAGTCGGCTTCCGGGAGCACTTTTTTGTCGTCGGAGTAGAGGGCGCAGATCACGTAGTCGTTGCGCAGGATTGCCAGCACCTCGGGGTCGGACCATACGCGGGCCTCCATTTCGCGGCAGTTGACACAGCCATGTCCCGTGAAGTCGATGAACAGGGGTTTGTCGACCCTGGCAGCGTAGGCTTCAGCCTCCTGGAGGTCGAAGAATCCCTCCAGACCGTGGGGCAGGCGGAGGAAATCGCCGTATTTGACCTTTGTTGCTGGTGCCTGTCGGTCTGGTGTCACGGATGTTTCCCCCAGGATGAAATCCTGTGTTGCCAGTGGCGGCAGATAGCCCGAAAGCCCTTTGAGTGGGGCTCCCCACATGCCCGGGACCATGTATACGACGAATGAAAAGACTACGATCGCCAGAGCCAGTCGTCCGACGCCGATATGCGTCACCTCGCTGTCGTGGGCGAAACGCAATTTGCCCAGCAGGTAGAGCCCGAGCAGAGAGAACGTGACGATCCACACGGCCAGATAGATTTCGCGGTCGAGCAGCTCCCAGTGGTAGGTCTGGTCGGCCACTGACAGAAATTTGAATCCGAGGGCCACTTCAACGAATCCCAGCACGACCTTCACCGAGTTGAGCCATCCACCGTTTCGGGGCAGCTTTTCCAGTATCGAGGGAAACAGGGCGAACAGAGTGAATGGCAGGGCGAATGCCACCGAGAATGCCAGCATTGTGACGATTGGGTTCCAGAATTCGCCCGCGGTGGATTTGATGAGCACTGATCCGACGATAGGTCCTGTGCAGGAGAATGAGACCAGCACCAGCACCAGCGCCAGGAAGAAGATTCCGCCCAGACCTTTGGTGTCGGCTTTGGCGTCGGCTTTGTTGACCATCCACGAGGGCATCGTGAGCTCGAAAGCTCCGAAGAATGACGCCGCGAAGATCATGAATACCAGGAAGAAAACCACGTTGGGAAGCCAATGCGTGGCGAGCCAGTTGAAGATGTCGGCCGTTACTGCCTCGCCGCCGAGAACGCGTGTAAGCAGGATGATGATGGCAATAGGCACGGTGTAGAGCAGCACGATGAAAAGTCCGTAGAGAGCTGCGCGCAGACGTCCCCGTGCCGGGCCTCCCTCACCTTTGAGGAAATACGATACGGTCATCGGTACCATCGGGAAGACGCAGGGGGTCAGCAGGGCTGCGAATCCCCAGAGTATAGCCTCGACGATCAGGCCCCAAAGGGAGCTGTTCGTTGCAACGGTGTTTGCTTCCGCTTCGCGGGCTGGAGAGAGCGTCGCTTCGGCACTTGCCGGAACGGTTATGCCGAGCTCTGCATCGTCGGGAGGCAGGCAGCTGGTGTCGTTGCAGAGCATCCAGGTGATGTCGGCCCGAAGGGTCGCTTGCGGGGCAGTCAGACGCACGCGCTGGGCGAAGCGGGCCGAGTGCTCGAAGGTGCCAATCTCCATGTCGAACGTCTTGTCGAAATAGCGATGAGGTGTCGTGAGCTGCTCCACGGGTCCGTCGAGCTCGGCACCTTCGCCGGGGATAAAGCGGATGAGCGTAGCATGGGGGCCGTCCGTATAGGGTCCCATATCGTACATGTGGTAGCCGTCAGCAATGGCGGCTTCGAGAATGATCCGGTAGGTCCCCTCGCCTGTAGACTCAACGGAGTGGCTCCATCCGACGCTTTGGGCCGGTGCATGAAGCGTGCATAATACACAAAGGGGCAGCAGCGAAAGCAGGAACTTGTTCATGAATAGTGTTGTTGGATTTCGGACAAAGATAGGGAAAATGCGAAATAAATTGCTACATTCGTGCCATGATTCGTCTTTCGCTTATTATCCCTACCCACAATCGGGCGTTGCAGTTGCTGCGGGCGCTCGAATCGGTTGTGCGTCAGACGGTCGATCCGGCATTGTGGGAGTGTGTGGTGGTGGACAACGCTTCGACGGACGACACGGCCCGGCGGTTCGACGAATTTGCTGCGGCCCATCCTCGGTTTGCCTTGCGCCGGGTTTATGAATCCGAACCCGGGGTCTCTTATGCCCGTAACCGGGGACTGCGCGAAGCCAGGGCCGATGTGGTGGCGTCGATCGACGATGACGAGCGGATTGACGAGGGCTTCATTGCAGCTTATATGGCTTTTTTCGAAGCTCATCCCGAGGCAACAGTCGCCGGCGGACGTATTATCGCCGAGTATGAAACGGCACGACCCGGCTGGATGTCTTTTTATACGGAGATGCCCGTGGCTAATCCGATGGACTTCGGTGAGCGGGTGCGTCCCTTTCCGGCAGGACGGGTTCCGGGCGGCGGTAACATGGCTTTTCGCCGGGCTGTGGCGCTGCGTTATGGCGGGTTCGACGTTTCGTTGGGCCGCGTGGGCCGCGAGTTAATTGGCGGTGAGGAGAACGATCTTTTCGAGAGAATGCGTTGGGGGGGCGAGGTAATCTGGTATGTTCCCGGTGCTGTGATGTGGCATATCATCCCGCCAGAGAAACTCACTGAGAGTTATTTTCGGCGCTTGTGCTATAACGTCGGCCGCAGTCAGCGTTTGCGTGCCGAGATTCATCATCGGCTGTTCAAAATCCGGCTGTTGGAGCTATTCAAATGGGGTGCGACGCTGGTGCTGTGCTTGTTGATGCGTCCTCGTCAGGCACTCTGGCTTCTGCGTATGCGACGGGAAATCACGCGAGGGCTGTTTGGGTGGTAGCTCCCGGCTTTCAGGCAAGCGGGCCTTTGCCCCTGCTGCGCGGAGTTTCGCCAATAATTCACGCGATCCCGGCTGGGGCGGATGCGCGAAGCGCGAGCCAGGAATCGCGGCAACGCTTTTTGCGTTGCACCCTTGCCGCGGTTTTCGGTCCGCCAAAAAGATTCTTCGGCAGCTTCATGCCTTCAGTGCCCCCCCCCTCTCTCCCGTAACAAAAAGGAGCGCCCGGACTTATGCCAGGCGCTCCTGAATATGATCGAAAGCGACGACTACTTGTTGTTGTAGGCAGCCATCTTCTCGATGAGCATGAGCACTTTGTTCGAGTAGCCCCACTCGTTGTCGTACCACGAAACGACCTTCACGAAGGTGTCGGTCAGGGCGATACCTGCGGCCTTGTCGAAGATCGAGGTGCGGGCGTCACCCAGGAAGTCGGACGAAACGACAGCCTCCTCGGTGTAACCCAGGATACCCTTCAGTTCGCCTTCCGAAGCGGCCTTCATGGCGGCGCAGATCTCGTCGTACTTGGCCGGCTTGGCGAGGTTGACCGTCAGGTCGACAACCGACACGTCGAGAGTCGGAACGCGCATCGACATACCCGTCAGCTTACCGTTGAGCTCGGGGATTACCTTGCCTACGGCCTTGGCGGCACCGGTCGACGAGGGGATGATGTTGCCCGAAGCGGCACGGCCGCCGCGCCAGTCCTTCATCGAGGGACCGTCGACGGTCTTCTGCGTTGCGGTGGTCGAGTGAACGGTGGTCATCAGACCGTCGGTGATGCCGAACTTGTCGTGGAGCACCTTGGCGATAGGAGCCAGGCAGTTGGTGGTGCAGGAAGCGTTCGACACGATTTTCTGACCGGCGTAGGTGTCGGTGTTGACGCCGCAAACGAACATCGGCGTATCGTCCTTCGAGGGAGCCGACATAACGACGTACTTGGCACCAGCAGCGATGTGGGCCTCGGCCTTCTCCTTGGTCAGGAACAGACCGGTCGACTCAACGACATACTCGGCGCCCACCTCGTTCCACTTCAGGTTGGCGGGGTCCTTCTCGGCAGTTACGCGGATGGCCTTGCCGTTAACGATGAGCTGGCTCTTCTCGGCGTCGTAGGCGATCGTACCCTTGAACTGTCCGTGCATGGTGTCGTACTTGAGCATGTAGGCCATGTAGTCCACGGGAACCAGGTCGTTGATGCCGACAACCTCGATGTTGTCGTTGGTGCAGGCAGCACGGAACACCAGGCGGCCGATGCGGCCGAAGCCGTTGATACCAATCTTGATTTTTGACATGATGTTAAATTATTTGTGAGTAAAACTTTGCGTTATTTTTTTCACAATGCAAAAATAGATACTTTATCTGTTCTACGCAAGTAAAAAATTAAGTTTTTTAATAAACGACGATACACCTCGCCTCCCATCCGGGAGCGGGCCGTTCTCTTTATTGCCGAACGGTCTGTTGCCGCAAGGTCCGGACATCCGGGGCAGGAGGTATTTTTCGGCCCGACCGGGGTGTATTACGACAATATTGTTGTGTCAGTTCAGGCTTTCAGCCACAATTTCCGCTAGGTCCGCCACCGGGCGTGTCGTGCCGCGCCCGAGGGCTTTTTTACACAGGGGACAGGCTGTCACGACCACCTCGGCGCCCGTATCTTCCAGTTCGGCGGTCACCGTGCGGGCGATTTGCAGCTGCTGGGTGTCGGAGATGGCCGTGTTGGCCACCGACGAGCCGCAGCAGGGGGCGTTTTCGCGTGTTGCTGCAGGTTCGAGCAGCTCGCCTACGGCTTCAATCACGGTGCGCGGCGCCTCGTAAATGCCACTGCCGCGTCCCAACTCGCAAGGGTCGTGGTAGGTGTAGCGCGTTGTGCGGCGGTCGGGGGTGAGGCGTCTGGTCTCCAGCAGACGCAGGATGTATTCCGAGTGGTGGAGCACTTCGATGCCGTCCAGATCGTAATCTTCGCGGAATACCTTCAGACAGATCGGACACGAGGTGACTAAGGTGGTGATGCCGTGCTTGCGGAACAGCTCGGTGTTATAGCGCATCATCCGTCGGGCCGAATCGGTCTCGCCGGCGAGTTTGAGCGGTCGGCCGCAGCATACGCCGCCTTCCCGGTCGGCCCACCATACCTCGTCGCCTGCAGCCGTGAATATGCGTTCCATGGCTGTGAGGGTGCGGGGCGTCAACAGGGTCATGCAGCCGGCGAAGTATCCTACCTTACCGGCACCTTGCGAGCGGTCGAGCCCCCGGAAGTAGTCGTATCGGCGCTCGTCGGGGACGTTGTGCATGGCGTCGCGCGAGTTGAGCCTCAGGGTATTGAGGTCAATATTTACCGGACATTTTTCGACGCAGCGGCCGCACATCAGGCAATTGTCTGCCACTTCACGGCGCAGCATTCCGTAGCGGCGATCGCGCAGGAAATAGACCGACTGCACGTCGTCAACGCCCAGCACGCTCTGCAACTGGCAGGGGTCGATGCAGATACCGCAACGCGAACAGGCCTCGACCTGAAAACGGTCGTAGGAACTCTCTTTTTCGCCCGATTGCAGCCGGTAATGACGCAGGAAGATAAGGGGTACCTCCGTAAAGATGTGCATATAGCGCGAGAAAGGCATTGCCACGAAGAAGAGTCCCAGCGCCGAGGAGTAGATCCACCAGGCGGCTGTTTCGAGATTCATCAGGGCCATAACGCTGATATGATCGTGCATCCATGTCCCGAGGGTGCCAGTCAGGAACCCCCCCCCTCCGTAAAGGGCGCAGGTCGTACTTTCGGCCACTAAGCGTGCCGGGAAGATGAACCACAGGGCCGATAAAGCTATGCGGTCGCCCACGACGTGCCTGGTCGTGCGCCTCATACCCAGAGCTTTGGAGCAGAATCGTTTGCCCCACGCCAGTGCTACACCCGAGAGGACGAAGAGCAGCAGCAGGTCCATCACCAGGTCGAAGAAGGGTTTGTGTGGAAGCCCCGTCGCGAAGTATTTGAAAAATACATGCCCTTGCAGCGGTACAAAGCGGAGTCCGAGGTGGGCAATGGTCTCCGCCCAGCCTACAGCGATGAGCAGAAACCACCCGAATGCCAGTGACATGTGCATGTAGCCCAGCAGGGGATCGATGCGGAAGATGCGACGGTGAAGCAGTGATTCGCCGATGACTTCGCCCGTGGCCCGCAGGGTCGCTGCGGAGGGCAGTCCCCGGGCGATCCGCAGCTTGTCGGCGCGCGGCAGGCGCCACAGCCACACGCTCCACTTGCCCGCGACCACGGCAAACATCACCGCGGCGCCGACGATGAACGGCAGACAGAAAGGTGCGTAGAAATTCATGGTCAGAAATCCCCCAGTTTACGTTTGATGAGCAGCGCCACGCCGCGTGTGTTGATGCCGCGCGGGCAGACCAACCGGCATTTGCCGCACAGCATGCACTTGTTCATCTCCTCGTAGGCCCCCTGATACTCGCCGCGCCGCACGAGGGTGTGGACCTTACGGAAGTTGAACGTCGTCAGACTGCCCGCCGTGCATACGGCCGTGCAGCTGCCGCAGCCGATGCAGGCCTGCAATTCGGGCATTTCACGCAGTATTTCGTCGCTTTTGCGCAGGTTGTTGCGGTCCAGATCGATGGCCCGGGGTTTGGATATGGTGTATCCGAAGTCAATGGTTGCCATACGTCATTTTTCCAGAAACTTGGCTACAGCGTCGGCCGTTGCCGAGGCTTCAGCGAGTGTTTCGCCTATGTTTTTCGGCGCCGTGACCGTCCCGGCATAGAAAATACCTTCTGTACTGCTCTCTGTACTGCGGAGAAAGAGGTCGCGGGGCTCCAGAAAGCCGCTCGGGGCCTGCTTCAGTCCCGCACTTGCTGCCAGAGAGGCGTTGTCGTCGTTGGCGCGCATGCCCACCAAAAGGACCAGCATGTCGACACTCATGCGCAGGGGACGTCCTGTAAGGGTATCTTCAGCCTTGATTTGCACCCTTCCGTCGAGTGTTGGCGCTGCTTCCGAAATACGTCCGCGCACGAAGTGGATGTTGCAGCGCTGTTGTGCTTCGCGGTACATCTCCTCATAGCCAGGGCCAAACATGCGGATGTCCATGTAGAAGTTGAAGACTTCTGCTCCGGGGAAGAGGCGCTTCATCTCCATAGCTTGCTTCACGCCCGTGATGCAACATACGCGTGAACAGTGTTGCTGGCACACCTTTTCGTCGCGCGACCCCACGCAGTGGAGAAACGCTATACGCTGGGGGGCTGTTCCGTCGGCTTTGGTTACGCGGCCTTCGGCCATCATCCGCTCGATGTCGGCCGATGTAAATACGTTGTCATAAATGCCGTAACCGTACTCCTCCTTGATGCGGGCGTCGAAAAGCGTGAATCCCGATGTGAGCACTACAGCGTCGCCTGTCAGCTGCCGGCCGTCGGCCAGCGTCACACTTTGCGGTGTCAGGCCCACCGCCTCGGCATTCGTCATCACCTCGATGCCTTGTTCCCGCACCCGATGGCGCAGCTCGCCCAGCACCTCTTCTGCGGGCGTGAACGAGGGAAACAACACGTGCCAGCCGCGCAGTTTACCGCCCGGTTCGCTCTCCTTTTCGATGATGAGCGGTTCGATACCCCGCTCAGCTAAGCAGAGGGCGGTTTGCATTCCTGCCACACCGCTGCCTATGATAATGGTTTTCTTCATGATTGGTCTCTCTTTTCGCAAGGTACCGGTTTGCGTAAATTTGCGTCAAACTCCGGAGAAGCCGGTGCGGGCCGCAGCCTCTGCCCCGCGGAGGCCCGCACATTGTGCGTCCCGTCCGCAGTCTTCGGCCCGAGAAATCACAGCCGTCAGGCTGTCCGAGCCGTAGCCCCTGGCTGCGGAGGCTCGCAATTCTGTTGCTTCGCCCCGCTGGCTCCGGCCCAAAAACATTTTTCGTCCACAGCCCCCCGCGTCCACAGCCCCCCGCGTCCACAGCCTCCGCGTCCACAGCCTCCGCGTCCACAGCCCCCCGCTTTCGCTTATTTATTCTCGTATGTCGTAAACGGTATCCGTCGGGCAGCAGTTGACCACCGCCGATGCGGGTTTTCCGATGTATTTGCCGTTTCGGCCTAAGTATTTGGCTGCCGGATCGTAGTCGATGCCCATCTTTTCCAGGAGGGGTTCCACGTCCACCTGGTGCATCTGCATTCCCAGCACCCAGGGGTCGTAGCCTAAGACCAGCCCGGCCATCTCCTCGTAGGTGAGCACCGGGATTCCGTGGCCGCCCTCTCCGTAGGTTGTACCCTCCATCTCGGCGATGGCGTACTGCCACTTGTCGAGGAACATCGCGCAACCCGGGCAGTTGGCCACGATGAAGTCGGGCTTGTAGGGGGCCATGCTCTCCAATTTTTTGTGGGAATTGGCTATCGAGTAGCCACGATTGGCTTGTACGAGGTAGTTGCGGAATCCGAATCCGCAGCAGTGGCGCCGCTCGGGGTAGTCGACGCACTGGCCACCCCAGGCTTCGACCATGCCGGCCAGCACGTAGGGAAACTCCGAGCCTCCGATACCCGATTTGGGGAATATTTTGGCGTAGTGGCACCCGATATGTTCTACCACGCGGAGAGGCTCGCCAGTCTCGGCATTGATTAGCTTGTGCCTGGCCTTGCGGGCGATCTCTTCGCGGAAGTGGAACATGACGTCTGATGTATGGGCCAGACTTGTCGGCTTGCGGAACTCGCGGCCCGTGGCCTTCAGGAGGTTTTGGCGTGTCTTCTCCTCCATTTCGGGAAACTCATCCCACGTAGCCAGAATCTCGGTGTAGACGCCGAACGAAGTGATGCATGAGGCCACGAAATTTTCGTATCCCGCTTCGGTCATCAGCGCGAACTGCCGCGCCACGACGGTCATGATCGTTTCGAGCGGCACGATGTCCGAGTGATAGCCGATGCCCGTGCA
This sequence comes from uncultured Alistipes sp., assembly GCA_910586375.1. Taxonomy (GTDB): domain Bacteria; phylum Bacteroidota; class Bacteroidia; order Bacteroidales; family Rikenellaceae; genus Alistipes. The sequence continues at coordinate 4,623 of CAJUIE010000019.1, read as the reverse complement.
CGAGGAGTGTTTGGGGTCGTCTAAGAGGTCGCGGCCCAGATCGTTTTGCAAAATGTCGATGAAGGCCTTTTCGCTGCCCGGGAAGAAGTTCTGGCGGATGCAGCTGCGGGCGTAGTAATAGCGGTCGTCGGCTATCTGTTTCTGATACTCCTGCCAGCTTGGTCGGTTCATCATAGCCTTATGCGTGTTCGTTGCTGTTGTTTTGGAAGACATCCATCATGTAGTGCTGGTCAGCACCGTCGGGGTAGCCCATTTCGCGGGCCTTGCGGTCGGAGTGGCGCTCGATGCACTCGAACATTTCGTTGCCGCCGCTTACCTCGAAGATACGGTTGATTTCCTGGAGCGACTCTTCGTCCAGACGGCGCAGGGCCCCGGCTCCGTGACGCATGTAAACGGGTGTGAACTGCGGGAAGATCTCCTTGTCGTTGTCGAATACCCACTTCCACACAGTCCCTTGTTCGGGGTGCAGCTCGGGTTTGACCAGACGCGGAACGATGCAGTAGCCTGTGCGCAGGATGTTGTCGCCGATGATGCGCTTGAGGGCCAGTTGCTGACGCCCTTTTTCGCTCTCGACGAAAAATCCCAGTTTTTGCGACAACGTGCGCAAGGCCTGGATGACGTATCCCGGGGTGTTGCCGCGCGGGCAACGGGGACGGCATGACATGCACTCGCCGCAGTACCAGATGCGTTCGCCCCGCAGCAGCTCTTCGATGGCCTCTTCGTTACGGGTCTGGACGATCGAGACGATCTGCCGCGGGTCATAGTCGTAGAACTCGGCGGCGGGGCATACGCCCGTGCAGACACCGCAGTTCATGCAGGAGTTGAGACCCTCGCGGAATCGCACATCCTCCATGAGCATATCGAAATATTTTCCCATATCCGTGAAAACCTTTGCAGGTGCAAAGGTACTCGTTTTGGAGGTATCGGACAGTAGTATAAATGCGTATTTCCGCCCGGCGTGTCCTTGCCCTGTCTTTCCGAGGCCCCACTTTGTCATACTGAAGGCCTGAGGCCGAAGAATCTGTATAGTGTCATCCTCCCGACCTTTGGTCCGGGCCGAGCCGTAGCCCCCCGGCTGCGGAGGCTCGACACCTGGTGTCTTGCCCCGCTGGCTGCGGCTCTGGTTCCGGGGGCGCAAAAAGCAAGAATCGAATAAGGGCTTTGCAGCGAGGCCCGTTACGAAAAATCCGAGGCAGAGTTCTCGGTTTAATCGTACTTTGGCTTCGCCCAAGATACTGCGCCTCGGCAAAAAAATGAATAAATTCTTTTTTTGCTCTCGGCTTAATCGTATCTTTGCCACGTCGGGCAACCGACGGACATATTCAGAAAGTGTATTTCGCACTGTCCTTAACTGAGAATCTGACAATTTTCAACAAACAAAAGGACAACGAACGACACTCTGTCTTGTTTAGATTTGGCAAGGCACGCTTTACGGTGTGCCTATACCCCATGTCTATTCAAGTGTGGGGTATTGCATCGTTTATTTTTGTTTGGGTTTTGTCAGAACCTTCAGTTAGATAAACGAAATCCGGCTCCACACTTTCTTTTTTTGTACGTAACCTGCCGTAGGGGAGCCGGGCGGCACCCAAACAATTATCTGTTTATGAAACGTTATTTTCTTCTTTTCCTGCTTGCCGCTCTGGCGTGCGGGTGCAGCGACAGCGAGGGCGACACTCCGATCGGCACCGGCAGCGAAACCCAGCAGCCCGTCTCTGCCGACGAAATCCTGCCCCGGCGGCTCGTGTCGGTCGATGTAACGTCTACCGGTAATACCTCTTATTCGGAAACTTATGCTTACGACGAACAAGGTCGCTTGACGTCGCTCACTCGTTCTGGAGAGGGGTATAGCGATACCTACACATATACCTATGCGGACAATACGATCGTTCAGGGCAAAACGACTTTTCAGTTGCAGGACGGCCGGGCTGTTTTGGTCCGAATGAACGAAGGGTCTGACTTCTGGACGGAAATGAAGTTCGATTATGACGCTGCGGGTTATGTGGCTTCGCTTTTGTCGACGGAGGCGGAGGGTTTCTATTGCGATTGCGCAGTGACTTATGCGGCTAACGGCGTTTCGTATAAGGTGCGGGGTGACGAGTGGAGCGAAACTCTTTCCATCGAGTTCGACCGTGCGGGGCTGAATAATCTGAACCTCGATTTTTATGGGGGATTTTGTGATATCTTTGGTGCTTTTACCGATGAATATCCCGAGGCTCTTTTGTTGGGCGTAGGCGGCCAGCGCCTGCGTTACTTGCCGAAAACGATTCAGGAAAGCAGCGTGGATGAAGACGGTTCCTATAATTCAGAAACCCGTTACGTCTACCATATGGACGGCGATTATCTCTCCGAGGTCGAAATCCATCAGGATGGAGAATTGAGCAGACGCATCGCTTTCCATTACGAATAATCGTTTGTTTGGCTTATTCGCCTTGTTGAGTACGCCCTTCGGCCCGCGAAAATTTGCGTCGAACTCCCGGCCCGCCGGGCCGGTCAAGCCGTAGTCACCCCGGGCGCAGGCTTGCCACTTCGTAGCGGCGCCTCCGCTGGCTACGGCTCGGCGGCTCCAAAGGAGCCGGAAGTTGTTGCCCAAAAGTCAGTCTTCGGCCCGAAAACTTTTCGCTTAGGCAAATCGAATATTTGTTGAAAATGCAAACCCTTCCGACCTTGCGCAAGGCCGGAAGGGTTTTTTACAGCCCTTTTCGGGCGATTGCCCAGGCTGCGCGGTTGTAGAGCGCGAGCAGGGGGCTGCGCCAGGCAACGGGCAGGGCGTTCAGGAAGCGCACCTTGCGCAGCGTACGGCGGTAGGTGCGGGTGAAGGAGAAGATCCGGATGGCGCGGGCAGCCTCTTTTGTGCTGCCCTTTGCGCTGAGGATCAATGCTTTTCCTAAGGCAGCGCGGGCTATGAATTCGCGCTCTTCGATGGGAGCTGCGGGGTTGTAGAGCTGCTCGAATGAAAATAGGGTCTGCTCGGGGGTGTAGATCGTCGCCGAGCGATTGGTGGCCGTCCGGGAGTAGCGGACCAGCTGCCTGGGCGAAAAGCAAACCCGGTAGCGGCGGGCGATCTTGATCCACAGATAGAGGTCTTCGCCGATCTTCATGCCTGCGGGAAAGCCGCCGACTTCCTCGAAAACACGCCGGGGCACGACGCTGGCCGAGGGAATGGCGATGTAGCGATGGGCCGAGTCGCGAAAGAAGTTGTCGACGACGCCCCGCCGCTCCGGACAGGGGGCGGGTGTTGTGCCTCTGCGGTTGATGATCCGAAAGGCCGTCGAGTAGATGCCGCAGCCGGGAAATTCGTCGATCAGGGCTGCTATTTCGGCCAGATAACCCGGTTCCCAGCAGTCGTCAGCGTCCAGAAAGGCAATATATTCGCCTCGTGCTTCGGCCACACCCCGGTTGCGGGCTGCGCTCACTCCCGCATTGGGCTGCGAAAAGAGCTTTATCCGCGGCGAGCCTGTCTGACGCACTATGTCGGCTCCGCCGTCCGTCGACCCATCATCCACAACCACGATTTCGTTCGGCGGCAGACTCTGCGCCAGCACGGAGCGCAGCGTGGCGGCTATTTCTGCGCTTTTGTTGTATAGAGGTATAACGACCGAAAAGAGGGGTGCATCCATCGCCCGGGTTTTCTTGCGAAGATACCGATCTTTTCGTATTTTTGCAAACAAACTCTTCGTCCGATGTCTCTCCTCCTGAAGATCGACCGCTTCGTGCGCAACCTTTATCGCACGGCGTTTTATTTCGCCGTGATGGCCGTTAAGGAGAATTTCCGCAATTATGTCGGACGGGCCGGTGTGGTCGGAGTTCCGGCTCCGACGATCGCTATTCTGGGCAACGGCCCTTCGCTGGCCGATGAATTGCCGCAGCTTTTGGAGGACAAGGCGGAGCGCGACTTCCTGGCTGTCAACTTTTTTGCCCAGGACGAACGCTTCACCCGATTGCGACCGGCTTATTATGTCCTCTCCGACCCGATGTTTTTTCGCGCGAGTGCCCGGCGTCAGCGTGTCATGCACCTTTATCGTGTTTTGAACGAGCGGGTTGCGTGGCCCATGAACCTTTACGTACAATATTATAACCCGGAGTGTTTCGATTATCGGGCCGTGTTGCCTAATCCCCTTATTCGCATCGTGCCGTTTCACACGCAGATGTATCGGGGATTTCGCGGTCTGGAGTTTTGGCTTTTCCGGCACGGCTTGGGCAGCGCTAACTTCGGTACCGTGGTTCAGGTGGGTGAATACGTCGCTTTGTTGCTGGGTTATAAACGCATAGAGCTTTATGGCGTCGACCATACGCTGCTCGACGGGCTGTGTGTCGACCACGAAAATCGCCTCTGCCGCATCGTCCGGCATTATTACGACAACACCCCGGCAACGTTGCAACCTCTCTGCCACAATGTACCGCCCCGGCCGTATACTATGTCTGCTTACCTTTTTGAGGTTGCCGAACTCTTCCGGGGTCACGAAGTTTTGCGTGAGTATGCCGCGACGCTCGGCGCCAGGATCGTCAACTGCACGCGCGACTCGATGATCGACGCTTATCAACGCGTTGAGGGCGAGACGTTGTAATTGCCCCGCCCCTCTCTTATCCATGACGCCCCCATTGGAGGCGCCACTTTGACTTCGT
>CAJUIE010000018.1 GCA_910586375.1 uncultured Alistipes sp. | reverse complement strand
CCCGGGCGGAGGCTCGACACGTTGTGTCTTGCTCCGCTGTCTGCGGCCCGAAGACAAAGCCCCCCGCCGCCGAAGAGAAAATTTTCGCTGGCGGCGGCTCGTTACTCCTGCTTGCTGCGAACGGCTGTTGAAGTCCTCGGACTGAAGAAGCCCAAGTTCGACCCGTTCACGCCCGACGTCGAGTAAGGCGCACTGCTCCAGGCGTAACCGCTTTAACCTTCCTGACGGTCTGCTTTGCAGCGAGGCCCTTTACGAAAAACCCGAAGCGGGAGTTCGCTTTTTTTCGCGCAAGATAAGCTCTTTTCAAATATGATGCCACCTTTCGCTCTTATTTTGAAGATATAGCACGCTTGTGTGTGGCATGTTTCTTGAGTTCTGGGGATCGGTCGAACCGTCCGCATAACCGACGACGGCGGATGCCGCAACCACAAAAATCATCCAATTATGCACTTATCACCTAAAGAGATCGACAAGCTGATGCTCCTTTCGCTGGGCATGATCGCCGAGCGCCGCATGAAGAAGGGATTGAAACTCAATTATCCGGAGGCCGTGGCTTATATCACCTCGGCAGCTCTGGAGGAGGCCCGGGCGGGTAAGACCGTCGAGGAGGTTATGAAGAGCGCTGCGGGCGTATTGACCCGCAACGACGTTATGGAGGGCGTGGCCGATATGATCGATCTTTTGCAGGTCGAGGCCGTCTTTACCGACGGCTCGCGCCTGGTAAGTATCCACCAACCGATCAAGTAATTCGAAAATACGTTATTTATGAGCAAAACGAATACCGCGCCGACGCCTGCCGACAAGCGGCGGTCGGCGAGTCTTTATCCCGATAAACCGGGTTTCAAGCCCGCAAGTCCGGTCACTGTGGGAGGTGTCCTGCTGGCCGATACCCCCATCGAATACAACACTTGCCGCAAAACCGTGAAGCTGGTCGTTCGCAATACGGGCGACCGGCCCATTCAGGTAGGTTCGCATTTTCATTTTTTCGAGGTGAATCGTTATCTGGAGTTTGATCGCGACGCTTCGTTTGGCTGCCACCTGAATATTCCTGCCACGACGGCTATCCGTTTCGAGCCGGGCGACCAGAAGGAGGTCGAAGTGGTAACCTTTGCCGGCAAGCGCCGCATCATTGGTTTCAACGGTCTGGTCATGGGTTATACGGGCGACGAGGACGCTCCGACTTATTTCCCTGCGCGTCTGAAGGCGTTGCGGCGGGTGCGCAAGGCAGGGTTCCGCATCATCGGGGAGCAGCAGGCAGAAGCCGATTATAAGAAGTACGAAGCCGCTGCGGCGAAAAAGAACGACAACACAAAAAAATAACGATCATGGCAACGATTTCACGGCAGGAATATAACAATTTGTTCGGTCCGACCGTCGGCGACAAGATTCGCCTGGGAGACACCGATCTGTATGTGGAGATCGAGAAGGACCTCCGCGAATATGGCGACGAAATCGTCTATGGCGGTGGCAAGACGCTGCGCGACGGTATGGGCCTGGCCAACACGATGACCTCGAAAGAGGGGGCGCTCGACATCGTCATTACCAACGTGACGATTATCGACCCCATCCTTGGTGTGGTTAAGGCCGATGTGGGCATCAAGGACGGCCTGATCGCCGGCATCGGCAAGTCGGGCAACCCCAATACCATGCACGGCGTTCACCCTGACCTGGTGACGGGTGCGGCTACCGACGCTATTTCGGGCGAGCATCTGATCCTGACGGCGGCTGGCATCGACGGCCACGTGCACCTCATTTCGCCGCAGCAGGCTTATGCCTCGCTGAGTAACGGCATCACCACCGTCTTCGGCGGTGGCATCGGCCCCACCGATGGCACCAACGGAACAACCATCACCTCGGGCAAGTGGAATACCGAGCGGATGCTCGAATCCATCGAGGGGCTGCCCATCAACGTCGGAATGTTGGGCAAGGGCAACTGCTCGGTGGCCCAGCCGATCGAGGAGCAGATCGAAGCGGGCGTCTGCGGACTGAAGGTCCACGAGGACTGGGGTTCCACGCCGGAAGCAATCCGCGCGGCGCTCGACGTTGCGGACCGCTACGACGTGCAGGTTGCCATCCACTCCGACACGCTCAACGAGGGCGGTTATGTCGAGGACACGATCGCCGCGATGGACGGCCGCACGATCCACACTTATCATACCGAGGGCGCCGGCGGCGGCCACGCCCCCGACCTTCTGAAGGTGGCCTCTATGCCTTATGTGCTGCCTTCGTCGACCAACCCCACCCTGCCGTTCGGCATCAACTCGCAGGCCGAGCTTTTCGACATGATCATGGTGTGCCACAACCTCAATCCGAAGATACCTTCCGATGTGGCATTCGCCGAGAGCCGTGTACGCCCCGAGACGCAGGCTGCCGAAAACGTGCTGCACGACCTGGGTGTCTTGTCGATGGTCTCCTCCGATTCGCAGGCTATGGGCCGCATCGGCGAGTCGTTCATGCGTACGTTTCAAACTGCGTCGTTCATGAAGAGCGCTTGCGGCAAACTGGCCGAAGACGCCGATGGCAATGATAATTTCCGCGTGCTGCGTTATCTGGCTAAGGTCACGATCAATCCCGCCATTACGTTCGGCGTCTCGGATTATCTGGGTTCGGTCGAGAAGGGCAAGGTCGCCGACCTGGTGCTGTGGGAGCCTAAGTTCTTCGGCGCCAAGCCCAAGATGGTCATCAAAGGCGGCGTGATCAACTGGTCCAATATGGGCGATCCCAATGCTTCGCTGCCCACGCCGCAGCCCTGTTATTATCGTCCGATGTTCGGAGCTTTCGGGCGGGCTCTGCCCCAGACCTGCATCTCGTTTGTGTCGAATGCAGCTTATGAAAACGGCATCAAGGAGCGTCTGGCGCTCGAACGCATGGTACTGCCCGTGCGCCGCACGCGTCAGCTTACGAAGTTCGACATGGTGCGCAACGGTGGTATGCCGCAGATCGATGTTAACCCCGAGACGTTCGACGTGCTGGTCAACGGCGTGCGTGCTTATGTCAAGCCGGCCCGCGAATTTCCTTTGAGCCAGCTTTACTGGTTCAGCTGATGATCCGGTTCCGGAGGCCCCGAAAGGAGGCTTCCGGAACTTTACTTCCTTCACATCATCAACGAGGCGTAGCCAGCGGGGCGAGTGTGCGAGCCTCCGCCTGGGGGGGGCTACGGCTCGGTGGCTCCAAAAGAGCCGAAACACCACAAAAATTGTCATCCTGAGCGTCAGCGAAGGATCTGATTTTCGCGCACGCAGCCTGCGGCTCGCGCTGTTCAGAGAACAGCAACCGACAGAGAAACAAACGACCGAAAAATAACCCTTTTCTGCTTCTGCCCATGAAAATTTGTACCGCCATTATTGGCAATCTCCACTCGTCCGAGTGGGCCGGGCGTCTCCGGAATACCGATATCGAATACCTCGACCTCGACCAGTGGACGGCCCAGAAGAGCCGTTTCGTTGTCCGGAGCGACCGGGACAACGAGTATGCCGTAGCGCTTCAGCGCCATACGCAGTTACTCGATGGCGACATCATCGAATACCTGCCCGAGCAGCGCCGGATCGTAGCCATCCGTCTCAAGCTCAACGACGTAATGGTCATTGATCTCGGGGAGCTGGCCGGGCGCGATGTCGACACAATCATCCACATAGCCGTTGAATTGGGCCACGCCATCGGCAACCAGCACTGGCCGGCCGTGGTCAAGGGAACCCGGGTTTTCGTGCCCCTTACCGTGGACAAGAAGGTGATGGAGAGCGTCATGCGCACCCACCACATCGAGTGTGCCACCTGCTCGTTCCAGCCCGGCTCGGATGTCATTCCTTATCTTGCGCCTCACGAAATTCGCCGGCTGTTCGGCGCCGCGGGACCCGACGCCGAGGTCCACCACCATCATCATCATGCACATCCCCATGTCCATGAAGTCTGACGTCGCCGGCTGCGCCATGACCCTCATGCGGCTGCTCGAATTTTCCGACTCGGCCTTTCCCGTCGGCACCTTTTCGTTCTCCAACGGTCTGGAGACTGCGGCCGAACAGGGGCTGGTCTGTGATGCCGCGACGCTCGAACGTTTCACCCTCGATGTCGTGCGCCAGGCCGCCTTCACCGATGGTATCGCGGCGTTGCAGGCTTTCCGCAGTTATCGGGCAGAGTGTTATGACGGCATTCTTGAGGCCGATCGTCAGGTGCTGCTCTGCAAGATGAACGCCGAGGCACGTCTGATGACCTGCCGCATGGGCAAGAAACTGGCCGAGCTCTCCCGGCAGCTTTTCTCCGATGCGACCCTCTCGCTCTGGCTCGACGACATCGTGCAGGAGCATACCCCCGGCACTTATCCCGTCGCTCAGGGCGTTGTCTTCGCTGCTTGCGGTATTGGTGAGCGCGAGCTTTTTTGTGCTCATCAGTATGGCGCCGCCAATATGGTTGTCAGTGCGGCGCTGCGTTGTGTGCGTGTTTCGCATTACGATACGCAGCGCATTCTGTTCGGCCTCAGCTGTAGCCTCGATGCGCTTTATGAGCAGGTCCGCGAGCTCGATTTCGACGATATGTACGCCTTCGTGCCTCAGATCGACATCCTCGCATCGCTCCACGAGAAGGGAGCCAACCGACTATTCATGAATTGAGAAAAATACCTGAACCAATGAACAACACCTGTAGAATCGGAATCGGCGGCCCCGTAGGTTCCGGCAAAACGGCTCTCATCGAAGCCATTACCCCGCGCCTGCTCGACATGGGCTATAAAGTGCTGGTCATCACCAATGACGTCGTGACTACCGAAGACGCCAAACACGTGCGCAAGATGCTCAAGGGCATTCTGGTCGAGGAGCGCATCATCGGTGTAGAGACCGGCGCCTGCCCCCATACGGCCGTGCGTGAAGACCCTTCGATGAATATTGCCGCCGTCGAGGAGATGGAGGCACGGTTTCCCGACGGTGACGTTGTGTTGATCGAATCGGGCGGCGATAACCTGACCCTGACGTTCAGCCCCGCGCTGGTCGATTTCTTCATTTATGTGATCGATGTGGCTGCGGGCGACAAGATACCCCGCAAGGACGGGCCGGGCATTTCACAGTCCGACATCCTGGTTATCAACAAAACCGACCTGGCGCCTTATGTCCATGCCGACCTGGAGGTCATGCGTGTCGATTCGGAGCGAATGCGTCCGGGTAAGCCCTTCGTCTTCACCAATTGCATGACTGGCGAGGGTATCGACTCTTTGGTTGCCCTCATCCGCAAGATGGCGCTTTTCGACCTCGATCTGCGCGCCCACTCCGCCGCACAAACCGTCGCAGCACGATGATGGATTTCTCTGCAGCCAAAGAGATGGCCCCTTACCTGGCCGAGCCGAAGGCCATGCCTGTCGGCACACCGGGTAAGTCGGGTTACCTTTATCTGGGATTCGAGCTCGACGCCCGGGGGCGCTCCATCCTGCGCGATCTGGAGCGTCATGCGCCGCTTATTGTCCAGCAGGAGCTTTATTTCGACGAGGGGATGCCCGATATGCCGTGTGTTTATATTCTCTCGTCGGGCGGCCCCAATGTCGACGGTGACCGCTATGAGCAGCACTTCGTGGTTCGTCGCGACGCTTTTGCCCATGTCTCGACCGGTGCGGCTACCAAGCTCGCCGAGATGCGTTATAATTATTCGGGATTGCGCCAATGTTTCGAGCTGGAGGAGAACGCTTATTTAGAATTTCTGCCCGAGCCGACGATCCCCTGTCGGCATACGCGCTTCATCGCCGATACGACCATCCGCATCGACCCTTCGGCCACGCTCTTTTATGCCGAAATTTATATGAGCGGCCGCAAGTATTTCGAGTCGGGCGAGCGTTTCGCTTATGACATTCTGTCGGTCTGCACCCGTGCCGAACGGCCCGACGGGGCGCCGCTTTTCCGCGAGAAGTTTATCGTAAGACCCGGGCAGTGGTCGCCCTCGTCACTCGGGGCCATGAACGGTTATGACGTCTTCGCCAACGTCCTTGTGCTTACACCTCCCGAGGCGGCGGATCGCATTTACGATTGCACCGCAGCCTTCATCGATCCACAGCAGCATCTGGCGGCAGGTATTACGCGTTTGCCCAACAACTGCGGTCTGCTTTATAAGGTGCTCGGCGATGAATCCGGACCTGTCAAACGACTTGTGCGCGCGTTTTGCTCCACCGTGCGGCAGGCAGTCAAAAAACGTCCCCTTCCTGAGGAGTTTCCGTGGCGGTAGGCTTCGGCCCGCATCGGCAAAAAGCCGAGTGTCATTCTGAGCGCAGTGGCGCCGGCCTGAAAGTAAAATTCGCCCCGAAAAAACGATAATATGTTCCTAAAAAATACTGATCTTATGGTTAAAACTTTCATTCGGACCGAAAATACCGAGGGCATTTCCGATTTTGTGCGGATTCTTTTGCGCGGTACGGGGCAGGTGATGTTCCAGAATAACGCCTGGACCGGTCTGCTCTTTCTCATCGGCATCTTCTGGGGTGCTTATCACGAGGGGCAGGGCCTTGTTGCGTGGGGTGCTCTGGTGGGGCTTACCGTCTCGACGCTTGCAGGTTATCTGCTTCGCTTTTCGCTTCACGACGGAGAGCAGGGGCTATGGGGTTTTAACGGTGTCCTGGTCGGTTGTGCCTTCCCCACGTTTTTGGGCAATACCGTCTGGATGTGGCTTGCACTCATCCTCTGCGCTGCACTCTCTACGTGGGTTCGCAAGGGCTTCAATAACGTTATGGCGCCGTGGAAGGTCAATTCCTTTACTTTTCCTTTTGTTTTTTGTACGTGGATGTTCCTGCTCGCAGCCCGGGCCATGCACTCCCTGCCCACAGTCCATATGTCCGATCCATCGCTTCCGGCGGCTTTCTCGTCGGTCGAGAGCCTGCGTTTCGGCCATTTGCTGATTTATTGGCTCAAGGGCATTGCTCAAGTTTTCCTCATCGATTCGTGGGTCACGGGGCTCCTTTTCCTTGTGGGGCTCTTTGTCGCCAATCGCTGGGCGGCTCTGTGGGCCGCTGCCGGTTCGGCCCTGGCGCTGTTGACGGTCCTCCTCTTCAAAGCCTCAGGTTCGCAGATCGCTGAGGGTCTTTATGGGTATAGCCCCGTGCTTACGGCTATCGCTCTGGCTACGGTTTTTTATAAACCGGGGTGGCGTTCAGCCGTGTGGGCCGTGCTGGGTATTCTGGTCACAGTCTTCATCCAGGCCGGCATGTACGTCATGATGGCGCCTGTCGGTATTGCTACCCTTACTGCGCCGTTCTGCATTGCTACGTGGCTGTTCCTGCTGCCGCTCGTCCGTTTCGACGAGGAGCCCGACCACTCCAACTGGGATGCCGCCAATAAAAAACATCTGGCCCATTCCGGAGCCGTTGTCAACCCTCAAAAGTAACCAGCCGTGCACATGTCCGATGCTCTTGTCTCTCCGCCGGTAGCTCTGGTCGCGGGAGCCGTATCGCTCGCCCTGGTGGGTGTGGCGATCCATCGTGTCAAGCGGGAGGGCGACCGGGAGATTACCCGGGGAGCCCGTTCCGGGAGGCTCGTACCGCTTATGGGCGTTATGGGCGCCTTCGTCTTTGCTGCTCAGATGATTAATTTCGCTATTCCGGGTACCGGTTCCAGCGGACATTTGGTCGGAGGTCTCCTGCTCGCGGCGCTTCTCGGGCCGTGGGCGGCGCTTGTTGTGCTCACGTCGGTGCTGGTGCTTCAGTGCCTCGTCTTTGCCGACGGCGGGTTTATGGCGCTGGGGACCAATATTTTCAATATGGCTGTTCTTTCGTGCCTGGTGGCTTATCCGCTTGTTTTTCGGCCGTTGGTGCGTTCCGATGCGCGGCCCGGTCGGATCGTGGCGGCTTCGTTGCTCGCCTCCGTTGTCGCGCTCGGACTGGGTGCTGTGGCTGTCACGCTCGAAACCGAGGCTTCGGGCATCACGGCTCTGCCGTTCGGCCGGTTCCTGCTCTTCATGTTGCCCATCCATATCGTCATAGGACTTTGCGAAGGTGCCGCTACGGCCGTTGTTTTGTGTTTCGTGCAGCGTTATCGGCCCGATCTGCCCGACTGTGCCGGGCAGCATCGCAGAGGAGGGTTGCAACGTTTGCTGGCGGTTGTTGCGGCAGCAGCTCTTGTTCTTGCCGCGTCGTTCTCGTGGATCGCTTCCTCCGACCCCGACGGGTTGGAGTGGTCCATCGAACAGGTGACCGGCAACGAGGAGCTCGACGATGATCCGACTGCTTTTCACCGCGTGGCAGCCACTGTCCAGCAGCAGACAGCCCTCATGCCTGATTACGATACTTCACTGGCTGGTGTTGTGGGATGCTGCGTGATCCTGCTTTTTGCTTTCGGGGGCTCGTATTTGGTGCGGGCCGTAAGGAAACATGACTGACCGATTGTTGCAGACCCTCTGCACGTGGGATGCCCTCGAACGCTCCGACCACGCCTCCTCGCTGCTGGGGCGGTTCGACGGACGAGCTAAGGTGCTTGTTGCTGCGGTTTACCTCGTCTCCATGCTCTCCGTGCCTGCCGAACGTTTTTCGGAGTTGTTGCTTTTCGCCCTTTTTCCTATTCTGGCGGCAGGGGCTGGCGGTCTGAGTTATGCGTCGGTGGCCCGGCGCTCGCTCGTCGTCCTTCCCTTCGTGGCGTTCATCGGTATTTTTAATCTTTTTTACGATCGGGAGCCAGTTTTTGTCGTCGGCCACGTGGCCTTTACACGGGGGATTCTCACTTTCGCTTCGATTCTTTTGCGGGGACTTCTGTCGGTCCAGACCGTCATTATTCTGGTCGCCGTTACAGGTTTTTATCGTTTGTGCCGGAGCCTGCAATGGCTGGGAGTACCTTCACTGTTCACCACCCAGTTGCTCTTCGTTTACCGTTATCTTTATGTTCTTGTCGAAGAGGCTTTGGCCATGCGTCGGGCGTGTGATGCCCGCAGCTTCGGCCGGCGGAGTTATCCGCTGAAGGTCTGGGGGCGTCTGGTCGGGCAACTGCTTTTGCGCACCTTCGACCGGGCTGAGCGTATCGGCTGCGCCATGGCGGCCCGGGGATTCACCGGTCGCCTTCCTGATGGTCTCTGCGCTCCCCCGGTCTGGGGCGTGCGTGACAGCCTCTTTCTGCTTTTCGGATGTGCGGCGCCCGTGCTGCTGCGCCTTTTTTTGCCGGTCGAAACTCTTTCGGTCTTATTCCGCGGTTGACATGAGCCACCACTACCTGCTTTTCGATGATGTGCATTTCCATTATCCCGATGGCCATGAAGCCCTTCGGGGCGTCTCTTTCCGCATCGGTCACGGCGAGAAGGTCGCCCTTGTGGGAGCCAACGGTGCCGGCAAATCCACACTCTTGCTCCATACCGACGGTCTGCTGCTGCCCTCTGCCGGGCGGGTCGTTGTGGGTGGCATCGCACTCACTCCCCGCACCGTGCGCACGGTGCGGCAGTCTGTGGGTCTGGTTTTTCAAAACTCCGATGACCAGCTCTTCATGCCTTCGGTGGGTGAGGATGTGGCTTTTGGACCTTCGAATATGGGGCTTGAGCCCGATGAGATCGATCGCCGTGTGGCCGGGGCTCTGGAGGCGGTCGGGGCACTGCATCTGCGCGATGCGTCGCCTTTCCGGCTTTCGGGCGGGGAGAAGAAACGCGTGGCGATAGCCACGGTGCTGGCTATGGAGCCCTCGGTGCTGGTCATGGACGAACCTACGGCAGGCCTCGATCCGCGGGCGCGGCGTCAGGTCGTCGACCTGCTGCGCCGCTTCGGGCATACGACCCTCGTCGCGACCCACGATATGGAGCTGGTGGCCGATCTGTGCCCTCGTACGATCGTGCTGCACGAAGGGCGCGTCGTTGCCGATGCCCCTACCGGGCGGATTTTCCGGGATCGGTCTTTGCTTGAGGCGTGCGGACTTGAAGCGCCCTGCTCGTGCTTCAGTCCCGGCGAATCTGGGGACGAACACCCGGGGCCCTGTCCGGCAGAATTTCCCGTCCCAGAATGGCCGTGATGGCTGCACCGAGCAGCTGCACGGCGATCGTCACGCCTAATACCAGCCCTGCCCCGCCCCATTTGAGTAGCAGCGGGACCAGCAGCACGCCCGCCATAGCCCCCATTTTACCGCAGGCCGCGGCTATGCCCGTTCCGGCACCTCGTTCGGCTATGGAGTAGATTTGGGGCGGAATGACGAAGGTCAGCAGATGGGGACCCGCATTGAGGAATAGTTCGAAGAGCATGAATCCGGCGATGGAGAGCCACGCCGGGCCGTGTAGCTCGTAGGAGCCCAGCAGCAGGGCCAGTCCCGCAGCACAGAGGATGAATCCCCAGGTCTGGGTCTTCACGTGGCTCCAGCGGTTGACCAGCGCCAGACCGATGATGAATCCCGGCAGGATCAACAGGTTGATCAACGTTGTGAGCCGCACCGAGTCGGTGATTTTGCCCAGCGCCGATGCCGTCTCGTTGCCCAGTCCTAATGCCATGAGCAGTACGGGCAGGAAAACCCCGATGCCGTAGACTCCCAACCCTTCGCAGGCCCAGGGCAGACCGCTGAAGACTACCCGTCGGATGTGTTTGCGACTGACAAGATCGCGCCACGATACTTTGGGCCGCTTTTCGTTGCCGCTCTGGCCGCGCAGGTTGCCTGTCTCCACGTCGTTGCCGAGGAAGAAGTGCACGGCGCGCTGTGCTTCGGCGGCCCGTCCCTTTGCGGCCAACCATCCGGGGCTCTCGTCGAAGCGGATGCGGCAGAGCAGCATGATTGTCGCCAGCACGGCTATGAGCAGCAGCAGGCGGTTCCACATGTGGGGATCGTTCCACGAGCGCAGCAGCAGGAAACAGCATCCCGCAACGACGATGTTGCCTATCGATGAGGCGGCTTTGGCTACGCCCACCATAAAGAGCTTCCAGCGGCGGGGCATAAGCTCCGAGATGTAGTCCGAATCGAGGCTGTAGCCGCCGCCGATGCCTAATCCCATGATGAAAAGGCCCGCGACGAGGCCGGCCAGATTGTCCACCGCGCAGGCCAGCAGCGCCGCCGCCAGAATCAACGCCGGGCAGAGCCGGAAGAAGAAGAGGTAGCCCTTGCGGTCGCTCCTGGCTCCGAAGAACAGCGAGCCTATCGTGATGCCTGCCAGGCTCGTGGCCGCTATGGCGCCTTGTTGCCACGAGTTTAGCTCGGGGTGACGGACCAGCTGGATCATCGGCAGGACCACACCCACTAAGGTTGAGAGTCCTGCGCCGGTGATCTGTCCGAGCGAGGCGACTATTACTACACGGAAATGGCCCCAGCGCAACGGCATAGAGTCCATGTCGACCGTTTTTCCGTGCCCGATGTCTGCTTTTTCCGGTGCATGGCGCCAGCGGTCCCAGCGGTCCAGCAGCCAGAGCATTCCGAGACCCACGCCGACGCCGGTGGCCGACTCGCAGAAGCGCAGCAGGCAGTTTTCCAGGGGTGTGATATGGGGCGTCATCTGCGATATGAGCAGGATGATAAGCAGCGTAATGGTCGATATGCGGTCGTTTTTGTAGATGCCCAGCATCATACTGAGCATCTCCAATACGAACACCGAGGCGAGCATCCCTATGATCGAGAAGTTCCATACGCTCAGGTAGGCGTAGGCGATCAGAGCCCCCAGAAAGGTGCCCAGTACGCGGATCCATCCGGCGTGCAGCGCCTCTTTGTAGCCGGGTGACTGTAGGACGACCACTGCCGACGTGCAGGCCAGCATGGCGCCCATCCAGCGCGAGGCGCCGTGCAGAGACCCGGTTACGTAGATTCCGGTCAGGTAGGCCAGCAGCAGACCGATGCAGGCTGTCAGGGCCACGGAGGGCTGCATTCGTCCTGCTGCGGTGTGCAGCAGTTGTCTGAACCGCACTACCAGCGATTGTCGGGAGTTGTTCATAGGGAAGGATTTGGCGAATGCCGTGCAAGAAACGCACCGAAGCAGCTTGCGCTTTGGGCCATGTTCCGGGAGGACTGTTTGCTGCTTTCGGACGGTTTTTTGTCGGTCCTGACCGATATTTTTCCGAAATTTGGAACGAAAATTGAGAGCGCCCCTCGATTTAATTGTTAAATACACTGAACTACAGATGAATGAAATCGACATTGCTTTGGGGGCTCTTGTGTAGCTCCGTCCCGTTGTGCACGTCGGGTGCCGTGTTTTCCGACACGCTTATCCGGGAGCGAGTGCATCCCATCGACTCCGTATTGATCCGTGGTGCCGGGAGTCTCTCCCGCGATGTTCCCGGTACCGCTTTTGTCCTCGACCGCGGTCAGATTGTCCGGGGAGGGCGTTCGTCGCTTTTACCCTCTCTGAGTGAACATGTTCCCGGTCTTTTCATCACCGGGCGGGGCATCATGGGCTTCGGTGTTTCCGGGGGTGCCTCCGGACAGATGAACCTGCGGGGTGTCGGGAGCGGAGCTTCCGGAGGCCCCACTACGGGCCTTCTGGTCCTCATCGATGGCCAGCCCCAGTATATGGGACTCATGGGCCACCCTATTGCCGACGCTTACCAGTCGTTGCTGGCCGAGCGTGTCGAGGTCACACGGGGGCCTGCTTCGGTTCTTTATGGTTCCAACGCCATGGGCGGCGTCGTGAATATCATTACCCGCAAATCGGCTCAGGACGGCGTGCGCACCGATCTTCATGCCGCTTATGGGTCGTATAATACGCTGGAAACAGAGCTCTCCAATCAGGTTCGTAAGGGGCGTTTCACCTCTACCGTTTCGGGTTCTTATAACCGTTCCGACGGCCACCGGCCCCACATGGGTTTCGAGCAGTTCGGAGGGCTGGTCAAGCTGGGTGTGAAGATCGCCCGGGCATGGAACCTCTCGGCCAATGCCGACGTTACCCACTTCAATGCCCAGAATCCCGGGTCGGTCGCAGCTCCTCTTCTCGACAACATCCAGCACATCACGCGGGGCGTCGCTTCGGCCGTCGTGCAGAACGATTATGGCCGCACGTCGGGTTCGCTGGGCCTCTTTTATAACTGGGGCCGTCACCGCATCAATGACGGTTATTCGCCAGGCTCGCAGCCGCTCGATTATCGTTTTAATTCGCGCGACAAGATGGCCGGAGTCTCGTGGCACCAGGGCGTTGCCCTGTTCCGGGGTAACCGCACTACCTTTGGTGCCGATTATCGTTATTTCGGCGGCAAGGCGTGGAACCATTACCTCGACGGCCGGCCCGACCTGACCACCGCCGACAAGACCCAGCACGAGGTGGCCGGATATATCGATCTGCGTCAGAACCTCTTACGCTGGTTTGCGGTCGAGGCTGGCATTCGGCTCGACCACCACTCCCACGCTGGCACGGAGTGGATACCCCAGGGGGCTCTGATCTTCGAGCTGCCTCGCCAGGTCCGCCTGCGGGCCTCTGTGGGCAAGGGATTCCGTTTCCCCACCATCCGGGAGATGTATATGTTCCCTCCGCAGAATCCCGATCTGCGGCCCGAGCGAGTCGTCAATTATGAAATTGCCCTCAGTCAGACGCCCGGTGACGGCTCCTTCCGTTATGGCGTCAACGTCTTTTACCTCACCGGCGACAACATGATCCAGACGCTCCCCGTCAACGGGCGGCCCTTGAACGTCAACACCGGACGCATCGAAAATGCGGGTGTCGAGGCCGACTTCGCCTGGCGCTTCGCCCGCAGTTGGAACCTTTCGGCCAATTATAGTTACCTGCATATGAAGTACCCCATCGTTGCGGCTCCCGAACACAAGGTTTATGGTTCCCTCGAATTTACGTCGGGCCGGTGGAATGCCGCCACGGGTTTGCAGTATGTCCGGGGCCTCTTCTCCGAGCTTGACCCGCTGCGTCGCGAGAACTTTCTCCTCTGGAGTGCCCGGGTCAGTTTCCGGGCCGCGAAAAACCTCCGCCTTTTTGTTCGCGGAGAAAACCTTCTGGCTCAGCGTTATGAGATCAACGCAGGTTATCCCATGCCTAAGGCCACCGTCATGGCTGGCGTAGAACTCCATTTCCAAGCGTTACGAAAATGATCCGCTCGTCTCTTTTTCGTCTGTTCGTCGCGGCCTTGTCGCTGGGGCTCAGCATGTTTCCCGCTCAGGCCCATTCGGGCAAGGCTCGTTTTCATGTCATCGTCGACACCGATTGTGCGGCCGACGATCTGCGGGCGCTCTGCATGTTGTTGGGCAATCGCGAGGTCGAGGTGCTGGCTGTCGTCTCGTCCGACGGGGCTCTGCCGCCGTGCGAGGGAGCCCGGAAAATTGCGGCTTTGCTCCGCGGATTTTATCATGAAGGCATTCCCGTCGGTGCCGGACGTCCGACCTGCCCCGTTGCACCTCTCTGGAGGGAGCGCTCGCAGGCTGTCAACTGGGGCGATACTACGCGCGTGGCTGCCGATTTTCCGCCTGCCGCCGAACTTGTCGCCCAAGTTCTTGGCGGCGAGGAGGAGCGGGTGGTTTATGTTGCTTTGGGGGCTTTGACCAATCTTTACGACCTCTTGCAGCGTGCTCCGGAGCTCGGGGACCGCATCGAACGTGTCGTTTGGTATAACACCTCGTGCCAACCGCTCGCCGGGGCCAATTACGACGCCGATTGTGACGCTGCACGCCGGATTCTTGACAGTGGTCTTGCCGTCGATGTCGTTTCGGCCCATCCCGGCTGTTCGGTCCGCATCGACCAGCCGCTGCTCGATACCCTTGCGACCATTCCCGGACCGTATGCCAGCCGGATCGTTGACACGCATAGCCAGCCGCCGCTCGTCGCCTCGCTCGGATCGCGGCACATGGAGGCATGGGACGATCTGGTCGTCCTCTCGCTTTTCGCTCCGGAGCTTTTTTCATGGCGCACGGTCTGCGACAACGTCCGTATTGGTACACTCGCCGATGAGGCCTCCGCACAGCAAGTTCCCGACCAGATCATGGCTGTTCTGCGGGGTAAGCCCGACAGCGAAAGCCGTGTTTTTTATGGCTTTCCGTGCAGCGCGTCACTTTATGCCGCCGACGTCGTTCCGATCATCGATACCGCCATCCTCCGCCACGGCCTCAGCGAGTGGCGGGCCGGCGTGCTGACCAACGAACTCCACGGTCATTTAGGTATTTATGCCACCATCGGTGTCAAGATGGGCCTTCGGGCGCGGGAGTGGTTCAATATCGGGGTCGATGACATCCGGGTCGTCAGTTATGCGGGGCTTCTGCCGCCCGTCAGCTGCCTGAACGACGGCTTGCAGGTCGGCACCGGAGCTACGGTCGGCCACGGCTTGATCCGCGTCGAGGCGTGCGACGACCCGCGCCCCGAGGCTCGCTTCACTTTCAAGGACCGGACGATCCGCCTGACCCTCAAGCCCGAGTATGCCCGCCGCATTCGCGACGACGTGCGCCTCGGCATCCGGCGTTACGGCAACCTCACCGAACCTTATTGGCAGTATGTCCGCGACCTGGCCCTGCGTTATTGGCGCGACTTCGACCGCCACGAGATTTTCGACCTATGCGTTGAGCCGTAACGATGTCGGTTATACTGCAGTCCGAACCAGGAGACGATAACCAGTGTTGATTAATCTTCCTTTTCCATAGCTTTATGATAGGCGTACCAACTGTTCATATCCATATCTCCGCAATGATTCTGTTCGATATGCTTAAGCATATATTGTCTCGCTTTTTCGGACTGTAAAATCAAAGGTTGTTCGCACCAATCGCATTTGATACAGAATTGTTCTCCGTTTTTCGTATCCCGTACTGTTGTCGAAAATCCTCCGTAGGCGTCGATTTGCTGGATGGACATATATAAAGAATGAACATCATCATAGTTTTTCAGGTCAATGCCTCCCAACCAGTCCTTAAAATCTAAAATAGCTTCGTTCATGATATATTGATTTTTGTGTTGTCGAGATAGCTCTATATTATATATTATATTAATGTTGGTGGCTCGCGATAAGAGTAGACATGGGTTCTTCTTCGCGGTCATCATCGTTTTTTAATCCGTATGCCAGCTTGATTCCTTTGGATTCTGAGGCACGCAGTGCCGAAGAATCTGTATAGCGTAAAAATCAGTCGTCAGACTGGCGAGCCGTAGCCACCCCGGGCGTAGGCTTGCAACTTATCGTTGCGTCGCCTCCGCTGGCTCCGGCTCGAATAAAAGCCCCTCCCAAAAAAATGAAAAAAGGCCGCTTTCTCGCGAAGCAGCCTTTTCTGTGAACCCGCTGGGGCTCGAACCCAGGACCCCAACATTAAAAGTGTTGTGCTCTACCTGCTGAGCTACGGATTCTCCGTCACCCGAATTAGGGAGGGTTTCATTCGGGTGGTGCAAATGTAAGAGAATATTTTTGTTTTACCAAAATAAAACGATATTTTTGTAGGGTGCAAACGATTTTTTAGTTCGTGTAAATTATATTTTTATGTCTAAAGCCTTAATCATCGGTGCCGGGGGCGTCGGCACGGTCGTTACTCAGAAAATCGCCGCCAACCCCGTTTTTTCGGAGGTCATGCTCGCCAGCCGCACCAAGTCCAGGTGCGACGCTGTTGCTGCAGCTATCGGTGGAGGTCGCGTCCGGACTGCCCAGGTCGACGCCGACAACGTTGCTGAGCTGTGCGAACTTTTCCGCGCTTTCCAGCCCGACATCGTCGTGAATGTCGCCCTTCCGTACCAGGACCTCACCATCATGGATGCCTGCCTCGAATGCGGTTGCAATTACCTCGATACGGCCAATTACGAGCCTAAGGACGAGGCACATTTCGAGTATTCGTGGCAGTGGGCTTATCAGGATCGTTTCAAGGCAGCCGGTCTCACGGCCATCCTCGGCTGCGGCTTCGACCCGGGTGTCACGGCCATTTTCACGGCTTATGCTGCCAAGCACCATTTCGACGAGATACACTACCTCGACATCGTAGACTGCAACGCCGGCAACCACGGTATGGCTTTCGCCACCAATTTCAATCCCGAGATCAACATCCGCGAGGTCACGCAGAAGGGGCGTTATTATGAAAACGGCAAGTGGGTCGTCACCGAGCCGCACGAGATACACCGGCCGCTGAATTATCCCGGCATTGGCGAGCGCGAATCGTATGTCATTTATCATGAGGAGCTCGAATCGCTCGTCAAGAATTACCCCACCATCAAGCGGGCGCGTTTCTGGATGACGTTTGGCCAGGAGTACCTTACGCACCTGCGCGTCATTCAGAACATCGGCATGGCCCGCATCGATCCCATTATTTATAACGGTGTCGAGATCGTTCCCATCCAGTTCCTTAAGGCCGTGTTGCCCGATCCCAAGTCGCTGGGTGCCAATTACCACGGTCAGACCTCCATCGGCTGCCGCATCCGCGGCGTCAAGGACGGCAAGGAGCGTACCTATTATATTTATAACAACTGCGACCACGAGACCGCTTTCAAGGAGACCGGCACGCAGGCCGTCAGCTTCACCACCGGCGTGCCCGCTGCGCTGGGCGCTTCGATGTGGGCGAAGGGGCTGTGGCGCGGCGCCGGCGTCTTCAATGTCGAGGAGTTCGACCCCGATCCGTTCCTCGCCGAGCTCGGGCCGCAGGGGCTTCCGTGGCACGAGCTGTTCGACGTCGATATCGAGGTGTAATACAACCCTCTTATGAAAGGCATCGTTTTGGCGGGCGGGACGGGAACTCGTCTCTACCCCCTTACTAAGGGCGTCTGCAAGCAGCTGTTGCCCGTCTATGACAAGCCGATGGTTTATTACCCCATTTCGGTTCTGATGCTGGCCGGTATCCGCGACATCCTCATCATCTCCACACCCGATGACCTGCCGGCTTTCCGGCGGTTGCTGGGCGACGGGTCCGATTATGGTGTGCGGTTCTCTTATGCCGTGCAACCTTCGCCCGATGGGCTGGCTCAGGCTTTTATCATTGGCGAGGAGTTCATCGGTAACGATGCTGTCTGCTTGGTGCTGGGCGACAATATTTTTTATGGCGCCGGCTTTACCGGCATGTTGGAGGAGGCCGTTCAGGCGGCCCGGACCGATGGACGGGCTACGGTTTTCGGTTATCGTGTTCAGGATCCATGGCGTTATGGCGTCGCGGAGTTCGACGCCGCCGGGCGCTGTCTTTCCATCGAGGAGAAACCCGCCCATCCACGTTCCGATTACGCTGTCGTGGGGCTTTATTTTTATCCTAACGAAGTCGTTCAGGCAGCCCGGACGGTACGGCCTTCGGCACGCGGTGAGCTGGAGATTACCTCTGTCAATGGCCATTTTCTTGAGGCCGGCACGCTTCGGGTGCAGCCTCTGCCGCGTGGTTTTGCGTGGCTTGATACCGGCACACACGACTCGCTCTCCGATGCTTCGGCCTTTGTCGAGGTGATCGAAAAGCGTCAGGGGCTGAAGATTGCGTGCCTGGAGGAGATCGCTTTCGGCCGGGGGTGGATTGACGCAGCGCAGATGCGGGCTTTGGCAGCCTCCATGCATGATAATCCGTATGGTCGTTATCTGTTGAAAGTCCTTGAGGAGCGGTTGTGATGAAGATTTTCGATACCTCTTTAGAGGGTGTTGTCCTGCTCGAACCCGAGCTTTTCGGTGATGCCCGGGGTTATTTCATGGAGAGTTATTCCCAGGAACGCTTCGACCGTCAGGTGCGCCCCGTTCGCTTTGTTCAGGACAATGAGTCGCGCTCTGCTTATGGTGTCGTGCGGGGCCTTCACTTCCAGCGGGCACCTTATGCCCAGTCCAAGTTAGTGCGGGTCATTTCGGGGCGGGTGCTGGACGTTGCCGTCGATTTGCGGCGGGGATCGCCTACGTTCGGGCGGCATGTCGCCGTCGAGCTTTCGGGCGACAACCGGCGGCAGCTCTTCATCCCAAGAGGTTTCGCCCACGGTTTCGCTGTTTTGAGTCCTGTGGCCGTGTTCCAGTATAAGTGCGATAGCCCTTATGCGCCGCAGTGCGAGGGGGGCATTGCGTGGGACGATCCCGAGCTGGGCATCGACTGGCAGCTGGCGCCCGGTGAAATCATCTTGTCGGAGAAAGACGCGCGGAATCCCCGGCTGGCGGAAGCGGGCGCACTGTTCGACTTCAACACGGATTATTATGCTTAACGTTCTGATAACGGGTGCCGGCGGTCAGCTGGGGCGGGAGTTGCAGCGATTGGCGGCTCTCTCGCCTAATTGTTATGTTGCCACCGATGTTGCGGAGCTCGACATCGCCGATTCCGGGGCCGTCGACCGGGCGTTGCACGAGGGGCGCTTCGATGTCGTTGTCAACTGTGCCGCCTTTACCGATGTCGAGGGTGCCGAGGCCGACCCCGAGGGAGCCGATCGTCTGAACCACATCGGTGCTGCCAATCTGGCTGCTGCTGCGGCCCAAACGGGAGCTACGTTGATCCACCTCTCCACGGATTATGTTTTCGACGGTTCCTCTGTTGTTCCGTATACCGAGCAGATGCCCGCTGCGCCGCTCAGCGTTTACGGCCGCACCAAGTGGGCCGGCGAGGAGGCCGTCAGGACTTCGGGGTGTAAATACCTGATTTTCCGCACTTCGTGGCTTTATTCCGAGTATGGCCATAACTTTCTGAAAACCATGTTGCGCCTTATGGTCGAGCGCGACGAGGTGCGCGTTGTCTGCGACCAGATCGGCACTCCGACTTACGCCGGCGACCTGGCACTGGCTCTCTTCTCCATGATCGAGGGAAGGCTTTATGCCGGGCAGGAGGGCACTTATCATTTCTCCAACGAGGGCGTCGCCTCGTGGTACGACTTCGCCGTCGGGATCGCCCGGGCCGCCGGACACGACCGGTGCCGCATCATCCCGTGTCGCAGCGACGAATACCCCGCGCGGGCATTGCGCCCCGCCTGCTCAGTCCTCGACAAGAGCAAGGCCAGGCATACCTTTGGTCTCGACATTCCCCATTGGAGCGAATCGATGCTTTACTGTCTCGGGCGCCTGGGGGCCCTTAAAAAAGATGAATCACAGTTATGAAACGCCATATTCTCGTCACCGGGGGAGCCGGGTTTATCGGCTCCCACGTTGTGCGCCGCTTGGTCAGTCGTTATCCCGATTATGCGGTCGTCAACCTCGATAAGCTCACTTATGCGGGCAATCCCGAGAACCTGAGTGACATTGCCGGGGCTCCCAATTATTTTTTCGAGCGGGCAGACATCTGCGATGCCGGGGTTGTTCGGGAGGTTTTTCGTCGCCACAGGAT
>CAJUIE010000017.1 GCA_910586375.1 uncultured Alistipes sp. | reverse complement strand
GTAGAATAGCGGTCTCCAAAACCGTTGATGGGAGTTCGAATCTCTCTGCTCCTGCCAGGGGTCAGGCAAAAGTAAATCTTCTCCGTCTTATCCGAAAAGTTGTGGGGGGGGGTATGTGCCTGGATGTAAAAAGCCCGGCTGAAAGAACGAGTAAGCAAGAGAAAAGACATATGTTCAACTACTTCAAAGAATCCTATAACGAACTCGTCAACAAAGTGACGTGGCCTACGTTTGCACAGTTGCAGAGTTCCACGATTGTCGTGATGGTGGCTTCGGTCATCTTCGCTGTTGTCGTGCTCGCTATGGACCTGACATTCGAGAACCTGATGTCTCTCGTTTATAAGACGTTGGGTAATCTCGGTCGCTAACAGATTCCAGTGCGATGAGTGAAGTGAAGAAACAGTGGTACGTGGTGCGTGCCATCGGCGGTAAGGAGAATAAGGTCAAGGAGTATATCGAGGCGGAAATTCGCCACAATCACCTTGAGGACTACATCTCCCAGGTTTTGATTCCGACCGAGAAGGTCTACACCATTCGCAACGGCAAGAAGGTCTCCAAGGAGAAGGTCTCCTACCCGGGTTATGTCCTGGTCGAGGCCGCTTTTGTCGGGCAGATTCCTATTTTGATTCGTAATACTCCCAATGTGCTGGGATTCCTTGGTGACACGAAGGAAGACAGCCGCAAAATGAATGCCACACCTCTGCGTCCGCAGGAGGTAGCACGTATTTTGGGCCGTGTCGATGAGATGAATGCACAGGAGGAGGAAAACGAAATACCGTTCTTCGTCGGCGAGACCGTCAAGGTCACCGATGGGCCTTTCTCAAGCTTCCAGGGCACCATCGAGGCTGTCGATAACGAGCGCAAGAAACTCACGGTATCGGTGAAGATATTCGGGCGCAAAACTCCTATGGAGTTGAGTTTCACTCAAGTTGAAAAAGAATAATTAACCTAAGGAAAACTATGGCAAAAGAGGTTGCTGCATTTATTAAATTGCAGATCAAAGGTGGTGCCGCCAATCCTTCGCCCCCGGTTGGTCCCGCGTTGGGTTCCAAGGGAGTCAATATCATGGACTTCTGCAAGCAATTCAACGCACGTACGCAGGACAAGGCGGGAAAGGTTCTTCCGGTCATCATCACCGTTTACAGCGATAAGTCGTTCGACTTCGTTGTAAAGCAGCCGCCCGTAGCGATCCAGCTCAAGGAAGCAGCCAAGGTGCAGAAAGGTTCCGCGCAGCCCAACCGCGACAAGGTGGGGCAGGTTACGTGGGAGCAGGTCCGCGCTATCGCCCAGGACAAGATGCCCGACATGAACTGCTTCACGCTGGAGTCCGCGATGCGTATGGTTGCCGGTACGGCCCGCAGCATGGGTATCAATGTCGTCGGTGAGTTTCCTAACCTGTAATTGGAAGAGACAATGAGTAAGTTGACAAAAAATCAAAAGATCGCCTATGCGAAGGTGGAGGCCGCCAAGGCCTACAAGCTTCCGGAGGCTGCCGCTCTTCTGAAGGAAATCACGTTCACGAAATTTGATGCTTCGGTGGACATCGACGTGCGTCTGGGAGTCGATCCCCGCAAGGCGAACCAGATGGTTCGCGGCGTTGTGACGCTGCCGCACGGTACGGGTAAGACGGTTCGGGTGCTGGTGCTCTGTACTCCCGAGAAGGAGGCCGAAGCTCAGGCTGCCGGTGCCGATTACGTAGGACTGGACGAGTACGTTGACAAGATCAAGGCTGGCTGGACCGACGTTGATGTAATCATCTGCACGCCCAACGTCATGGGCAAGGTCGGAGCGCTGGGCCGTATCCTGGGTCCCCGCGGTCTGATGCCGAATCCCAAGACGGGCACCGTGACTATGGAGGTCGGCAAGGCTGTTCAGGAGGTTAAGGGTGGTAAGATCGACTTCAAGGTCGATAAGTTCGGTATCATCCATACTTCGGTGGGCAAGATTTCGTTCTCGGCCGAGCAGATCGCGGATAACGCCAATGAGGTGCTTTCGACGATCATTAAGCTGAAACCGGCTGCTGCCAAAGGCGCTTATGTGAAGAGTATTTACCTCTCGACCACGATGAGCCCCGGTTTGCAGATTGATTCCAAATCAGTAGAAACCAAATAGAAGGAGGACGACAGAGATGACTAAGGAAGAAAAATTGGTTGTGATCAACAACCTCGCCGAGCAGCTCCAGGCCTATCCTCATTTCTACATCACCAACATCGAGGCTTTGAATGCCGAGCAGACGGCGGCGTTGCGCCGTAAGTGCTTCGAGCAGGAGGTTAAGCTGGTCGTTGTGAAGGACACACTGCTGACCAAGGCGCTTGAGAAGGTGGAGAAGGCGGATGCTGAGTTGGTTAAAGTACTGGAGGGCTCGACTTCGATCATGTTCTCCCACGTAGCCAAGGCTCCTGCGACGCTCATTAAAGAGTTCCGCAAGAGTTCGGACAAACCCGTCCTGAAGGCTGCTTATGCCGAAGGGTGCGTTTATGTGGGCGACAATCAGCTCGACGCGCTGTGCAACATCAAATCCAAGGAGGAGCTTATCGCAGACGTTATCGCACTGCTGCAATCCCCCGCGAAGAATGTTATCTCCGCATTGCAGGGTAGTGCGGGTCAGAAGATTGCGGGCATCGTGAAGACGCTCGAATCGCGAAACAACTAATCACAACAAGTAAAAAACAAAATTTAATACGCTTACAACTATGGCAGACGTAAAGAAACTTGCTGAAGAACTGGTAAACCTGAAAGTTACCGAGGTAAACGAACTCGCACAGATCCTCAAGGAGGAGTATGGCATCGAGCCGGCAGCTGCCGCTGTGGCTGTAGCCGCTCCCGCAGCTGGCGCCGGTGAGGCTGCTGCTGCTGAGAAGTCGTCGTTCGACGTGATCCTGAAGAACGCCGGCCAGGCTAAGCTCCAGGTTATCAAGGTTGTGAAGGACCTCGCAGGCCTGTCGCTGGGCGACGCTAAGGCTCTGGTTGACGGCGCCCCCAAGGCTATCAAGGAGGGTGTTTCCAAGGAAGAGGCTGAGCAGATCAAGGGTCAGCTCGAGGAGGCAGGTGCCGAGGTTGAACTCAAGTAAGAGTCCGGCACGGAGGTCGGGCGACGTGTCGCCCAGACCTTGCCGATAGATCAGGTATAGGGCTTACCGGTGTGTAGGCTCTATGCCTTTTCTTGGTCTAAAGATCGGAAGTGCCACTTGTGCTGTGTCCGTTCTTTGGAAGCGATGCTCCCGGGGCGTAAGCCTTTATTACGGGGGCATTGACGGGATAAGCCGCGGGGGAGGGCGAAGAGGACCGGATGGTTGCAGATACTTCCCCGCCTGAAAGTGCCAGCCCGACGAGGAGGGTAGGAATCCTCCGGAAGCAGCGGAGGCGGCTTTTGCCGGTGAATGCCTGTTTTTCGGGCGCGGAGACGCCCCGATTACACTTCAACTAATTTGGATAACACGATGTCCACAGCTAAAACACAACAAAGAATCAGCTTTTCCACGGTGAAGAACCGGGTGCCTTACCCGGATTTGCTGGAGGTGCAGCTTAAATCCTTCCGGGACTTTTTCCAGATGGACACCACGGCCGAGAATCGTAAGAATGAGGGCCTCTACAAGGTGTTTCAGGAGAATTTTCCCATCACGGATACCCGGAACAACTTCGTTCTGGAGTTCATCGACTACTATATCGACCCGCCGCGTTACTCGATCGAGGAGTGCCTGGACCGCGGTCTTACGTACAGCGTGCCTCTGAAGGCGAAGTTGAAGCTCTACTGCACGGACGATGAGCATGAAGATTTCGGTGTGGTGGTGCAGGACGTCTATTTTGGAACGATACCCTACATGACCGAGCGGGGAACGTTCGTCATCAACGGTGCGGAGCGTGTGATTGTCTCGCAGCTGCATCGTTCCCCGGGAGTCTTCTTTGGGCAGAGCATGCATACTAACGGCACCAAGCTCTACTCGGCGCGTATTATCCCCTTTAAAGGGTCGTGGATCGAGTTTGCTACGGACATCAACAACGTGATGTACGCCTACATCGACCGCAAGAAGAAGCTGCCTGTCACGACGCTGCTGCGTGCCATCGGTTACGAGGCTGACCAGCAGATACTGGAGATTTTCGACCTGGCCGACGAAGTGAAGGTCTCGAAAGCCAACCTCAAGAAGGCTGTGGGGCGCAAGCTGGCCGCACGGGTCCTTTCGACCTGGGTCGAGGACTTCGTGGATGAGGATACGGGTGAGGTTGTTTCGATCGAGCGTAACAACGTCATCGTGGATCGTGAGACGGTGCTGGCGGAAGAACATATCGACGAGATCATCGAGTCGGGGGCCAAGACGATTCTTTTGCACAAAGAGAATCAATCGGGCATCGATTTTTCGATTATTTACAATACTTTGCAGAAAGACCCCTGCAACTCCGAAAAGGAGGCTGTGGTTTATATTTACAGGCAGTTGCGCGCTTCGGAGCCGCCCGATGAGGCCACGGCGCGTGATGTCATCGAGAAGCTCTTTTTCTCGGATAAACGTTATGATTTAGGCGACGTAGGCCGCTACCGCATCAACAAGAAACTGGATCTGGACATCGATCCGGCGATCCGCACGTTGACGCGCGAGGACATTATCGCCATCATCAAATACCTGATCCAGCTCATCAACTCCAAGGCCGACGTGGACGACATCGACCACTTGTCGAATCGTCGTGTCCGCACGGTGGGTGAGCAGCTGTCGAACCAGTTCTCGGTGGGTTTCGTGCGTATGGCACGTACGATCCGCGAGCGTATGAACGTGCGGGACAACGAAGTGTTTACTCCGGTGGACCTGATCAACGCAAAAACGTTGTCGTCGGTGATCAATTCGTTCTTCGGCACGTCGCAGCTTTCGCAGTTCATGGACCAAATCAACCCGTTGGCCGAGATTACGCACAAACGTCGTTTGTCGGCCCTCGGCCCTGGCGGTCTGTCGCGTGACCGCGCCGGTTTCGAGGTGCGAGACGTGCACTATACGCATTATGGACGTCTGTGCCCGATCGAGTCGCCGGAAGGTCCGAATATCGGTCTGATTTCGTCGTTGTGCGTTTATGCCAAGATTTCACCGATGGGCTTCATCGAGACGCCCTATCGTACGGTCGAAAACGGTAAGATCGACCTGGATAATTCGCACATTCGCTACTACTCGGCCGAAGAGGAGGAGGGTAAGATCGTTGCGCAGTCCAACATGCCGATCGACGACAAGGGACATTTCCTCTCTCCCGATCGTATCAAGGCGCGTCAGGGTGCCGACTTCCCCGTTGTTACGGCTGCTGAAGTCAACCTCATGGACGTGGCGCCCAACCAGATTGCGTCGATCGCGGCGAGCCTCATTCCGTTCCTGGAGCACGACGATGCCAACCGTGCGCTGATGGGCTCGAACATGATGCGTCAGGCTGTGCCTTTGGTGACGTCGGAGGCTCCGATCGTCGGTACGGGCATTGAAAAGGATATGATTTCCGACAGCCGTATTCAGATCGTCGCCGAAAGCGATGGCGAGGTGGTTTTTGCCGATGCTACGAAGATACAGATCAAATACGAGCGTTCGGAAGACGAAATTCTCGCTTCGTTCGCTCCGGAGGTGACAACTTATGAACTGCCGCGTTATCGTCGGACCAACCAGAATACCTCCGTAACCCTGAAGCCCATCGTTTTGACGGGTGACAAGGTGAAGAAGGGCCAGATCATTACTGAGGGCTACTCGACCCAGCGGGGCGAGCTGGCGCTGGGCCGCAACCTCAAGGTGGCCTACATGCCCTGGAAGGGATATAACTTCGAGGACGCCATTGTTATTTCGGAGCGTATCCAGCGCGAGGACATCTTCACGTCGGTGCACGTCGACGAATACATCATGGAGGTACGCGACACCAAGCGCGGTGTCGAGGAGCTCACGTCGGATATTCCCAACGTCTCGGAGGATGCCACGCGCGACCTCGATGCCAACGGTATCGTCCGCGTAGGAGCCAACGTACACCCGGGAGACATCCTCATTGGTAAGATTACGCCCAAGGGTGAGAGTGATCCCTCGCCCGAAGAGAAACTGCTGCGTGCGATCTTCGGCGACAAGGCCGGCGATGTGAAGGACGCTTCGCTCAAGGCGCAGCCCTCGCTGCACGGCGTGGTTATCGGTACGACGCTTTACAGTCGCGCCGGTAAGGATAACAAAAAGGGTAAGAATGCTGAGAAGGTGCAGCTGGAGAAGCTCGACGAGAAGTTCTCGGAGGAGATTGCCGGGCTGACCAAACGCTTAGTTTCGAAGCTCTGGTCGCTCTTGCAGGGTAAGACCACGGTCGGGATTACCGATTACTTTGGAGTGGAGCTTTATGCTGCCGGTACGAAGTTCTCGCAGAAGATGCTGGAGGAGATCGCCCGCAAGTCTGTGGACGAGAAGACGGGGGTAGCGATGGGCTACATGAACCTGGGTTCGTGCAAGTGGACCGGCGATGAGCACATCGACGCTCTGATCGAGGCTACGGTAAATAACTACTCCATCGAGTGGAAGAAGGCCGATGCCGCCATCAAGCGCGAGAAGTATAACCTCACCAACGGCGATGAGTTGCCTCAGACGGGCGTCATCCAGATGGCGAAGGTTTATATCGCCAAGAAGCGTAAGCTCAAGGTGGGTGACAAGATGGCCGGACGTCATGGTAACAAGGGTATTGTGGCTAAAGTCGTGCGCGACGAGGATATGCCCTTCCTGGAGGATGGCACTATCGTCGACATCTGTCTGAATCCTCTGGGTGTGCCTTCGCGAATGAACCTCGGGCAGATTTACGAGGCTGTGCTCGGGTGGGCCGGTCGCGAACTGGGCCTGAAGTTCGCCACGCCGATCTTCGACGGTGCTTCGCTTGACCAGATCAACGAGTATACGGCTCAGGCGGGCATTCCCCATAGCGGCCGCACCTATCTTTATGACGGTGGTACGGGCGAGCGTTTCGACCAGCCGGCAACCGTGGGTGTGACCTACATGCTCAAGCTGGGCCACATGATTGACGACAAGATGCACGCACGTTCGATAGGCCCTTATTCGCTTATCACGCAGCAACCGCTGGGCGGTAAAGCTCAGTTCGGTGGTCAGCGTTTCGGTGAGATGGAGGTGTGGGCGCTCGAAGGCTTCGGTGCTGCTAACATCCTGCAGGAGATCCTTACGATCAAGTCCGACGATGTGATGGGGCGTGCCAAGGCTTACGAGGCCATTGTCAAGGGCGAGAACCTGCCCAGGCCGGGTATTCCCGAGGCGATGAACGTGCTGCTGCACGAGTTGCGCGGTCTGGCTCTGTCGGTCAAACTCGAATAAGGGCTATTTAGAGGATAAGAAAAAGAGAAACAAACAAATATGGCAATTTCGAAAGACAACAAGCCGAACAGCGGGTATAGCCGTATTTCGATCGGCCTGGCTTCGCCCGAGGAGATTCTCGCACAGTCGAGCGGCGAGGTGCTTAAGCCTGAGACCATCAACTACCGGACTTATAAACCCGAGCGCGACGGTCTGTTCTGCGAGCGCATCTTCGGTCCCGTGAAGGACTACGAGTGCCACTGCGGCAAGTATAAGCGCATTCGTTATAAGGGCATCGTCTGCGACCGTTGCGGCGTGGAGGTCACCGAGAAGAAGGTGCGGCGCGAGCGCATGGGCCACATTTCACTGGTTGTGCCTGTGGTGCATATCTGGTATTTCCGGTCGCTGCCCTCAAAGATCGGCTACCTGCTGGGTATTCCGTCCAAGAAGCTCGAAGCGATCATCTACTATGAGCGTTATGTGGTCATTAATCCCGGTGCTGCTGCTGAACAGGGCATCGAGCGCCTGGCTACGCTTAACGAAAAGGAGTATCTGGACGTTCTGGCAGCGTTGCCCAAGGGCAACCAGTCGCTTGATGACAGCGACCCCGGCAAGTTCGTGGCGCTGATGGGCGCTGAGGCGATTTATACACTTCTGAAGCAGGTGGATCTCGATTCGATGTCCTATGCGCTGCGACACAAGGCGTCTACCGAGACTTCGCAGCAGCGTAAGTCCGAGGCTCTGAAGTGCCTGAACGTCATCGAGTCGTTCCGCGCCTCGGAAGGCAAGAACCGGCCCGAGTGGATGGTGCTGAATGTTATCCCCGTTATTCCGCCCGAGCTGCGCCCGCTGGTGCCGCTGGACGGCGGACGTTTCGCCACGTCGGACCTGAACGACCTTTATCGTCGCGTCATCATCCGCAACAACCGCCTGAAGCGTCTCATCGAGATCAAGGCGCCGGAGGTGATCCTCCGTAATGAAAAGCGCATGTTGCAGGAGGCTGTCGATTCGCTCTTCGACAACTCGCGCAAGTCGAACGCCGTGAAGAACGAGTCGAACCGGCCTTTGAAGTCGCTGTCGGATTCGCTCAAGGGCAAGCAGGGCCGCTTCCGCCAGAACCTGCTGGGTAAGCGTGTCGACTACTCGGCCCGTTCGGTCATCGTCGTGGGTCCCGAGCTGAAGATGCACGAGATGGGTATCCCCAAGGATATGGCTGCCGAGCTTTATAAGCCGTTCGTCATCCGCAAGCTCATCGAGCGCGGCATCGTCAAGACGGTGAAGTCGGCCAAGAAGATCATCGACCGCAAGGATCCCGTGATCTGGGGCATTCTGGAGAATGTCATCAAGGGGCACCCTGTGTTGATGAACCGTGCCCCGACGCTTCACCGTCTCGGTATTCAGGCTTTCCAGCCCAAACTCATCGAGGGCAAGGCCATGCAGCTCCACCCGCTGGCATGTACGGCATTCAACGCCGACTTCGACGGCGACCAGATGGCCGTGCACCTGCCGCTGGGCAACGCCGCCATTCTGGAGGCGCAGCTGCTGATGCTGGGTTCGCACAACGTCCTCAATCCCGCCAACGGAGCGCCTATCACGGTGCCGTCGCAGGACATGGTGCTGGGACTTTACTACATTACCAAGCCCCGCAAGGGCGTTAAGGGCGAGGGTCATACGTTCTATGGTCCCGAGGAGGCGATTATTGCTTATAATGAGAAGCGCGCCGATTTGCACGCCATTGTAAAGTGTCTGGTTGACGATCTGGACGAGCAGGGCAACCCGGTCAAGACGCTTAAGGAGACGACAATCGGTCGTATTCTCTTCAACCAGGTGGTACCCAGGGAGGTAGGCTATATTAATGAGGTGCTGACCAAGCGTTCGCTGCGCGACATCATCGCCGTGGTGATGAAGAAGGCCGGTGCTGATAAGGTGGCTGCGTTCCTCGACGACATCAAGAACATGGGCTACCGCATGGCTTTCCAGGGCGGTCTGTCGTTCAACCTGGATGCCGTCATCATCCCCGAGGAGAAGGAGAAGCTCGTGCAGGAGGGTTACGACCGTTCGGACGCCATCATGGAAGACTATAACATGGGTCTTATCACCAACAACGAGCGTTATAACCAGATTATCGACGTCTGGACCAACATCAACTCGAAGCTCACGAAGGCCGTGATCGACACGCTCGTGAAGGACGAGGACGGTTTCAACCCCGTTTATATGATGCTCGACTCGGGAGCCCGTGGTTCGAAGGAGCAGATTCGCCAGCTGAGCGGTATGCGAGGCCTGATGGCCAAGCCCCAGAAGTCGGGCGTCGAGGGTGGCCAGCAGGTCATCGAAAACCCGATTCTTTCGAACTTCAAGGAGGGCCTTTCGGTGCTTGAGTACTTCATTTCTACGCACGGTGCCCGTAAGGGACTGGCCGATACGGCTTTGAAGACGGCCGATGCCGGTTATCTGACGCGTCGTCTGGTCGACGTGGCGCAGGACGTCATCATCAACGAGGAGGACTGCGGCACGCTGCGCGGCCTGACGGCTACGGCCATCAAGCGTAACGACGACGTGGTGCAGACCCTTTATGACCGCATCCTGGGCCGTACAGCCCTGAACGACGTCATCCATCCCCTGACGGGCGAGGTGCTCTGCAAGGCTGGCGAGGAGATTACCGAGGCAATTGCTGAGGCTATCGACAAGTCGCCGCTCGAATCGGTCGAGATACGCTCGGTACTCACGTGCGAAGCTCGGCGCGGCGTCTGCGCCAAGTGCTATGGACGCAACCTTGCTACGGCCCGCATGGTGCAGAAGGGCGAGGTTGTCGGCGTTATTGCTGCCCAGTCGATCGGCGAGCCGGGTACGCAGCTGACACTGCGTACGTTCCACGTCGGAGGTGTGGCCGGCGGCACGGCTGTCGAAACCAACGTCGTTTCGAAATATGAAGGACGTCTGGAGATCGATGAGCTGCGTACGGTCAAGGGTAAGAACGCCGCGGGCGAGGATACCGACATCGTTATTTCGCGCCAGTCGGAGTTCCGCATTGTCGATCCCAAGACCGACATCGTGCTCTATACCCACAACCTGCCTTATGGCGCTACGCTCTTTATGGCCGATGGCGCAGAGGTCAGGAAGGGCGACCTGATCTGCGAGTGGGATCCCTATAATGCCGTTATTATTTCGGAGTTCGAGGGTAAGGCTGTCTATGATAGCGTGATTGAGGGCGTTACTTATCGCGATGAACGCGACGAGCAGACGGGCCTTTCGGAGAAGGTGGTCATCGAGTCGAAGGACAGAACCAAGAACCCCGTCATCCGCGTGCTCAATAAGTCAGGCGAGGAGGTGAAACAGTATAACCTGCCAGTCTCAGCCCATATTGTTGTTAAGGACAACGCCAAGATCAAGGCTGGTGATATCCTCATTAAGATTCCGCGTGCCGTTGGCAAGTCGGGTGGCGATATCACGGGCGGTCTGCCGCGTGTTACGGAGCTCTTTGAGGCCCGCAACCCGTCGAATCCTGCCATCGTGTCGGAGATCGACGGCGAGGTAACATTCGGCAAGATCAAGCGCGGTAATCGTGAGATTGTCATTACAGCCAGGGAGGGAGACCAGAAACGTTATTTGGTGCCCCTGTCGCGTCAGATTATCGTTCAGGAGAACGACTATGTGCGGGCGGGTAGTCCGCTGTCGGATGGTGCCATAACGCCGACTGACATTCTCGACATCCTGGGCCCGACGAAGGTGCAGGAGTACATCGTCAACGAGGTGCAGGAGGTTTATCGCATGCAGGGCGTGAAGATCAACGACAAGCACTTCGAGGTGATCGTGCGCCAGATGATGTCCAAGGTCAAGATCGAGGATCCGGGCGACACACGTTTCTTCGAGGATCAGATCGTCGACAAGTGGGAGTTCATGGACGAGAACGACGAGTTGTACGATAAGGTGGTTGTCACCGAGGCCGGCGATTCGTCGAACCTCCAGCCCGGACAGATTGTCTCGCTGCGTAAGTTGCGCGATGAAAATTCGAGCCTCAAGCGTCGCGATCTGAGCCCCGTGCAGGTGCGCGACATTGTTCCCGCCACGTCGACCCAGGTGTTGCAGGGTATCACCCGCGCCGCACTCCAGACTTCGAGCTTCATCTCCGCAGCTTCGTTCCAGGAGACCACCAAGGTGCTCAACGAGGCGGCCATCCAGGCCAAGGTTGACCCGTTGGAGAACCTCAAGGAGAACGTCATCTGCGGTCACTTGATTCCCGGCGGTACCGGTCTGCGCGAGTACGACGACTTGGTTGTCGGTTCGAAGGCCGACCTGGACATGCTTCAGCAGGCTCAATAGTTCGTTGCAACGTCTGTTGCAGAGCACAATTGTTGCCGCCGCCCTCCGAAAACGGAGGGCGGCGGTTTTTGTTGATGGCGGGAGGGTGTCGCAAGCCTACGCCGGGGGGCGTGCCAGTCTGACGACTGAAAAACAAAAACTACCATTCTGAGGAGGACATAACCCGATAAAGAATGATATAGAGGGGCCCGGGCTTCGGCCTGCATTCCGGGAACTTGCAAGCGGGAACATGAAAAAGCAGAGCGTGTACCTGTAGGTACACGCTCTGTTGAAAAGTAGCCCCACCGCGACTCGAACGCGAATTTAGGGTTTAGGAAACCCTCGTTCTATCCCTTGAACTATGGAGCCAAAATAATGCAGCGTCCCTCCCGGGCGGAAAGGACGCTGCAAAGATACGAAAAAACTCCGAACTTTAGAAACGGAACCTCACACCTGCCGAAAATACATGGGCATGGAGCTTGTAGTTGCCTGAGAATACCGAGCTGAGCTCTCCTGTATTGTAGTCGTAGACCGGGTAGGAGCCCGTGCGCTCGGGGTCGGCCGACGAGACGTAGCAGTAGGCCAGGTCGATTGACAGGAACTTCACTGGGCGCAGTGATAAACCGGCCGTGTAGGATACTTTGGTCATCGAGGGGGTCTCGGGGTTGAGGTAGTTGCTATCGACGGGGCTTTCGTCGACATACATGCCCATGCGGGCCGTGAGCCACTCGGCGGCCCGGTACTCTCCGCCAAAGCGGAAGGCCAGCGTGTTGGAGTAGTTTTTTACCGAGTTGATCGGCTTGAGCCCCAGTTCTGTTTCGTTGAACTCCACGTTGAGGTTTTTATAGGCGCTCCAGCCATTCCATTGAAGGTCTGCGGCCAGCTCCCAGCGTTCGGTCGGGCGAAACGATACGCCCCATGTCACCACCGATGGCAGAGGCAGTTGAGTGTGGAATGTGCCTTGGTCCAGTGCGGGAATCACCGCCTCACCGCCAGCCAACAGACTCAGCTTGTTGAGCAGTGTGAGGTATTGCTGCGCTTCGGGAGTGGCGTAATCGAGAGCTGCATGACCCTTGTCGACCTTCATATTCATGCGTGAGCGCCACGTCATGCCGAGCGACCATTTGTTGTTGATGTCCCACAGAATACCCGCATTGATGCCCACCGCTACGTTGGACTTGCCATCGAGCTGGGCTGAGACGATGGCCCGGTTCTCGAAGTCCGAGCCGAAATAGGTGGCACCTGCCTGGGCCTGACCGATGTAACCTTGCAGGGTTGCGATCTGAGCGGCGGTTTCCGGGGTCTGGGGAAGCTGTTGCAGCTGCTCGACCGTGGTCTGAAGCTTCGAAGCAGCCATTTGCAGACCTCCGGCAGCCTGAAGATAGCCCGACTTTGTGGGGAGCATCGACCGCGAGAGGTCAAAATTACCCCATGTAATCATTAGTCCTGCGCCTATGGAGAGCCGCTCGCAGATTTTGAACGACACGGTAGGCTGCACGCAGAAAGCCTGAAGGTTGATCTCCTGAATCAGGTGGGCCCCCGACCAGTCGTCGCCCCAGCGCATCGATGAGCCGTTGGGAGTGAAGAATCCGACGCCGACCGAGAGCCGCTCGATGGGCTTGTAGTTGAAATAGACGTGTAGCGGGGTCGAAAGCTTGTTGCGCGATTTCTCTACAGGGCTGCCCAAATAGCCGTTGTCCTTAGTCGGCAGCGGGCGGTACTCTACTTTGGCGACGATGCCCGTGAATCCGGCCGAAATATCGAACTTCGATGTCTGGAACGAAGCCGCCGCCGGGTTGAAGTAGATCGACTCTGAGTTGAGCTTCATGGCTGTGCCTACGTGTCCCATACCGGTTTGTCGGGCCGACATGTTGTTGACCTGGTAGCCCTCGGCGAAGACGCCCGACGCGAGGGTGCAGGTGCCGAGGAGAAGGAGAATTTTTTTCATAAAAGAAGTTTTGGGTGATGTTTTCGCTCCGCTGAGGGTAAGCGAAATCGCGGGCAAAAGTAGAAAAACTATTCCCGGAGACCAAAAATTCTGGTATAAAATTCTTGAAAATTGGACTAAATGTCGTATACTTGGCCAATTCGTCTGTTCAGAATCCGAGTCCCGAAGTCCGGATATTTCCAGAGTTTCATCTATTTTATTTCGCCCTCCCGGCCGATCTTTATTTCGAGCGAGGCCCCCGACCACTGGTTGATGGAGTGCTTTTGGGCGAGGAGTTCGCGGCCGTTGTAACGTGCTGTGAGCTTGATGTCGAAAGGCTTTGTCGTGTCGATGTCGTTGCTGGCGGGCAGCCGGTGGGGGATGATATAAATATAAAGTACGATGTGGTCGCACTCCGGAGCCTCGAGCAACACGCTGCGTGCCGGATCGATGTCTGCCGGCGGCTCGTCGGGACCAGCACCTACGTCGGCAACCTGCGAAGTGGCCGATGCAAATCCTGTACGGTTGCCGGCGGCATCGAACATGCCGCACATGAGCGCTGCATTATAGCGCCACCAGCCGTCGTAACGGCTCGAAACTTCGATGGAAAATCCTTTTTTTGTCGCCATGTCGGCAAAGATAATACAACTTGCGTGCAACCCCAAACAAATCCATACGGGGCATCGGCGGTGCGCTAAAACTCGCGGATTTCTTTGCAAATGTCTTATTTTTTCGTAACTTTGCGCACTAATTGCGCTCAAATGGATATAGCGAAGGGATATTCGATCGCTTTCAAAGGGCTGGAAAACGGCGTTCATGATTTCGATTTCGAAGTCGGCGGAGCCTTGTTCGAGGCCTTCGGCAGTATGGAGCTCAAGGGCGGCAGTTGCCGGGCGCATGTCTCGCTGACGAAGACCGGATCGCAGCTTATAGCTGACGTTTCGATTTGCGGGGAGGTGGTCGTGGCGTGTGACCGCTGTCTGGAGGATTGTCTGGTGCCCATTGACTTTGAGGGGCGCCTGCTGGTGAAGTTCTCCAACCAGGAGCATGAGTACGATGGCGAGGTGCTGTGGCTCTCGCCCGGTGAGGACGAAGTGGACCTTGCGCAGTATATCTATGAGAGTGTCGTTTTGTCGCTGCCCTACCAACGGGTACATCCCGAGGGCGGGTGCGATCCCGAGATGCTCGGGCGTTTCCGCATCGTCTCGGATGAGGAGTTCGCCGCGATCGAGGATCGCGCTGGTGCAGAGCCTGATAACACAGCCTGGGGCAAGCTCGCCGAGCTGAAGGAACGCATGGAGGCCGGCCCGCAGGACGACGAAAAGTAAATATGTTGAACTAAAATATCATTTTGCAACATGGCACATCCTAAACACAAAGTCTCGTCGACGCGACGCGACAAGAGAAGAACCAACTATAAGGCGGCGGTTCCGACAGTTGTAACCTGCTCGAACTGTGGTGCTGCGGTACTCTATCACCGTGTTTGCCCTGAGTGTGGCTTCTATCGCGGCAAGCTGGCTATCGAGAAGAAGGCGGCTGAATAATCGGGCTGCGAGGGAGCACGACTTCCGGGGCCTCGTTCTGTGTCCGTGCCTTCGGGTTTTGAAGCGGCCGTGAGCGACGGCTTGGAGTGTCGCGGAGAGATCGAAGAAACCTAAACGCAAAAGTATGTTGAAGATTGGTGTAGATGCCATGGGTGGCGATTTCGCGCCCGAAGCAGCTGTCGAGGGTGCTGTAATGGCACTCGAAGCGATCGACGCCGGGAGCCGGATTGTGCTCTTCGGCGATGAGAAGCGTATTCGGGAGGTGCTCGCAGCCCGCAATTGCCCGACTGACAGATTCGACATCGTGGCGACCTCTGAGGTGATCGAGATGGGAGACCATCCGGCCAAGGCATTTCAGGCTAAGGGCGACTCGTCGATTACTGTGGGCTTCGGCTATCTGGCCAAGGGCGCTATCGACGGCTTTGCCAGCGCCGGATCGACCGGCGCCATGATGGTCGGTTCGATGTACGCTGTCAAGCCTATCGAAGGGGTTATTCGCCCGACGATTTCGTCGCTGGTGCCTACGGCAGCGGGACATCCCGCATTGATCCTCGACGTGGGGCTCAATGTCGACTGCAAGCCCGAGGTATTGGCCCAGTATGGAGTGATCGGCTCGATCTATGCCGAAGCAGTGCTGGGCATCCCTTCACCGCGTGTCGCTGTGCTCAACATCGGCGAGGAGGAGACCAAAGGCAATGCTCAGGCCAAGGCAACGCACGATTTGCTGCGGGAGCAGGAAGGCATCCGATTTGTGGGTAACATTGAGGGCTCGCACATCTTTTCGGGTAAAGTGGCCGACGTGATTGTCTGCGACGGTTTCGTGGGAAATACGGTCCTGAAAATGGCTGAGGGGCTCTACCGCATCAATAAGGCGCTGGGTGGCGGAAACGCTTTCTGGGACGCTATGAATTACGAAAACGTGGGTGGCACACCCGTATTGGGTGTCAACGCTCCCGTCGTCATCGGGCACGGCTGCTCGTCGCCCCTGGCTATCCGCAACATGATTCTTACTACCGAGAGTTGCATCCGGGCCGACCTTACGAGCAAGTTGCAGCGTGCATTCAGGAACTAATCCAACCAAAGAGAGCAAATCATGAAGAAAATAACAGCAGCCATTACGGGTGTCGGACAATATCTTCCGGACTACCTGCTGACCAACGACGAGCTGAGCCGCATGGTCGATACCAACGACGAGTGGATCACCTCCCATACCGGCATCAAGACGCGCCACATCCTCAAGGGCGAGGGGCTCGGCACTTCCTACATGGGTGCCAAGGCTGTGAAAAACCTGCTGGAGAAGACTGGCATCGATCCTATGGAGGTCGACGTCGTTATCTGCGCAACCATCACACCTGACATGTTCTTCCCCTCGACGGGTAACCTCATCGCCGATCAGGCCGGGTGTAAGAATGCTTTCGCCTATGACGTCTCGGCCGCCTGCTCCGGTTTCCTCTTTGCCCTGACGACAGGAGCCAAGTTCATCGAGGCCGGAACCAGCAAGAAGGTGATCGTCGTGGGTGCCGACAAGATGTCGTCGATCATCGATTATAACGACCGTTCGACCTGCCCGCTCTTCGGTGATGGTGCCGCTGCTGTGCTGCTGGAGCCCAATACTGAGGGTTTGGGCGTCATCGATTCGATGCTCCGTTCCGACGGCTCGGGCGAGTTACAGCTTTATATGAAAGCCGGCGGTTCACGTTATCCCGCTTCCGCCGAGACCCTGGCCAACAACTGGCACACCATCATGTGGGACGGGCAGGCCGTATTCAAGGCCGCTGTATCGAAGATGGCTGATGTCTCGGTCGAGATGATGGAGCGCCACAACCTTACGGGCGAGGATGTCCGCTATTTAGTGCCCCATCAGGCCAACCTGCGCATTATCGACGCGACGGCCCGCCGCATGGGTATCACCACCGACAAGTGCATGATCAACATCGACCGCAACGGCAATACTACAGCTGCGACAATCCCTACCTGCCTCTACGACTATGAGCAGGAGCTTCGTCCGGGTGACAACCTCATCCTGTCGGCCTTCGGTGGCGGCTATACATGGGGCGCGATCTATGTCAAATGGGCTTACGACGGCTCGAAAGTCCCTCTCAAATAAAATCCTGAGAGGGTCCGGAGGTCCGAGAGTAGAGGAGGTAAAACAAAGGGAGCCTGAGACAAGAGGACCTAAAACAAAGGGAGCCTGGGATACAAGAGGACTCAAAACAAGGGAGCCGAGACCAGGAGCCAGGACAAGGGGCGAGATGGGACGAAAAGGACCCGATGTTCCTCAAACCTGATAAAGATTCCCGATACAGTATTGTATCGGGAATCTTTATCAGGGATAGCGCTTGGGAAAAGATACTGGAAAAACCGGAATTTGTGCCGCCTCCTGAAAATACACGGTCTCTTTTTGTTTTTCGGGCCGGATTTTGCAGGGGAGGAAGAACTGTTTACTAAAAATTATAACGATGAAAAAAACTATTCTGTTTATTGCGGCTGCCGTTCTTGTTGCGTTGGTCGTTCCTGCCTGGGCTGATAATGACCGTGTAATCGGTGTCGAAAAGCTGCCTGCGGCTGCACAGCAGTTTATTAAGACCCATTTCGCTTCGTCGGAAGTATCTTATGCCAAGGTCGATAAAGATGTCTTGGGTGACGAGTACAAAGTTGTGTTCACGACCGGTGCTACGGTCGAATTTGACCAGGACGGAGAGTGGATCGAAATCGATGGTAAGCGAACTGCGATTCCCGCAGCTGCTGTGCCGCAGCAGATTCGTGAAACTGTGACGGAGCGCTTCCCTGGTCGTACGATCCGTAAAATCGAGCGCAAGCGTCGTGGTTTCGAGGTGAAGCTCGATAACGGTGTAGAACTCGAGTTCGACCGTGCTTATAACCTTGTTGACATCGACGATTAAGTGGGTTCTGTCTGTTTTCATGCGCCTGCCCTTTAAAAGGGCGGGCGCTTTTATTATAGGTGCTGGCTATGCAGCTATCAAATATAATGATGGATTTTGGGAACACTATATCGATAAGAGTTTGTATCTTTACATTCGGAGAATAATAAACTTAAAAACATATGATTATGTTAAGCAAGAAACTTCACGAAGCGCTCAATGCGCAGGTCAACGCCGAGCTGTGGTCGGCTTATCTTTATCTTTCGATGTCGCTCGATGCCGAGAGCAAGGGGTTGAAGGGTGTCGCCAATTGGTTCTACATCCAGTTTCGCGAGGAGCAGGATCATGCCCGCATCTTCATGAATTACATTCTTTCGCGTGATGCCGAGGTTACGCTCGCTCCCATTGCCGAGGTCCCCACGTCGTGGGTTTCGCCGCTGGCGATGTTCCGGGATACGCTGGAGCATGAAAAGAAAGTCACGGCTTTGATCCACAATCTGGCTGCCATAGCTGCTGAGGACAAGGATTTTGCCTCGTCGAATAAGCTCGTGTGGTTCATTGACGAGCAGATTGAGGAGGAGGAGAACGCCCGCGGCATGATCCAATCGTTTGAGGCTGTTGAGGACAACAAGTTCGGGCTTTACATGCTTGATAAGGAGCTTGCGGCCCGCGTCTATTCAGTGCCATCGCCCCTGGCGTCGAGCGAGGAGTGAGTCTCTGCTAAAAAAGGAGGGGAAAGGGTGGTAAGGCCCTTTCCCTCTTTTTTATTTATTGTGGTTTGTGCTGATTCTCTTTTCCCGGAAAATATCGCTATTGTTTTCTTGTCGTGTCCGGTTTGTGAGCTGCTGCTAATTGGTATGAGGGGGGGGAACGAAAAGAGCTA
The DNA here is from genome assembly GCA_910586375.1 of uncultured Alistipes sp. Lineage (GTDB taxonomy): Bacteria > Bacteroidota > Bacteroidia > Bacteroidales > Rikenellaceae > Alistipes. The sequence continues at coordinate 1,265 of CAJUIE010000017.1, read as the reverse complement.
ATCTATATAGATTAGCTCTTTCTACGTAATTCTCACTGAGAGGAGTCCCTTCGTAGTTGCGTCCCTCAGCCCCTCTGTCGGGCTTTCGTCTGCTCTTCGTTGTTTCCGTCGGGCTTCTGCTGCCTCCCGTCTGTCTCCCGTCTGTCTCCCGGTCCCCCCCCCACGTCGGGGTTGGCCCCGTCCGCTGGTTATTCGGCGGCGGTGACGGAGAATTTGATTGTAGCTTTGACCTCTTTGTGGAGGCGGGCCGTTGCTTCGTATTCGCCGACAGTCTTAACAGCTTCGACGGCGATTACTTTACGGTCGAGGGTGATGCCTTTGGCTGCAAGAGCTTCTGCGAGGTCGGTAGCGGTAACGGTACCGAAGAGTTTGCCCTCCTCGGCCTTGACGGCGAGTGACAGCGTCAGGTTTTGGATTGTCTCGGCCAAAGCCTGGGCGTCGGCGAGAATCCTGGCGTCTTTATGGGCGCGCTGTTTGAGGTTCTCGGCGAGTACTTTACGGGCGGCTGCCGTAGCAACTTTGGCCAGACCTCGCGGGAGCAGGTAGTTATTGGCGTAACCGGGTTTTACGCTTACGATGTCGTTGGCATAACCCAAGTTTTCTATGTCTTTGATCAGAATTACTTCCATGGTCTCGTCCTCCTTAAATTATTTCATGCAATCGGTTACGAAGGGCAGAATGGCCAAGTGGCGCGCCCGCTTTACAGCTTGGGCAACTTTCTTCTGGAACTTCTGCGAAGTACCGGTGAGACGGCGGGGGAGAATCTTGCCCTGCTCATTGAGGAACTTCTTGAGGAATTCGCCGTCCTTGTAGTCGACGTATTTGATGCCGAGCTTTTTGAAACGGCAATATTTTTTCTTCTTGACGTCTACCGATACGGGGTTCAGGTAGCGGATTTCGGATTGAGCCTTGTTGTCCTGTGCCATGGTTTACTCCTCCTGCTTGTTAGAAAGTTTCGCACGACGCTTGGCCGAGTATTCTACGGCGTATTTGTCCTGCTTGAAAGTTAAGAAACGGATCACTCGTTCGTCACGGCGATACTGCGTTTCGAGGGTGTTGATGAGCGTACCCTCACCGGTGAACTCTACCAGGAAGTAGAAACCGGTGGTCTTCTTCTGAATAGGGTAGGCGAGCTTTTTGAGGCCCCACGACTCTTTGTTCACGATCTGACCGCCGTTCTCGGTGATGACACCCTGGAATTTGTCAGCGACCTCCTGAACCTGTGCATCGGACAGGACGGGCGTGACGATGAAAACGGTTTCGTA
>CAJUIE010000016.1:337-20920 GCA_910586375.1 uncultured Alistipes sp. | reverse complement strand
AGAGACAACGCTAAAGCGTTGCGAAAAAGCCTTCGCCGGGGGTGGCTGCGGCTCGGACAGTCTGACGACTGTTTTTTCGCAGGCTGAAGACGGCGGAGTGACTGCAACGTTCTGCGTTGCTCTCTTCGGCGAGCTCCCCTGCCGGAATCGCGAAAACTGCAACCAAGCCTCTGCCCAACTCAAATTTCTAAAAAAACATCTAAAAAAAGCCCTCTAAAGATAAAAAGAAACACTTAATTTAAAATTTAAAGTACTTTGCATTGCATAATACTAAAATATACATTATATTTGCACCATGACTGACGACAACATGAAGGCGCAAATGCGCAAAGGCATTCTGGAATACTGCATCCTGTCTATTCTGTCGCGCGGCGATTCCTACACACCACAAATCATTGCAGAGCTCAAACAAGCCGAGATGATCGTGGTCGAAGGAACACTCTATCCAATTCTGACACGACAAAAAAACGCAGGACTGCTGACCTACCGCTGGGAAGAGTCGCCCCAAGGCCCACCCCGCAAATACTATTCACTCACGGACAAAGGTCGCGAACACCTCGCCACACTCGACAAAGTTTGGGACGAACTGGTGGAGCAGACCCGGCGTATCCGGCACGGCAAAACCGAATAATTAACCCCTAAACACTCTTTTTCCGCATGAAAAAAATCATCCTGCTTCTCGTTATTCTGGGTATCGCAGCTGCTGCTGTCGGCAACATCTTCGGAGGTGCCGCCCGACTCTTTGCACAAGGCAACACGCTCAAAGGCAGCGGCAACATCGTCACAGAAACCCGCCCTGCTCCCCGCAACATCCACACGATCGAATCGTCGCGTGGCGTGCAGGTTCTGATCACCGCAACGGCAGGAGACGAGCTGCTCGTCGAAGCCGACGACAACCTGATCGACCGGGTCGTGACAAAGATAAAAAACGGAGAACTCCAGGTTACTATCGACCCGACGATTACCAGATTAAACAACCTCCACGTCACCGTAACCGTCCCCTGCAACGGGCCATTTCACACGCTGCACGCATCGAGCGGCTCGAAAATCCGTAACGAAGGAGTTCTCGAAACCGACCGTCTCGAAGCCCGGACCTCGAGCGGCGGCAGCCTCAACCTCGACGCCCGGGTAAAAGAAGATTGCGAAATAAAAGCAGCAAGCGGCTCGCGAATCGAAGCAGAAATAACGGCCACCGAAGCCTCTGTTTCGCTGTCGGCCGGTTCCCATATCAGCCTGAAAGGCTCAGCCACAAAATGTTCCGCAGAGACAAGCGCCGGGTCGTCACTCTCGGCCAGCAAATTCGAAGTCGCCGACTTCCAAATGAAGGCCTCAAGCGGTTCGAGCGCCCGGATACACTGCACCGGGCAGTTGCAGGCCCACGCTTCGAGCGGCGCCTCGATCCGTTACTCAGGCGACTGCACGGTCGACATCACCCGTTCGAGCGGCGGCAACGTGTCCCGCAAATAATCCCACTCCCATGAAAGAGGTCAAAAAATGCAGCTTGTGCGGCGTAGCTTTCACGATGGAGAGCGACGCATACGAAGCTCTCTCCGAATACTTAGAGAGCCTGCGATGCAACTACAGGAACAGCGACGACGGCGAAGAGATCGTCGCCGATATCGAAGCCCGCATCGCCGAACTGATCCTCTCGGCACAAGACCGCGAGCGGGTGGTAGGCAAACCGCTCGTTCTGAACATCATCATGCAGATGGGATCGGCCGACGACATCTCGGCTGCCGATCCTGAAAAGAAACACCCGGGCGGACCCCGCATTCCACGACGTCTTTACCGCGACACGGAAAACGCGCGGCTGGGCGGTGTCTGTGACGGCATCGGAAAGTACTTCGACGTCGATCCTGTATGGGTACGGCTGACGCTCTTCCTGCCACTACTGCTTGCCATGCTTCGCTGGGTTCCGTTTCTCTACTGGACGGGGCCGACGCTGGGCAATCTGTTCGTGCTTTTCGTTATCAGCTACCTGATCATGTGGTTTGCTGTGCCGGCGGCCCGCACAGCCCGGCAGAAACTGGAAATGAACGGCGAGAAGATCACCGTCCGGACTATAGATCAAGTCACCGCAGCGACAACCGCAGCAGACCCCGACGCTCTGGCCAAACCGATCGTGGCCGAAGTAGTATCTCGCCTCGGCCAGATCGTACTTATCCTGCTGAAGCTCTTAGCCGGACTGCTCGTCTTTGGACTGATCCTGAGTACCTGCGCCCTCATCATCGGAATGTTCGCCGTGGCGATCGGCGGTCCGGAAATTGTCTTTCCGGGCAACCTCGGTCAACTCTCCACAGGAGTCCTTGTGTCGGGCCTCCTGGCGGCGCTCATTCCCGTAATTCTGTTCATCTACGTGCTGATGTGTCTGATCGCCTCGCGCAAACCCCGCAACAAAACCGTGCTGGCGATCTTTCTGCTGTGGCTGGCTTCGATCATCACCGTTTCGTGCCTGGCTATCCGCGAAAAAACAAAAGGCCCCCTACAGCACAAATATGCCAGATTCGACCGTATCCTGGAGAGCCGCATCATAATCGACGGTGACACCACCTCACTCCGCCAGATACTCAAAGAGTTCGACGACGAAAACATAATCGAAGAGACGCCCGAGACAATACACATAAACGTGCCGTCGCAAGGCATCAAAATAACCGTCGACAAGAGCCAAATGGAGCTTAAAACCAACCACAGCAAATAACCCGCCCCGCTTCGGGTCACCGTGGCAGCGTTTCCGGCGGCCTGGGCAGTGTGGGCACGAGCGGTTACGCCTGGAGCGGTGCGCCTGGCTCGGCATCGAGTGTGCTCGGGTCGAACCTGGACTTCGGCAGTTCCATCATGAATCCTGAGGGCTACAACTACCGTGCATACGGTTTCCCCGTTCGCTGCGTGCAGGAATGAAGAGCCGCAGCCAGCGGAGGCTGCGGCCCGAGCGACCAGAGGTCGAATAGATTCTGTGCTAACGTTCAGAAGGACAAATCCGATGTTAATCAAGCGGACCATAGCCTCATTTTTTTGAAATCTTTAAAAAGATTGATTATCTTTGACCGGTTTTGTGTATTTAACCGTACGAGCTATGGCAGGAATCAAAAATATCGGTATCCTAACCTCGGGAGGCGATGCCCCGGGTATGAATGCAGCCATTCGCGCCGTGACCCGAAGCGCCATCTACAACAAGTTCGGCGTGAAAGGAATCATGCGCGGATACAAAGGACTTGTATTCAACGAAATCGTCGACTTCAAGTCCCAGAGCGTCAGCAACATCATCCAGTTGGGCGGCACGATCCTCAAGACAGCGCGCTGCAAAGAGTTCACCACACCTGAAGGCCGTAAGCAAGCCTACGACAACATGGTCGCTGCCGGTATCGACGCTCTGGTCGTTATTGGCGGTGATGGCTCGCTCACGGGCGCTTCGATCTTTGCCGAAGAGTACAACGTGCCCATCGTCGGACTGCCCGGCACGATCGATAACGATTTAGGCGGCACCGACTCGACAATTGGCTACGACACAGCCCTGAATACGATCATGGACGCTGTGGACAAACTGCGCGACACGGCATCGAGCCACGAAAGGCTTTTCTTCGTCGAGGTAATGGGCCACACGGCCGGCTACCTGGCCCTGAACAGCGCCCTGGCCACCGGCTCCGAAGCAGCGATCATCCCCGAAATGGAGACCGAGGTCGACCAGCTGGCCGAGCTCATCAACCACGGCTTCCGCAAGAGCAAGAATTCGGCGATCGTCATCGTGGCCGAGAACCCCAAGACAGGCGGCGCCACAGCCCTGGCCGAACGTGTAAAGAAGGAGTTTCCCCAATACGACGCCCGCGTAACGATTCTGGGACACATCCAGCGCGGAGGCTCACCGACGGCCTACGACCGTATTCTGGCCTCGCGCATGGGCGAAGCGGCTATAGAAGCCATCATGGAGGGTCAGCGCAACGTGATGATCGGCGTGCAAAACGGCAAGACCGTCTACGTCCCCTTCACCAAAGCCGTCAAACACAACAAGGGCATCGACCGCAGCGATCTGGACTTAGTGAAAATCCTCTCGATCTGACAGCAGAGGGGGGGGGGCAGAGTGGGAAGAGAGGGAAGAGGAGATGAACAAACCCTGCACCTCACAAGCCGTCCTGCCCGAACCGCCTGAACACCCTACCCCGAACTTATCCAAAAAGAATGAAACGCGTAATAGGCATCGGCAATGCCCTCACGGACATGCTGGTCAACCTCAAAACCGACTCCGTGCTGGGGCGGTTCGAGCTGCCCAAAGGCTCGATGAACCTCGTGGACAGCCGCCTGCAAACAGAAATATCAAAATCCGTAGCGGGCCTGCCCTACTCGCTCTCACTGGGCGGTTCGGCCGGCAACACAATCCGCGCCATGGCGCAATTAGGCTGCCGTGTGGGTTTCATCGGCAAGGTCGGCCGCGACACGACAGGCGACTTCTTCATCCAGGCACTCGACAACTTAGGCATTGAACCCGTTGTCTTCCGCGGCACGGAGCGCTCGGGTAAGTGCGTATCACTGATCTCCCCCGACGGTGAGCGTACGATGGTCACCCACTTAGGAGCGGCCCTCGAACTCGGAGCTGAAGAACTCGACCCGGCAATCTTCGGGGGATACGACTGTCTCTACGTCGAAGGCTACCTGGTTCAGAACCACGAACTGATCCGCCGGGCCATGCAGATGGCCAAAGAACGCGGATTGCAGGTAGCCATCGACCTGGCCAGCTTCAACATCGTGGCCGAAAACCTGGAGTTTTTGCGCGATCTGGTGAGCCAATACGTCGACATCGTTTTCGCCAACGAGGACGAAGCCAAGACTTTCACATGCGAGTCGGAACCCCTCAACGCCCTGCAAGCCATATCGCAAATGACCCATCTGGCCGTGGTAAAGATCGGCACCAAAGGGGCACTCATCAAACAGGGCGACGAAGTGGTACACGTGGGCATCATGGCCGCAGCCAAACGTGTGGACACCACCGGAGCGGGTGACTTCTACGCTGCGGGCTTCCTGTCGGGCCTCTGCGACGGTCTTTCGTTGCGCCAGTGCGGCACGATCGGTGCCATCACGGCCGGCAAGGTGATCGAAGTGGTGGGTACAACCTTCGGCGAAGAGGCCTGGACCGACATCCACCGTCTGGTCTGCAAAGTAAAGAACGAAAAATACCTCTTCTGAAAACAGGAAAAAAGGGCAATATTTCCCGGGCCGGAAACTGAGGTGGGCTGTAACGCTTAGTTGTGGACCTCTGCGCGGCGGATTTCCGAAAAAAAGTGTTACATTTGCCCCCGATTCTAAACTGAAAGATTATGGCATCTCAATTGTTAAAAGGGAAGAAAGGATTGATTTTCGGTGCGTTAAACGAACAATCGATAGCCTGGAAGGTTGCCGAGCGCGCCGTAGCCGAAGGGGCCGAAATCGTCCTGACAAATACCGCCGTATCGATCCGCATGGGCACGATCGGCGAACTGGCCCAAAAGTGCAACACGATCGTAGTGCCGGCCGATGCAACAAGTGTTGAAGATCTGGAGAACCTCATCGATAAAACGATGGAACACTTCGGCGGTAAGTTCGACTTCATGCTCCACTCTATCGGCATGTCGCCCAACGTCCGCAAGGGCCGCACCTACGACGACCTGGACTACGACTACCTCTCCAAGACGCTCGACATCTCGGCCATCTCGTTCCACAAGGCTATTCAGGTAGCCCGCAAGAAAGATGCTATCAACGAGTGGGGTTCGATCGTAGCCCTCTCCTACATCGCCGCACAACGCACCCTCTACGGTTATAACGACATGGCCGACGCCAAGGCTCTGCTCGAATCGATCGCCCGCAGTTTCGGCTACATCTACGGTCGGGAAAAGCACGTGCGTATCAACACCATATCGCAGTCACCCACGGCAACCACCGCAGGCAATGGCGTACTGGGTCTGGGCGACCTGATGTCGTTCGCCGAGAATATGTCACCCCTGGGTAATGCCACGGCCGAAGACTGCGCGGACTACGTGCTGACGCTCTTCTCGGACTTCACACGCAAGGTGACGATGCAGAACCTCTACCACGACGGAGGCTTTTCGTCAATGGGCATGTCACGTCGCGCTATGAAGACCTATGAAAAGGGCATGCGCTTCGATGACGTGCAACAGAACCAGTATCCCTTCGGCGCCCAAGAGGAGAAGTAACTCTTTTTCTGCCTGGAGCTCAGTCCAAAAACAAGGCGGAACCTCTAATGGGTTCCGCCTTGTTTATTTCCGTTCATTACGGAACTGACCTCAATACGGATGCTCTCCTTCATCCAGTTCGGCTCGGGTCAAGGGCACTCGGTTGACCGACCGCCACGCATACCAGATATAAGCCACAACAAAAGGGATCATCAGCGAGACATAAGCCATGACACGCAGCGTGAAAAGGCTGGACGAGGCGTTTGCGATCGTCAGCGACGACTGCATATCAGTCAACGAGGGATAAAAAGCCGTATGGTTCCACCCCGCACAGAGCAACAGCGTCAGCACAACCAGCACCGTACCACTGCCCCCGAACCAGATAGCCCGACGCCGGCCCTGCCACCCCTCCCGGATGCTCCACAGCACGGCAACGATACCGGCCAACAGCGCCACAGCCACTCCGGGCATTTCAAGCAGGTTATGCAGGTATTTATAAGGCTCTGACCGAATCTCTCCGCTGGCAGGATCGGCGGCATAACCCGTCGCAAAGAGCAACCGCATGAACCACGCGACGAAGCACACGACAAAACCCAGCGACAAAGGTTTCATCCGGCGGCGCGCCCGGCCGACGACCGCAGCGTCCGCCACACAGTTCATCAGATACTGACACGCCAGGGTCATGGCCAGCAACGCAACGGCAACGCCCAGAACGAGGTTCCAGACATTGGCCAGAGCGTCAAGCCCATGCCACGGCGAAGCCCACTGCGAAATAACGACACGGCTGCCCTCGCCCGCATCGGCCAGCTGGAGCCGGTCGACCGTGAAATGCGCCCCCGTGAAGAGGGTCGAGACGACCGTACCGAGCAACAGCGGGCCCAGAATGCCGTTGACAAGCAAAAAAGCGTTAAACGTCTTCCCACCCAGCACATTAGCGGGCTTGCGGCGATACTCATAAGCCACGGCCTGCACGACAAAACAGAACAGAATGGCCATCCACACATAATAAGCCCCGCCAAACGATGTGGAGTAAAACAACGGAAACGAAGCGAAAAAGGCTCCTCCGAAAGTGACCAATGTGGTAAAGGTAAGCTCCCACTTCCGACCCAGAGCGTTAACCACCAGGTCGCGCTCCTGCTCCGTGCGGCCGAGGTCATAAAGAAGCGCCTGCCCGCCCTGAACGAAGAGCAGAAAGACGAGCAGCCCGCCCAGCAGCGAAATAAGCAACCACCAATAATTCTGTAAAAAAGTCAGCGTATCCATCGTTTTTTATTGATTTCACAACTCTCGGCCTTTGGCCGATGCGGGCCGAAAGTCCGTCTCCGGCCCGGGACTTTCAACTCTTTCGGGTCCCAACCTGATCTGCCGCAGCAAGATGCTTACCTCGGCAACGAACAACGCCGTAAAAAGAGCCAGAAAGAGAAAAAAAGTCACACCCACCGATCCGGCCGGAATTTTTGATGCGGCAATTCCTACGGGCATCAGGTTCTGAATAGCCCAGGGCTGACGCCCCACCTCAGTCAGTACCCAACCAGCCTGCGAAGCGATATAAGCCACCGGAATCATCCACACGCACGTCCACAGCAGCCACCGTTTACCGACCAGACGATCACGACGGTTGAGCCACCACACGGTGGCCAGCAACAGAATAAAGAGCACACCGGCACCGACCATCACGCGAAACGAGTAAAACAGCACCGGGACATTCGGCACGATCTGCCCGGGCGATTCAAGGTACCCATAGCCAAAATAAGCAAAGTATTCGCGCAGAAACTCCTCGCCCTCGGGCGTCGAGGGATCGAACTTGCGCTCGACAGCAGCCATCGCCTTGCGATCGCCGGTATCCCGGGCTTCGCGGTAACGCCCCAGCTCTCCGATGACCACGCGGCCACGCGCCATCTTCTGATCAGCAGACAGAATACCCCGCTCCTCATTGCCATAAACCAGATCGCGAATGCCCGGCACAAAAGCGTTCTTGTCGCGAAAGCTCATGATCGAGAGCAGTTTCGGAATGTCGATTCCATAACGGACCAACGGGCCGTCGTCCGGTCGTCCGCAAGGCGACACGAAACCCATAACCGTAAGCGGTGCCCCCTCCGTACCTTCGTAAAGTGCCTCCATAGCGGCCAACTTCATGGGCTGCACGCGGGCAATAACAGCCCCCGACTTGTCGCCCGTAACAGCAGTAAGCACCGCGAAGACAAAGCCGAATGCCGAAGCAACGGCAAGGCTCCGGCGGGCCATCTTCTCCTCCCGGCCCCGCAGCAGATACCACGCACTGACGCCCACGACAAAAAGTGCCGCAAGGGTGAACGATGAAGCTACCGTATGGAAAAACTTATTCAGAGCAACAGGCGAGAGGGCCACCTCCCAGAACGAGGTCATCTCGTTACGCACGGTCCGGAGGTTAAACGTGCACCCCACGGGATACTGCATCCAGGCATTAGCTACCAAAATCCACAGCGCCGAGAGGTTGGCCCCCACAGCCGTGAGCCAGGTAGAAGCGAGGTGCGCCCTCCGGCTCACCTTCTCCCAGCCGAAGAACATCACGGCGATGAAGGTCGTTTCGAGAAAAAACGCCATGATACCCTCGACAGCCAGCGGAGCGCCGAAGATGTCGCCCACAAAATACGAATAGTTCGACCAGTTGGTGCCGAACTCAAACTCAAGGATGAGTCCCGTAGCCACGCCTATGGCGAAGTTGATGCCAAAAAGACGCATCCAAAACCGGGTTGTCCGACGCCAGAACTCCTCACCCGAACGGTAATACTTCGTCTCCATGATGGCCACCAGGACACTCAAACCGAGCGTCAGCGGCACGAAAAGCCAGTGGTAAATAGCCGTCAGGGCAAACTGTGCCCGCGACCAGTCAACGGTTTGCAGGTAATCGGAAATCATCTTATCATTTATTTATCAACGCCTCCAATACGTACGCAGCCTGCTCCTCCTCGCTCCTGCCCGCCAACAGGTCGGGAAAGAAAAAGAGCCTCAACACAGCGAACATAATGAAGAGTTTCACCAGGACGATGGTCCACAATGTCCGGCCGAGGGTCATGCTGCGGAATCCCTCTGCATAAAAGCGGACAATGCGTCCCGGTATGGCTCCGCAAAGAGTTTTTTTCACGCTCTTTTTGTACTTTTGTCTTCAGAACACAGAAAAAACCCGAATCATGAAGACCGAACTGGTGATTTTCGACCTCGACGGCACGCTTTTAAACACGATCGGCGATCTGGCCATAGCCTGCAACGTCGCACTGGCCCTGCGCGGACTGCCGCAGCACTCCTATGAAGCGTATTGCGGCTTTGTCGGCAACGGCATCATGCGGTTAGTCGAACGAGCCCTGCCCGAGCCTCTGCGAACGCCTGAAAACATAGCACTCGCAAGGGCCGACTTCATACACTACTACACAGAACATATCGACGCCCACACGCGACCCTACGAAGGTATCCCGCAGCTGCTCGACGAGCTCCGGCAACGTGGTGTACAGCTGGCCGTCGCCTCGAATAAGTTCCAGGCTGGTACGGAGAAGCTCGTGCGTCTCTTCTTCCCCGCCATCCGTTTCGAGGCGGTGCTCGGGCAACGCGAAGGGGTGCCTTTGAAACCCGATCCGGCTGTTGTCGAAGAGATCATCGCACACACGGGTGTTGCCCGCGAAAGAGTGCTCTACGTCGGAGACTCAGGCATCGACATCCTCACCGCCCGGGCGGCCGGAGTACGCTCTGTGGGCGTCACATGGGGTTTTCGTAGCCGCACCGAATTAGAAGAGGCCGGAGCTGATCATATAATCGACCGGGCCGAAGAGATCACAGCGCGGCTTTGTTGAATAACGCCCCCCGGGCAACTCAACAATAAGCAGCTACATCTTCGGCAACGATTCTCTCTCCCGAAAGAATCATGAGCCTTTCGACCACGTTACGCAACTCGCGAATATTGCCCGTCCACGGCATCCCGACCAGCGCATCGAGCGCCGCCGGGTCGATGGGCTTGGGCGAAAAGCCATATTCCGCCGAAATCGTATGAATGAAGTGGTCCACAAGCCGTGGAATATCCTCAGCCCGATCCCGCAACGCCGGAACACGGATCACCACAACGCTAAGACGGTGGTAAAGGTCCTCACGAAAACGCCCTTCGCGGATTTCATCCTTCAGATTTTTGTTCGTAGCAGCGATGACGCGCACATCAACGTCGATGTCCTTATCGCTGCCCACGCGGCTGATACGGTTCTCCTGGAGGGCCCGCAACACTTTGGCCTGGGCCGCAAGCGACATATCGCCGATCTCGTCCATGAAGAGCGTACCCCCGTCAGCCTGTTCGAACTTGCCCCGCCGCTGCTTGACAGCCGAAGTAAAGGCGCCCCGCTCATGGCCGAAGAGTTCACTCTCGATCAGTTCAGAAGGTATTGCAGCACAGTTAACCTCGACGAAAGGGGCCCCGGCCCGGGTGCTTTTGGCATGAAGCCAGCGCGCCACAAGCTCCTTGCCGGTGCCGTTTTCGCCCGTGATCAGAACGCGGGCCTCGCACGGAGCCACCTTCTCGATGAGCTGCCGGACCTGCTCGATGCAGGGCGAAGAACCGATGATCTGGGCGACCGTACCTCCGTGGGCCCGCCGGGTGCGTCGGACGGCTGGCGCAGGTTCTGCCCCGGAAGGCCCGGTATGCTCCATCGTCCGGCGAATCGCCTCCAACAAACGATTCATGTCAACGGGTTTGGTCAGGTAGTCACGGGCGCCATTGCGCACAGCTTCAACGGCCGAGTCGATCGACGGCTCCTTCGAAAGGACGATAAAAGGGATCCCCGTGTGGGGCACGCGGCATCCCGTATCCGAGAGAATCACGTCGAAAGGTATGCGGCTGCACATCTCCGTGGCTACGCTCTCGTTCTCGGCGGCTTCGGTCGAGAATCCTTCATATTCGAGCCGCTCGCGCAGAATGTTGCGCATACTTTTGGAGCGATCCAGAATTAAAACCTTTGGCATACTTGCATTTCGTGAATTTATTCCTATTTTTGCAGGCCGCAAGTCCCGGTTCCGGCCCGGGTTTTGCACCTGCAATTTGCGGTCGACGTCCCAAAGATAGGGCTTTCCGCAACACAACGACAACTTCGAAACCTCCCGCGCGAAAGAGCGCGGAATCCTGAAAAATACCTTGTTCGCTCCATCGCAAAAGGCTTGCCGGAACTATTCCCCGCCCGGATAGAACAGCGATGCACCAACATTCGCAACTATGAAGAAGAATTACAATTACACACGGCGGAAGTTGTATCTGCCCGAATACGGACGTCACATCCAGGAGATGATCGACTCGCTTTCGCAGATCGGAGACCGGCGCGAACGCAACCGCCAGGCCCGGGCCGTCATAGCCGTAATGGGCAACCTCTTTCCGCTGCTGCGCGACACGGCAGACTACACCCACAAATTGTGGGACCACCTCTTCATTATGTCTGATTTTCAACTCGATGTAGACTCTCCATACCCACGCCCCACACGTCAGGACCTGACCGTAAAACCCCGTCAGATGGCCTACACTCAGTCGCGCATCGCACACAAGCACTACGGCAAATATGTCGAGCGGATGATCGCCTCGCTATCCGAAGTCAGGGAACCCCGCGACGTGGCTCGCACAGTGGATAATCTGGCTCGCTACATGAGGGCGAAAAGCTACGAATACAACCAGGAACACCCCAACAACGAGGTGATCATAAAAGACATCAAAAGGATGTCCGGAGGTGCTATAGAAATCGATGAAGTGGCCTTGAATAATCTCCGAAGTGACTATAAACAACACTTTTCAGCACGCTCCCAGAAAGGCACCCAGCGACAACAGCAAGCCCATGCCTCCCGGAACCGAAACCAGCAACACGGTCGGGTCCACCTGAAAAACGGAGGTGCACACCGCAATTCACAGAAGTAAATCATTTGCACCAGCCAATTTTTTTCCTATCTTTGGCTTTGCCTTAGATACTCCCGCTCGGCAAAATGCAAGTAAACTTAGTTTTGCCCTCACCTAATCGTATCTTTGGCTTTGCTCCGAAATACGAAAACCAAAAATTGCCGAAACACGATATTCCATGAAGAGACTGACCCTTTACGTTGCTCTGGTCACGGCGCTGACACTCACCGCCTGCCAATCTTCGAAGGTGAAAATCACGGGCCGGTTCGTGGGCAACGATACCCGGCAAATCTACTTAGAGCAGGTGTCGCCTCTGGCGCAGACACTTGTCGACTCGGCTACGCTGGACAAAGATGGCGTCTACGAATTTCGGCTGAAAGGCGTAGCGCGCACCCCTTCGCTCTATAACATCGTCTACGACAGCGAGCGGATTCCGCTCCTGCTCTCTGGTGGTGATCGCCTGACGGTAGGAGCCGTAGGCAGCGCCATACGTAATTACACGGTCACAGGCTCGGAAGAGTCGGAGTTGCTGCGCGCTTTCTATCAGGCCTATGCAGCCGGAGCGCGACAGCTGGATCGTATCGCCACACAACTCACCAGCTCAACCCTCACCGAAGCACGGCACCGCGAGCTGATCCAGCAATACACCGACGAATACTACCGTATCCGTCGCGAGCAGCTGCGGTTCATCATCGAACACAAAAACTCCCTCGCAGCGGTCTATGCCCTCTATCAACGACTACCGGGCGATACGCACCTGTTCAACGGCGACAGCGACGTCGTCTACTACCGTACCGTGGCCGAGGCCATCGAAAAACGCTACCCCGAATCGCCCTACCTCCCGCCCCTGCTATCTGAAATCGCCCGCATGGACGCCCGCATCAGCCTTACCTCCCAAATCACCGAAGCGGGCTATCCCGATCTGGAACTCCCGGACATCTACGGTCGCAAAATCCGCCTCTCCTCGCTCGAAGGCAAAGTCATATTGCTGGACTTCTGGTCGGCTGAAGCGGGCAACAGCAACACGCTCAACGCCGAGTTGAAAGAGATTTACAGCCGCTACGCCGATGCTCCGACACCGCTGGAGGTCTACCAGGTGTCGCTCGACACGTCGAAACCAATATGGATCAACGCCGTACAGGAGCAACAGCTGCCCTGGGTGTCAGTCAGCGACTTGCGCGGTCGCGCGTCGTCTGTCGTGGGGCTCTACAACGTGCAGAAACTCCCGGCCAACTTTTTAATCGACAAAGAGGGCACAATCGTGGCCAAAGACATCTACGGCAAGAGCTTAGATGAGAAGCTGGAACTGCTGACAAAATAAACAAAATGTCCGTTTACTTCGCATCCGACGTCCATTTAGGAAGCGACGACGCGGCGACGGCCCGCGCCGTTGAGCAGCGGTTTGTAGCCTGGCTCGACTACGCAGCACACGATGCAGAAGCGATCTTTCTCGTGGGCGACATCTTCGATTTCTGGTTCGAATATCGGCACGTGGTGCCGCAGGGGTTCGTGCGGACGTTGGGCAAGATTGCCGAACTGACTGATCGGGGCATTCGGGTGGTTCTGCTTACAGGCAACCATGATATGTGGGTGGGCGACTACCTCTCCCGTGAATGCGGCATGGAAATCTACACCGCACCACAGCTGCTGACGCTGGCCGGACAGCAGCTCTTCGTGGCCCATGGGGACAACATGCAGATCGAAGGACGGCCCCTGCTGCGTCTGATGAACGGCGTGTTCCGCTCGCGAGTGCTGCGATGGCTCTTTTCGTGGGGCGTGCACCCCGACTTGGCCATGAAGTTCGGCCGCTGGTGGAGCGGCAAGTCGCGCAAGGCGCACGGCACGGAGGAAGCTCTCGACGAAAAACACACCGAGCCTCTGATCCGCTACGCCCGCAATTACGCCGCCTCGCACCACGTCGATCACTTCGTCTTCGGCCACATGCACATAGCCCGCGACTACCGCGAAGAGGGGCTCCACACGGTACACATGGGAGCCTGGGACACGGCCCCGACCTATGCCGTGCTCAACGATACGGGCAGCCTCACTCTCGAACGATTCGACAAATGAAACAATACCTCGACCTGCTACGCCGCATCTCGACCGAAGGCATCATGCGCGGCGACCGAACCGGCACCGGGACCCGGAGCATCTTCGGTCACCAGATGCGTTTCGACCTGCAAAAGGGCTTCCCACTACTGACCACCAAAAAGGTCTTTCTGAAAGGGGTGATTCACGAGCTGCTCTGGTTTTTACGCGGCGAGACAAACATCGCCTATCTGGTCGAAAACGGCGTGCATATCTGGGACAGCGACGCTTTCCGCTACTATGGCGAACTGTGTACCGCGCAAAACATTCGGCCTCTGGAGCGCGAAGCGTTCCTTGCAGCGGCAGGGCAAACCTCACCCATCAAAGGCTACCGCTACGGCGACCTGAACCACGTCTACGGCTACCAATGGCGTTCATGGCCCCGCCCCGGCGGAGAGACAATCGACCAGATTGCGCAGGCCGCAGAGTTGATCCGGACGAATCCCGAATCGCGCCGCATCGTGGTCTCGGCATGGAACGTCGCTGAAGTGGAAGACATGGCGCTGCCGCCCTGTCACGTGCTGTTTCAGTTCTACGTGGCCCAAGGACGCCTCTCATGCCAGCTCTACCAGCGAAGCGCCGACACGTTCCTCGGGGTACCGTTCAACATCGCGTCATACGCCCTGCTGACCATGATGATGGCCCAGATATGTGGACTCGAACCCGGCGAATTCATCCACACATTAGGCGACGCGCACCTCTACCTCAACCACACGGAGCAAGTCGACGAACAGCTCGCCCGCGAACCGCGCCCCCTGCCCCGGATGAAGCTCAACCCTGCCGTGAAGTCGATCTTCGACTTCCACTACGACGACTTTGCCCTCGAAGACTACGATCCCTGGCCGGCCATCAAGGCTCCACTGTCGTTCTGATATTCATCAGCTTATAAGAACATGCGGACCGCAGGCTGCGGCCGCAACCCAGAAAGCAGACACGCAATCATGATTTCCATTATAGTTGCCGTAGCCGAAAACGGCGTGATAGGCGATAAAAACGCATTGCTGTGGCATATCCGCGAGGATTTGCTGCATTTTAAAACCCTGACGACGGGTCATCCGGTGGTCATGGGCCGCAGAACATTCGATTCGCTCGGACATCCGCTGCCTAACCGACGCAATGTAGTCATCACACACCAGCAAATCGAACCAGAAGGCTGCGACGTGGTCCACTCGCTGGACGAAGCATTGGCACTTTTCGAACCGACCGAAGAGGTATTCATCATTGGAGGAGCGCAGATCTACGCCGAAGCACTCCCCTTAGCCGACCGGTTCTACCTCACACGCATAGAACACCCCTACGAGGGCGACACCCGATTTCCTGAGTGGCACGAAGCCGAGTGGCGACTCGCCCGCTCTGAACGGTTTGAGCGCGGAGCCGACTACCCCTACCCCTTCATCTTCGAGACCTGGGAGCGACGCTAAAACCCCGGCAGAGTATCTGCCGGGGCTGCAAACAAGGGGGGGGGCCTTTCCTAATTCTCGAATGTCAGCCCGTCGGCCGAAGCGTCGATGCGGATGGGTTTTGAGCGGTCGATATCACCGGCCAGAATCCGCTTCGAAAGGTCGTTGACCACGTAACGCTGGATCGTCCGTTTAACAGGTCGTGCACCATAAAGCGGATCAAAGCCGGCCGTAGCGATCCAATCGCGTGCGGCCTCGGTATACTCCAGCACGATACCGTTTTCGGAGAGCATCTTGCGCACGGAGCCTAACTGAATGTCAACGATGCGGCGGATATCGTCGTGCGTCAACGGTTCGAACATCACGATTTCGTCGATGCGGTTCAGAAACTCCGGCTTGAGGTGCTGTTTCAAGAGGTCGACCACTTCGTCGCGCGTCCTGGCCACTGTTTCGGGGTCGAGCCGCTTGCCGTTGGATGCCGCCGCAAAGCGCTCCTGGATGATCTGTGCTCCCATATTCGAGGTCATGATGACGATCGTATTGCGAAAATCGACCGTACGCCCCTTGTTGTCGGTCAGACGACCGTCGTCGAGCACTTGCAGCAGGATGTTGAAAACGTCGGGATGGGCCTTTTCGATCTCGTCCAACAGCACCACCGAATAGGGCTTGCGCCGCACGGCTTCGGTCAGTTGGCCGCCCTCGTCATAACCCACGTATCCCGGAGGCGCTCCGACCAGACGCGAGACGCTGTGGCGCTCCTGATACTCACTCATATCGATGCGCGTGAGCATCTGGTCGTCGTTGAACAGAAACTCGGCCAGGGCCTTAGCCAATTCGGTCTTGCCCACGCCCGTCGTACCGAGGAAGATGAACGAACCGATTGGCTTGCGCGGGTCGTTGAGTCCCGCCCGCGAGCGACGCACGGCATCGGAAATCGCCGCTATGGCCTGCTCCTGGCCCACTACACGCTTGTGCAATTCGGCCTCCATGTGGAGCAATTTTTCGCGTTCCGAAGCCAACATCCGCGTAACGGGAATGCCCGTCCAGCGCGACACCACCTCAGCCACGTCCTCGGCGTCGACCTCCTCCTTGATCATCGAACCACCCGCCGAAGCGAGTTTGTACTCCTCCTCGAAGGCCGCGATCTCCTTCTCTGCCTCCTGAATCTTGCCGTAGCGGATTTCGGCCACCCGGCCGTAGTCGCCCTCGCGCTCAGCCTGACGTGCCTCGACGTCAAGACGTTCGATTTTCTCCTTATTATCCTGAATCTTGCGCAGCAGGTCGCGCTGCCCCTGCCACTTGGCGCGCATCGCCGCATGGCGCGATTTGAGCTCCTCAATCTCCCTGGTGAGCCCGGCGACACGCTCTTTGTCCTTTTCGCGGCGGATAGCTTCGCGCTCGATTTCGAGCTGGCGAACGCGGCGATCAAGCGTATCGATCTCCTCGGGCACGGAGTTCATCTCCAGCCGCAACCGCGAAGCTGCCTCGTCCACCAGGTCAATCGCCTTATCCGGCAAATGACGGGAGGTAATATAGCGCGTCGAGAGGTCGACGGCTGCAATGATGGCCTCGTCCTTGATACGCACCTGGTGGTGGTTTTCGTAGCGCTCCTTCAGGCCGCGCAGGATCGATATGGCGTCTTCGCGCGTCGGTTCGTCGACCATCACCTTCTGGAAGCGGCGTTCGAGCGCCTTGTCCTGCTCGAAATATTTCTGAAACTCGTCGAGCGTCGTGGCACCGATGGTGCGCAGTTCGCCGCGCGCCAGGGCCGGTTTGAGGATGTTGGCCGCGTCCATCGCTCCCGACGACTTGCCGGCGCCGACCAACGTGTGGATTTCATCGATAAACAGGAGGATTTCTCCCTCGCTCTGCACAACCTCCTGCACGACAGCCTTCAACCGCTCCTCGAACTCGCCCTGATACTTCGCCCCGGCAATCAGAGCCCCCATATCGAGCGAATAAATCGACTTATTCTTTAAGTTTTCCGGCACGTCACCGTCGATGATCCGGCGCGCGATGCCCTCGGCAATGGCCGTCTTGCCCACGCCCGCTTCGCCCACGAGAATGGGGTTGTTCTTCGTGCGGCGCGAGAGGATTTGCAACACCCGGCGGATCTCCTCGTCGCGACCGATCACGGGGTCGAGTTTGCCAGCACGCGCCTGCTCGTTGAGGTTGACGGCATACTTACCCAGCGCGTCGAACTGCTGTTCGGAGGTCGGCGAATCGACCGTCGCCCCTTTGCGGAAGGTACGAATGGCTTCGATGAGCTCCTTTTCGGTGACACCGCTGCGTTTCAGCAAGTCGGCAGCCGCGCCGCGTTCAGCAACAAGGCCCAGCAGCAGGTGCTCGACCGAGGCGTATTTGTCGCCAAACGTTTTGGTAAAGTCGACGGCTTTCTGGATCGTTCGCGTGACGTCCTGCGAGAAGAACTGTTCGCCGCTACCCTCCACACGGGGCAGTGCGTCGACAGCGCGGCCCGCTTCGTCGCGCAGACCGCGTACGTTGACGCCGACGCGACCCAGGAGAAATGCCGCCAGCGAATCGTCCTCACGGACGAGGACCGATAACAGATGAAGCGGCTCGACAGCCTGCTGCCCCCGCTCGCGCGCCAGCGAAAGCGCCGCCTGGAGCGCTTCCTGCGCCTTGATGGTCAGTGTGTTGATATTCATAATCCAATAGGTTTTGTTTGCACGTTACCTGTTCTTTTCCCGCAAATGGCCTGCCACGTTCTGCAACCCGTCACAGTGTCAGTATTTGGCACGCACAGAGCGACAATTCGACGCAGCCGCGTGTCAATTTAGCAGTCTGTCAGGTCACCGAAGAGACTTTGCCGGTGCGAGCCGAAACACCCGAATATCGTACTTTGGCTGCGCCTTAGATACTCCCGCTCGGCAAAATACAAACTTCGTTTGCTTTTGCGCTCGCTTAATCGTACTTTGGCTGCGCCTTAGATACTGCGCCTCGGCAAAAAAATGAATAAATTCTTTTTTTGCTCTCGGCTTAATCGTATCTTTGCCCTACTATGAGCGAATTTATCGTCAGTGCACGCAAATACCGTCCCGCCTCTTTCGCATCGGTCGTCGGGCAAAAGCACATCACATCGACCCTGAAGAACGCCATCGAGCGCGGCCAGCTGGCTCACGCCTACCTCTTCTGCGGTCCCCGCGGCGTGGGTAAAACCACCTGCGCCCGCATCTTCGCCAAAGCGATCAACTGCCTCTCCCCCGAAGGTGCCGAGGCGTGCAACGAGTGTGAATCCTGCCGCTCGTTCAACGAGGGCCGCTCGCTCAATATCCACGAGCTGGACGCCGCCTCGAACAACTCGGTCGAAGACATCCGCTCACTCATCGAGCAGGTCCGCATCATCCCCCAGGTGGGGCGCTACTCGGTCTTCATCATCGACGAGGTGCACATGCTCTCGGCCGCAGCCTTCAACGCCTTTCTCAAGACACTGGAGGAACCACCCGCCCATGCAATCTTCATCCTGGCAACCACAGAAAAGCACAAGATTATCCCCACGATACTCTCGCGCTGTCAGATCTACGACTTCAACCGCATCCGTGTCGAAGATGCGGTCGAATACCTTAAATACATCGCTTCGTCGGAGAGCGTCGCGGCCGACGAAGAGTCGCTCAACCTCATCGCCCAGAAAGCCGACGGCGGAATGCGCGATGCGCTGTCGATGTTCGACAAAGCCGTATCGTTCTGCGGCACAACGCTCGACTACCGCAACGTGGCCCAGACACTCAACGTGCTGGACTACGACACCTATTTTGGTGTAACACAAATGCTGCTCGCCGGAGACTACGTGCAGGCGCTTGTCGCTTTCGACGAGGTGCTCGCCAAAGGGTTCTCGGGCCAGACCTTCATGGCGGGACTCAACCGCCACATGCGCGATTTGCTGATGGCCAAACGTCCCGAGACGCTCACACTCATAGAAATGACCGGCACGCTGCTCGAACGATACCGCACGCAAGCGCAGGCTTGCACTACAGAATTTCTGTTCGGAGCCATCGCATGCCTGACGGAGGTGGACGGCAGAATAAAGCTATCGTCAAACCAACGGCTGCTCGTGGAACTGGGCCTGATGAAAATCGCGGGGCTCGGTCAAAAAAAAAATGATGCGTTGACTTCTTCGGAGGCTTATCCGCTTCCGTCTCTCACGCCCCGTGCGGCTGCTCCGGCAGCGTCTGTTACTCCGGTCGCTTCTGTGGTGTCGGCAGCACCGGAAACTTCGGCTGTGCCGGATGCTTCGGCTGTTCCTGCTCCGTCAACCGATTCGGAAGAACCGGCGATAGCGGTTGTTTCGGAAAGTCCGGTTTCTCCGGAAAAACAGGAACAGGCTGAAACTCCGACCCCCGAGGCTGTTGCGGTTTTTGCTGTACCGTCCGAAAAGCCGGTCGAGGAATCGCTTTCGCCAGAATCGGCGGCTGTTGTTGAGGTGCCTGAATCTTCGAAACCTGTGGAGCTTTCGGCTTCCGCGGAACCGGTGGCGGCCTTGCGGCCTCGCTCGTTGATTTCGGGCACGTCGTTGTCCGAGTTGCTTGCCCCGCAGTCGACCCTGCGACCGGAGACCGACTCGGCGACGGACGGCCAGCAGGGAGTGCCGGTGGAACCGGAAATCGATCCCGATTGTGCGGCGAAGATGGAGCAGGCTCGTCCGAAACTGATGCAATTGGTGCGTGAGCGACGTCCGCGGTTCGTGCAGGTGTTCGAACGGATGGAACTGCGAGACAACGTGATTGCCATCAGCGTGCCGACGACTGAGTTGCGCGACGAGATTCAACGGATGCGCACCTCGATGTTGTCGCAATTCGCGCAACTGGCGGGGGTGACTGGAAAAATCGAACTGGAAATCACGGTCAACGAACGGATTCGGGCGGCGCGTCCCATCAAACTCGAAGACCGCGTGAAATACATTACGGAGAAGAATCCGCTGGTAAACGAGTTGCGCAAGGCGCTCGATTTGGAAATAGAATAAGATAAAAAAGGAAGAATATGGCTACGAAAAATTTCATCGAAGAACTCGAATGGCGCGGGATGATCC
>CAJUIE010000016.1:0-327 GCA_910586375.1 uncultured Alistipes sp. | reverse complement strand
TCGAAAAGGAGATGACGACGGCCTATCTGGGCATTGACCCGACGGCCGACTCGCTGCACATCGGCCATTTGGTAGGTGTGATGATTCTGAAACACTTCCAGCTGTGCGGCCACCGTCCGCTGGCGCTGGTGGGCGGGGCGACGGGCATGATCGGCGACCCTTCGGGCAAGTCGCAGGAACGCAACCTGCTCGACGAAAAGACCCTTCGCCACAATCAAGAGGCTATCAAAAGCCAACTGGCCAAGTTGTTGGATTTCGAATCCGATGCGCCGAACGCCGCCGTGATGGTCAACAACTACGACCGGATGAAAGAATTCCGGTTTCTCG
>CAJUIE010000015.1 GCA_910586375.1 uncultured Alistipes sp. | reverse complement strand
CTTCGTCTTAGATACTGCGCCTCGGCAAAAAATGAATAAATTCTTTTTTTTGCTCTCGGCTTAATCGTACTTTGGCTGCGCCTTAGATACTCCGCCTCGGCAAATGCAAATAAATTTGCTTTGCTCTCGGCTTAATCGTATCTTTGTCCGATATGATTCCTTACAGCAAGAAAACACTTACGAATGGACTGACCGTCCTGGTCAATCGCGACCGCATCTCGAAGCTGGCCGCCGTAAATATCCTTTATAAGGTTGGCGCCCGCAACGAAGACCCTGCACGCACGGGTTTTGCGCATCTGTTCGAACACCTTATGTTCCGCGGCACACGCCAGATTCCCGACTTCGATCTTCCGGTGCAGATGGCTTCGGGCGACAACAACGCCTTCACCAACAACGATTACACCGACTTCTACATCACCCTGCCGGCCGTCAATATCGAAACGGCGCTGTGGCTCGAAAGCGACCGCATGACGGGCCTCGACATCACCCCCGCAAAGCTCGAAGCCGAGAAAAAGGTGGTTATCGAAGAGTACCGCCAGCGCTACCTCAACCAGCCCTATGGCGACCAGACGATGTTGCTGCGCGCTCTGGCCTACAAGGTCCACCCCTACCGCTGGGCGACGATCGGCCTGACGCCCGACCATATAGCCCAGGCGACAATCGACGATGTAGAAAACTTCTACCGCACGCACTACCATCCGTCGAACGCCATCCTCTCGATCTCGGCCGACATCGAGGAGGAACGGATGTTCGACCTGGCCGAAAAGTGGTTCGGCAACATCCCCGATCATCCCACAACACAACACCCCCTGCCGCCTGAACCGCCTCAGACCGAAGCCCGGCGTCAGGAAGCAGAGCGTGATGTTCCGGCCACCGCGATTTCAGTGGCCTACCGCATGGGCAGTCGCACATCCCCGGAGTTTTACACGGCCGATCTGGTCACCGACCTTCTCTCGGGCGGCGATTCGTCGCGGCTCTACCAACATCTGGTCAAGCAGCAGAAACTTTTCTCATCGGTTAACGCCTACGTCACGGGCGACATCGACCCGGGGCTGGTGGTCTTCACGGGACAACTGCTGCCCGATGTTCCCCCCGAAGCGGCCGAAGAGGCTTTCCGCACCGAAATCGAGACGCTCCAGACCGTTCCGGCCACGGACTACGAATTGCAGAAAGTGAAGAACAAGTTCGACGCCAATACCCACTTCGGCGAGCTCAACGTGATGAACAAAGCCATGAACCTCGGTTTTTACGAAATGCTGGGCGATCCCGACCTGACGAACCGCGAAACTGCGCTTTACAACGCCATCACGGCCGACGACGTACTGGCCTTCAGCCGCGCAACCTTCCGTCCCGAATGCAGTTCCACCCTGATTTACAAAGCCAAATGATACAACCTGCCCTGCCCCTGCCTTCCGAGCTGGAGGTTCAGACCGCCCATCTTCAGACCCTCGCCAACGGCGTGAGGCTCTACACGCTGCCGACCGACGATTTCGAGGTGCTGCGCATCACATTCGTATTCCGTGCCGGCTCGACTGCCCAGCAGGTGCCCTTCAGCGCCTCGGCTACGGCCAACCTTCTGGCCGAGGGGTCGCAACGCCTCACAGCCCACGAAATAGCCGAACGGCTCGACTACTACGGATCGTGGTTCGATGTCAACCTCGATCGCGACCACGCCTATATCAGCTTCGCGACCCTCTCGAAGTTCTACCGCCAGACGCTGGAGGTAGCCGAAGAGATTCTTCTGCGACCCATTTTCCCGGAAGAGGAGCTCCTCACCTACTGCACCAAGCGGCAGCAACGACTGAAAATCGAACGACAGAGAGTCGAAGTCAAGGCCCGCGAAGCCTTTGCCCGGGCGCTGTTCGGCCCTTCACACCCCTATGGCACTTCGTTCGACGAGAAGCTCTACGACACCCTCACCCGCGAGCAAATCGAAGCGTTCTACCGGACCCGTTACACTGCCGAAAACTGTTTTGTCGTATGCAGCGGCCGCATAGGCGATGACGAGCGCCGCGCCATTGCCGCCATTGCCGAAGCACTGCCCCACGGCACAGCAGCTGCGCCTCAATTTCCCACCCCTACAATCCGCCACGAAGAGCGCATCGCCCATCCGGGAGCCGTACAGTCTGCCCTGCGTGTCGGACGGCTGCTCTTCGACCGCCGGCATCCCGATTTCGTAGGGATGCAGGTCGTCGCCGCAGTGCTGGGCGGCTATTTCGGTTCTCGCCTGATGCGTAACCTGCGTGAGATACATGGCTACACATACGGCGTTGTGGCGGCGATGGTCAACTTCGAGCAAGCCGGCTATTTAGCCATAGCAACCCAGGTGGGTGCCGAGGCAACAAACCAGGCGCTGGCCGAAATCTACGCCGAGATCGAACGCCTCCGCACCGAGCTGATGCCCGACGAAGAACTGGCACTCGTCAAGCGAATCATGGCGGGCGAGATGCTGCGTATTCTCGACGGGCCATTCGGCATCGCCGACGTGACGATCGAAAACATTCTCTGCAACGAAGACAACACCGTCGTCAGCAAGAACCTGCGCCACATCGAAGCCCTGACACCGAGCGATATACAACAGTTAGCACAACGCTACTTAGCCCACGAAGATTTGGTGACAGTCGTGGTCGGCGCCCTCTGAAAACCAACCAAACCCACACCCTCCCTATGAAACGATTTATTTTCGCGCTGCTCCTACTGACAGCAACCGTCCCGGCCCCGGGCCGCACGATCCGTATCTTAGCCATAGGCAACAGTTTTTCGGTCAATGCTGTAGAGCAGAACCTCTACGAACTGGCCCTCGAAGGAGGCGATACGCTCATCATTGGCAACTGCTACCGCCCGGGCCAAAGCCTTGCGGCCCACTGGCGTGAGGTCGAAAACGATGACCACAAAATAGAGTACCGCAAGATCGTGGCCGGAGTGAGGACGGTCAGACCCGGCTGCTCACTCCACGACTGCCTGCTCGACGAAGCCTGGGACTGTATCACCTTCCAGCAGGCAAGCCACGACTCGGGCCTGCCCGAGAGCTACGAACCGGCACTTACCCATTTGATTGAGTATGTCAGCTCTGTAGCCACCAATCCAAACGTGAAATTCGGGTTTCACCAGACTTGGGCCTACGCCCGAAATTCGACCCACGAAGGCTTCGCCCGATATGCCTACGACCAGCAGATCATGTATCAAGCTATTCGCTGGACCTCGGTAGATGCCGTTCGCTGGCACGACACCCTCCGCTTCATAATACCATGCGGCGAAGCGATTCAGCGACTGCGTGCCACACGCATGGGAGACAACTTCTGCAGCGACGGCTACCACCTCAATGCGGCAGGATGCTATGCGGCAGCGTGCACCTGGCTGGCCGTGCTGACGGGACAAAACCCGACCAAACGCACATACCGCCCTCATGATATCGCGGAGCAAGACGCCTGCCTCATCCGCCAGGAAGTCGCCCGGGTCGTACGACGAAAAAGCAAAAAATAACCGACTTCTACCCCGCTTCGGGTTGCCGCTACAGCAGTTCCGGCGGCCTGGGCAATGTAGGCACAATCGGTTACGTCTGGAGCAGTTCGCCTTACTCGGCGTCGGACGTGCACGGGTCGCGCCTGGGCTTCGATAGTTCCACCATAAGCCCTGAAAACAACGACAACCGTACAGGCGGTTTCCCCGTTCGCTGCGTGCAGGAATAAGAGAGGGAGGGGGTAGACGGAACAAAGAAAAAAGGCGGGACGTCTATACCGGGGGCAAGGTGCGAACAACCGCTAACTTCCGGCCTTCGGGCCGGGCGAGCCGTAGCCCCGCCACGCGGAGGCTCGCTGCTTCCGACTCCGTCGGGCTCGCTCCGCTGGCTACGGCCCGCAAAACAGCTACCATACAAATCCTTCGCTAAAGCTCAGGAGGACAGGAGGGGTGGGGCTACAAATGGGCGGCGACCCAAGTCGTGAGTTCTACAAATTCAGCAACAGAGAGCTGCTCGGCACGCCGGGCAAAAAATGGATGTTCAGCTCCCCCGAAATCGCCGAAAGCAGCCCGCAAAGAGTTACGGATCATCTTGCGCCGCTGCCCGAACGAGGCTTTGACGACCCGCACGAAGAGTTTTTCGTCGCAGGCAAGCTGCACGACATCGTTGCGTCGCAGGCGAATAACCGCCGACTTGACCTTGGGCGGTGGATTGAAGACCTTCTCCCCCACCGTGAAAAGGTACTCGATGTCGTACCACGCCTGCAAAAGCACCGAAAGAATGCCATACTCCTTCGAACCGGGAGGCTCGGCGATGCGCACGGCGACCTCTTTCTGAATCATGCCGACACATTCGGGCACAAGGTCGCGATTTTCAAGAACCTTGAAAAAAATCTGAGACGAAATATTATAAGGGAAGTTCCCGATAATCCGCACGCCCTGCGGAAAGGCTGCATGCAGATCCATCTTCAGAAAATCACCGGCCCACAGTCGTGGGGCAAATGCGGGAAAATGCGCGTGCAGGTAATCGATGCTCTCCGTGTCGATCTCAGCACCCCACAGCACAATGTCGTCACGCCGCAGAAGAAATTGCGTAAGCACGCCCATCCCACACCCGACTTCCAGAACCGGTGCCGGAGCTCCAACCCCATCGGCCGACAGAGCCTCACAAATCTTGCGTGCAATATTAAGGTCAACCAGAAAATGCTGACCCAAGGCCTTTTTAGCTCTTACTTCGGTCATCGACGCCTCTTTTTGGTGTGGACCGTTGTCTTCCGTCCCCCACCGGCACTACGCCGCCGGGTAATGCGGAACGACCAGAGCAACCCGACGAAACCACACCCCAGCAATGCCACCCAGAACCAGAGGGCTATGCCCCCTTGCATGTACTCCACAGCGTAAATAATACCTGCGATAGCTGCAATCATTGCCACCAGGCGCACAGCCTGGAAAAGAGAGGTTCGGTTCATGCCTACGGAATCTGGTGTTTATTGGCCTCATCCAGATGGACGCGTTTCTTTTTGCGCAGCTCGTGAAGCGTCATGCCGCCTGCAGCCAGAACGAAAAGGCCGGCAATCATGATGTCCATACCACAAACATAGGCGGGCCGCGAAAACCTCCAATAGAGGTTGTAACCCAACCACACGAGCGTAACGGTAAAAAATACCAGTGCCAGTGCCAAAGTCTTTCTGTTCATAGGCTATCCTCAATTAGTTTCCCTCGTCGCACATGAATTTGATACGCACAAGACGTATCTCCTCTTCGGTATAATCGGCCCCCAGCTCTTCGACAGCCGCATCGAGCGAATCGCTCTGTGCATCCTCCTTGAAGTAGAGGTAAATATCCTCAGCCTTATCTTCGTCCATGAACTCCTTCAGGTAGTAAGATATGTCGAGCTTGGTACCCGAATTGACGATTCCTTCGATCTCAGTCAGCAGCTCGTCGAAGTCGAGGTCCTTGGCCCGGGCTATATCCTCGAAATCCATCTTGCGGTCGATGGCCTGGATGATGAATATCTTGTTGCCCGACTTGCTGGCCACCCCCTTGACAACCATGTCCTGGGGGCGGATGATCTCCTTCTCCTCGACATAGGCCTTGATCAGCGCAACGAACTCCGCACCGAACTTGCGGGCCTTTCCCACACCTACACCCGTGATGTTCTGCATCTCCTCGAGCGTTATGGGATACTGCACAGCCATATCTTCGAGCGAAGGATCCTGAAAGATGACAAACGGCGGCAGATCGTGCTGCCTGGCCACCTTCTTGCAGAGGTCCTTAAGCATCGCGAAGAGCTCCTCATCGGCCGCCCCGCCCCGTCCTACGGGAACCACAGCCTCGGCCTCACGCTCCTCCTCGTCATAATCATGATCGAGGGTCACAGAGACAGGGAACGGCATACGGATATAGTTCTCGCCTCGGGCATTAATCGAAATAAGGCCGTAGTTCTCGATATTCTTGTCGATGAGCCCGAGGATCAACGCCTGACGGACAACCGCCCCCCAGAACCGGGCATCATGTTCACTCCCCGCACCGAACCACCTGGACTTGTTATGTCCGTAGCTCTTGATCAAGGCCGTATTCTTGCCGGTGAGCACAGCCACCAGGTAGTCGATCTTAAACTTATCGCCGATGTCGCGCAACGCCTCCAGTACCATTATAAGTGCCGCACGGGCGTCGATCTGCGGCCGCGGATGGCGGCAGTTATCGCAGTTGCCACAATTCTCCCCGGTATACTCTTCACCGAAGTAGTGAAGCAGCGTCTTGCGGCGGCACATCGAACTCTCAGCGTAAGAGACCGTCTCCAGGAGCAGCAACTTTCCGATCTCCTGCTCTGCAATGGGCTTGCCCTGCATGAACTTCTCCAGCTTCTGGATATCCTTATAACTATAGAACGTGAGGCAGTGGCCCTCACCACCGTCGCGTCCCGCACGCCCCGTCTCCTGATAGTAACCTTCCAGCGATTTGGGAATGTCATAATGGATGACATAGCGCACATCGGGCTTGTCGATACCCATACCGAAAGCAATCGTTGCGACGATAACGTCGACACGCTCCATGAGGAAGTCATCCTGATTGTCAGCCCGCGTTGCGGCATCCATACCGGCATGATAGGCCCGGGCCTTGATGCCGTTGGCGACAAGCAGCTCCGTAAGCTCCTCAACCTTTTTGCGGCTCAGGCAGTAGATAATGCCGCTCTTGCCCTCATTCTGCTTGATGAAGCGGATGATCTCGCGGTCGACATCATGCTTGGGACGAATTTCATAGTAGAGGTTGGCCCGGTTGAATGACGACTTGAAGACCGCAGCGTCGGACATGCCCAGGTTCTTCTGGATGTCCATCTGCACTTTGGGCGTGGCCGTAGCCGTAAGGGCGATCAATGGGGCATTACCTATTTCGTTGATGATCGGTCGGATACGACGATACTCCGGTCGGAAATCGTGTCCCCATTCCGAAATGCAGTGCGCTTCGTCAATGGCGTAGAACGAAATCTTGATCTTGCGCAGAAACGCCACATTATCCTCCTTGGTGAGCGACTCCGGGGCGAAATAGAGCAGCTTGGTCTTGCCCGCCAGGACGTCAGCACGCACCTGCTGCACGGCGGTCTTGTTAAGCGACGAATTAAGAAAATGGGCGATACCCGGCTCAGCAGCGAAAGTCCGCATCGCGTCGACCTGGTTCTTCATCAGTGCGATCAGGGGCGATATGACAATAGCCACCCCCTCCATCAACAAAGCGGGCAACTGGTAACAGAGCGACTTACCGCCACCGGTAGGCATCAGCACGAACGTATCGTTGCCATCCAGCACGTTGCGGATCACTGCCTCCTGATTCCCCTTGAACGAGGAGAAGCCGAAACAGGTTTTCAGCTTATCGTGCAACAGGGTCGAATCGAATTGTGTCATTTCGCCGTTTCTACGCTTTATACAGAAAATTCCATGTAAAGATAAAAACTTTTTCGGAAAAAAACATAACTTTGTGAAAATTTTATTGCACTCTGCAACCATGCGTCTCTACACCAGCGAACTCGTCAAAAAATACAAGTCCCGCACCGTGGTCGATCACGTGTCGATCGACGTCAATCAGGGGGAAATCGTGGGTCTGCTGGGCCCCAACGGAGCCGGCAAGACCACGACATTCTACATGATCGTAGGGCTCATCAAGCCCAACGAGGGGCGCATCTTCCTGGAAAACGACGAAAAGCAGGTGTCGGAGCTTACGGCCCTGCCGGTCTATCGCCGGGCCCAGTTGGGCGTGGGTTATCTGGCCCAGGAGGCGTCGGTATTCCGGCGGCTCTCGGTCGAGGACAACATCCGGGCTGTGCTCGAAATGACCGACTATTCAAAGGAGTACCAGGCCGAACGTGTCGAGGCCCTGATCGAGGAGTTCCGCCTCCAAAAAGTGCGCAAAAGTCTCGGTATCCAGCTTTCGGGCGGTGAGCGACGCCGTACGGAGATCGCCCGGGCTGTAGCCATCAACCCGGCATTCATCCTGCTGGACGAGCCTTTCGCCGGTGTCGACCCCATCGCAGTGGAAGACATCCAGTCGATTGTAGCAACGCTCAAGCACAAAAACATCGGTGTCATCATCACCGACCACAACGTCGACGAGACACTCGCCATCACCGACCGCACCTACCTGCTTTACGAGGGCAAAATCCTCAAGACGGGTTCGGCCGAAGAGCTGGCCGCCGACCCAATGGTCCGCAAAGTCTACCTCGGACAGAATTTCGAGCTCAAGCGCAGCCACCAGCTCACGCAGGAGATGAAAAACCGGGGAGGGCGGGGATAATGGACATTACGTTATTGCCGGGGCGCGTCACAGGCGCGCTGACGCCTCCATGTTCCAAGAGTTACGCCCAGCGCGCCCTGGCAGCCTCGCTGCTCTCGGCGGAGACCTCCATACTGCACAACATCGAGTTCTGCGACGACACCCGCTCGGCCCTGCGCTGCATCGAGGCTCTCGGTGCCCGCATCGGGCAGCCCAACGTGCATACACTCTCCATCCACGGCGGTCTGCATCCCCAAAGCGACACCCTCTCCGTAGGCGAATCGGGCCTCGCAACACGCCTCTTCACCCCCATTGCCGCTCTGTGCGACACACCGATCCGCATCGAAGGCTCGGGAACGCTGCTGCATCGGCCTATGGACATGCTGACCGAACCGCTGCAACGTCTTGGAGCCTCTGCAACCGATTGCAACGGACGCCTGCCGCTCGAAGTGCATGGTCCTTTGCGCGGCGGCATGGCCGAAGTCGACGGCTCGGTCTCCTCGCAGTTTGTTACGGGACTGCTTCTGGCCCTGCCCCTTGCCCGGGAAGACTCCACCCTGCATATCCGCAACGCCGTATCCGTCCCATATATAGAGATGACCGTCGACACAGCCGCTCGCTTCGGCGTCGAAATCTGCCACAACGACTACTCCGAATTTTATATCCCCGGCAACCAGCGCTACCGCGCCACAGACTTCATCATCGAGGGCGACTGGAGCGCCGCAGCCATGCTTCTGGTAGCAGGCGCCACTGCTGGTCAGGTAACCGTCGACAACATTTCGATGCTTTCCAGGCAGGCCGACACGGCCATCTGCGAAGCTCTGGTGCGGGCCGGTGCCGCCGTCATCGATGAACCCCACGCCATCTCTGCGGCCCACCGTCCGCTGCGGGCCTTCGAGTTCGACGCCACGCACTGCCCCGATCTTTTTCCGGCCCTGGCGGCCTTAGCTGCTTCATGCGAGGGCGAGAGCATCATTCTCGGCACTTCGCGCTTGCGGCACAAAGAGTGTGACCGGGCCGAAGCGATCCGTGAAGAGTATGGCAAATTAGGCATCAGGGTCGACCTTACGGAGGAGAATACGATGCGTATTCGGGGCGGACGCCTCCGGGGCGGACGGGTCAGAAGCCACGACGACCACCGCATGGCCATGTCCCTGGCCGTGGCGGCACTGCGGGCCGAGGCTCCCGTCGAAATCACAGGGGCCGAATGCGTGGCCAAAAGCTATCCCCGTTTCTTCGAAGAACTCAAAAAAATCCGCTCATGAATCGTTTCGGGCATAATTTCCGCCTCGCGCTGTGGGGCGAGTCGCACGGCCCGCAAATCGGTGTCGTAATCGACGGTGTGCCGCCCGGCATTCCTCTTACGCAAGAGGATTTTATGAACGACCTCGCGCGCCGTCGCGCCGGAGCTCGCGGCACCACACCACGCCACGAAAAAGATACGCCGCAGCTCGTCTCGGGAGTTTATCGGAGCCATACGACCGGAGCCCCGCTGACGATAGTTTTTGCCAACAAAAACATACAACCACAGGACTACAAAGCCCTCGCCGACCGCCCTTCACACGCTGACCGTGTAGCCCGGGAACGGTTCGAAGGCTTCAACGATCCGTGCGGCGGGGGCCACTTCTCAGGTCGCCTGACCCTGGCGCTCGTCGCAGCAGGTGTCGTGGCCAAAAAGATACTCCCCCCGGAGGTGACATTTTCGACCGCAGTGGCCGAAATCGGCGGCTGCACCGATCCCGCCCGCTTCGAATCGGTCATTCAGGCTGCCGACGACGACGGCGACTCGGTAGGCGGCATCGTCGAGTGCCTCATCGACGGCATTCCGACCGGTTGGGGCGAACCCTTTTTTGATTCGGTCGAGAGCCACATTGCCCGGCTGCTCTTCGCCATACCAGGTGTCAAGGGCGCAGAGTTCGGAGCCGGATTCTCCGCCGCCCGGATGCGGGGCTCGGAACACAACGACCCGATCCTCGATGCGGCAGGACGCACAGCCTCCAACCACGCCGGAGGCATCGTCGGCGGGCTAACCAACGGCAACGAACTGATTGTCCGCGCGGCATTCAAACCCACAGCCAGCATTGCCCGGCCCCAGCAGACATTCGACCCGGCGACCGGCTCCGTCAGAACCCTTTCGATCGGCGGTCGCCACGACATCTGCATCGCTCTGCGCGGCGCCGTAGTCGTCGAAGCCGCCGTAGCCATCGCTTTAGCCGATTTGAAACGTCCATGACCACACGCCGCGACATAACAACCCTCCTCGAAGCAGCTATCGGATCGCTCTACGATCCCCGCGAAGCCCGCAATATAGCGCTTACGGCCGTCGCCGAACTGGCACAGCTGCCGTGGTCGGCCCTCCTCTCTGATCCCGACGCAGAGCTGGAGGCTCCGTGGTTCGATCGGGTCGTCGCCGAGCTGACGGCAGGTCGTCCGCTGCAGTACGTCACCGGAACGGCCGAATTTCTGGGCCGCCGCTTCGCCGTAAGCGAAGGAGTACTCATTCCCCGACCCGAGACCGAAGAACTGGTTGCATGGATCGTCCGCGACGAACGGCACGCCCGGCGGCTGCTGGATGTCGGCACAGGCAGCGGCTGCATTGCGGCAACCCTGGCTCTGGAACTTCCCGAAACCGATGTTTTCGCTGCCGACCTCTCGGAAAGGGCACTCGCCATGGCAGCCACAAACTGCCGTACTTTGGGTGCGTCCGTCACACTTCGGCAGGCCGACGCTCTGACCGATTTGGCCGGGCGGTTTCCCGAGACGTTCGATACGATCGTCTCGAATCCGCCCTACGTACCAGCGGGCGACCGCACGACGATGCACCCCAACGTCCGCGACTATGAACCTGCCGAAGCGCTGTTTGTTCCCGACGACGATCCCCTGCGTTTCTACCGCGCCATTGCCCAAGCTGGAAAAACAATGCTTGCGCCGGGCGGTAAACTCTACTTCGAAATTTATCACACGGCAGCGGAGTCTCTGCACCAGCTGCTGGTCCGGGAGGGCTACACCAACATCGTCGTCCGCGAAGATATGAACCGCAAACCCCGCATGGTATGCAGTACAAAAGCAAAAGCCTGAGCAGACGGTGGTCACCCGCACCGCCCGAGAAGAAGGAGTACGACTTCGAATACGGCCCCCGCAAATGGCGCCGCGCACAGCCCTACGGAGCGACATCTTATGAAAAACGCACCAAAACGCCCGAACAGGCACGCGAATCGCTTATGCTCCTCTGCGCCCGGGCCGAAAAGTCGGAGAGCGACGCCCGCCGGTTGATGCGCAACTGGGGTCTCAGCGACGAAGATGCCGAACAGGTACTGGAGCGTCTGGTCCGCGAACGGTTCATCGACGACAACCGCTATGCCGCAGCCTTCATCCGCGAAAAGCTGCGCCTGAGCGGCTGGGGCGTCTACAAAATCCGTCTGGCACTCCAGCGCAAAGGCCTTACCCGCAACCAGATCGACGACGCCCTGGCCGAAGCTGAAACCCCCGACATGGACGAACGGCTGCGCACGCAGTTCACCCGAAAAATGCGGTCGCTACGCTACGGCAGCACCTATGAACTGAAATCGAAACTGATCCGTTACGGCCTCTCTCTGGGTTACGAATACGAGGTCGTGACACGGGTCGCCACCGATATGGCAACAAACCAACAAACATGCGACGAATCCTGACCACCCTGCTCTTCGCCTCCCTCCTGGCAGCCGGCACACAGGCGCAGACGCTCGATCCGACTGACTACATCTACCCCATCCGGAACGTCGACGGCAGTTGCTCGGCCAACTTCGGCGAAATGCGTCCCGGCCATTTCCACGCCGGCGTGGACATCCGCACAGGTGGTGCCGAAGGCAAACCCTTAGTCGCCGTAGCCGACGGCTATGTCTCCCGCCTCTACCTCTCATCGGGTGGATATGGACGCGCCATCTACATCGCCCTTGCCAACGGCACGACAGCCGTCTATGGGCACATGCAATGCTTCCGCGACGACATCGAAGAGTACGTCCGCAACGAGCGTTACGCCCGTCGCGCCAACCGCCTCGACCTCTATTTCACGCCCGACGTCTGGCCCGTCCGCCAAGGCGACATAATCGGCTACTCGGGCAACAGCGGCTCGTCGATGGGGCCCCACCTCCATTTCGAGGTGCGCGACACCCCTACCCAACGACTCTACAACCCCGTACACGAGGGAATTATCCGCCCAACCGACACGCTGCCACCCCGCATCTTCCGCCTCCACTACGTCGAGGTCGACACCCTGCCCGGCACCGACCTCTGCCTGCGCAGCACCCCGTGCACTCACCAAACAAAGGTCGAGCGCCCGGGCCACTACCGCCTCCAGCGCACGGAGCCTGTAGAGGTGGGCCGCAAAGGCTACTTCGTCGCCGAAGTTTCGGACCGCCGCAACGGCGTGAACAACACCTTCGGCATCTGGCGCCTCACGGCATGGGTCGATGACGAGCGCGTCTTCGAATACCGCATGGACGGCTTCACGTTCGACCTCTCGCGCTGCTGCGACGCCATAAGCTGCTATCCGCTTCAGATCGCCTCGCGCAACGAGTGTATCCGCCTTGCACAGCTCGCCACGGCCCCCGATTGTTTCTACTCCGCCATGACCGAGCGCGGCATCCTCCGCACAGAGCCCGGACAGATACGCCATATCCGCATCGAAGCCGAGGATGACAGCGGCAATATTTCGCACCTGCACTTCGATGTCCGGGGACGCACAGGTCAATTCCGGGCCGAAGCCGATTCTACAGCCAAAATCGTGCGTCCGGACACCCCCACAACTATCTCGTCAGGCCCGGGGATGCGGGCCCGCATCCCCGCAGGTGCCGTCTACGAAACCATCTATTGCCGGCCCGAGCAACTCCCGGCACCCCAAGCAGACTCCGGAATCGTAGTCCTCTCTCCTGCTTACCGGATCTTACCGGCCACAATACCGCTCCGCCGGGCTGCGACGATCTCCATCCGGGCCGATGTGCCCCACCACCTCCAGCTGCGCGCCTCGTTGGCAAAAAAATCAGCCAAAGGAAGAGTTACTTACATAGGAGGCCACTATGCCGATGGCGCCGTGACAGCCAGGACAACTTCGACGGACGGACTGTTCGTTGTAGCCGACACCCTGCCGCCCCGCATCACTCCGCTCTTCAAATCGGGCGCCGATCTTTCGAAGACCCCGGAGCTGCGGTTCCGCGTCAGCGACAACTTTTCAGGCATAGCTTCCGCATCCTTAGTCATCGACGGCGCCTGGGTCCCCTGTGACCGCTATCCCATGCAAAGCCGGCTTATCCACCGGTTCGATACCCCGGCCTGCGGTCGTAAGCACACGGTGCACCTCACCCTGCGCGACGGTGCCGGCAACACGACCCATTGGGAGGGGAGTTTCTACCGATAATCAGAGCACCCCCGCAACGACCCTCCGGAAGAGGAGCCCGACCGCACAATTCGGACTCAAAAAAAGTCCATAGCCCCTTCAGGAGCTATGGACTGTGTAGTTTGTACCAAAAATTATCTACTCGGTCGGAGCCTCAGCCAGACAGTCGACCTGATAGCGGGTGATGTAAGAGCCGCCGTACACCGTGTAAATATTGAGATAAAGACCGTCATCGGAGACACGCATCACGACATCGTAATTATAAGTGTCGGGCTCCTGCACGCAGCCGCCCAAAAGTTCCTTATAAACCACGGCAGGCGACTCGCCGAGCATGTTGCCGGTCCACCTGGAAGCGTCGTCAGCCTCAACGAGGAAAACAGGACTTTTTTCGCCATACTTGGAAGAAGCGACAACTACATAAAGCTGTCCGTTGAACTCTTTCGCATCGAGGGCACCGGTAACGTACGTATCTGGTGTAGTGTCATAGAGAGGCAGCGAGGCAATAACCGACTTGTCGGATTTCACCCAATAGAGGATGTTGCCGGGGTAGGCTATATAGAAGAAATCCGACAAATCACTGGGACCGGCAGCCACCACGTCGCAGTTACCGTTAGAGCCCTGAGCTGCATTGGTGCACGGCCGATAATTTGCCGTCGACGCTTCGCCGTTCTTGATTGTAAAATACCACGCATTTTTCGAACCGTCGCTACCTACCCATTTCCCATAACCAAACGAGAGAAGCGCATCGCCGTAAACATCGCCTACGACAGACAGTTTCTTGGCTACGGGGTTGGGAGTGGTCCATGTGATGAACTTCTCGGGTGCAGAGTCAATGTCCCTGGCACGCCAAACCTGAAATTCAAATCCCGTTGCGCCGGTGGAGTTGTAGTTGCAGAGAATGATATTGCCCTTGGTATCAGAAGTGATGCAGTCGTTGGGTGCACCGCTGAGCTGAAACTCCTTGACGAATGTGCCGTCTTCGGCATTGAAGACGCGCGGGTTTTCGCCGGGAGCATTCACGATGATATAATCGCCTACGGCAGCAATGCTCGACGTTTTGTTTTTGTTACTTTCGGAGAAGCCCTGGTCGGCGGGATAAATCTTATACACGAATTTGCCGCTGCCCGGACGTATGCCCTTGGCTTGGGTAGCTACAGCCCCGGCCTGCACGACCGTGATGTCGACGCTGTTGTCTTTGGCACTGACGGTCACCTTGCCGGTGCGGGCAGCACCCGTGTTCTGAGCCACGACAATCTGAATATCACTGCCGACGACCGAAGGCGTCAACCACGCATCGGAAGTCGCGGCGGTTACGGCGCCGCTGGCCGTGAAGGGGACGGTAAAGGTTCCTCCGGCAGTCGTGGCTTCGACGGTGCTCTTCTCCTCCTCGATGGAGACGCATTCGCCGATCTTCACCTCGAACGTGATGACCGAGCTCTGGTTCTGCTCGCCGAAGTAGATAAGAGCCACTTCACCACTGAGAGCCGCGCAGGTTTTGTGCTCCTCGGCGGGGGCCGTGATGGTAAGAACGGCAGACGTCGCATCGTAGGAGGCGCTCCACTCGTCGGGCTTGGTGAGAACGGTTTTCTGCACGCCCGACGCCTCCATCGCGAAGGTCCTGGTTTCGCCCATATTGAAAAGTACCGTGCCCTCGGGTGCCTTATCCTTGAATATCATATAAAGCTCGCCGCGCAGCTCGATTTCGATCGTCTTCTCGCCGCCGAGGAACGTGAAGACCACTACACCGTCGACCACCTCGACGCTCTCGAACAGACCGCCGCCGCCACCGCTGGTGGTCACGTCATTGCCCTTGTCGTCCTTGAGGCGCTGCCACTCCTCGTCGTCGGAATAGCGATACTCCCAATAGCCGGTTTCGCCAACCTTATTGACACGCAGCTGAGGCGTGTCGCCCTTTTCGCCCGAAACGGGCAGGCGCTTGCCGTCGACGGTCAGATATTCGGTCTTGCCGTTGGTGGTCGTGGCCCAATAGTAGACGCCATCCTCCGGATCGAGCAGCACCGTTACGGACGAAGTACTGCCGCCCGAGCTTACCGTACCACCCGAAATAGTAATCTGCTCGCCATTGGTGAAATAGATCGTATAACCGTTATCGGCAGGTTCGATACGCGCTACATATACGTTGCCGTCGAGTGCCTCGACGAGCGTCTGTACGCCCTTGATATCCTGATTCATCGTGGCAACGGTCTCCTCCAGGGAGGTCAGCCGGTTGTCCATCTCGTCGATCCGGTTGATAAGATCGGTGTCGTCATAGTCGCCGCAACTTACGGACAACAAGCCGACGCCCGCTAAAAGAGTAAATAATTTTCTCATAACTGTAATATTGAAGTAGTTTTTAGTTAGGTTTTCCTTAATGTTTGCCAAACGCTGCATTTTCAGCTTGCGCTTCACAAATATAATAAAAATATTTGGCGATAATCCAAAAATAAGCAGAAATAATTTATTCTTACACAAAAAACAGAGTGAAAATTTTAATTACATTCCCGGCTTAATCGAACTTTGGCTGTGCCTTAGATACTTCCGCCCGGCAAAATCGAAACTAAACTTGCTTTTGCACTCACTTAATCGTATCTTTATCGTATCTTTGCAAAAAATCCCTCCGCGATGAAAAATACCTTTCTGGACACGACCGCCGCAAATACCAAATCGGTGCAGATCAAACGCCAGATCCTGCACCGCTACATGCTCTCTGGCGGGGAGAGTATCGCCGACCTGAGCCGCGAATTAGGGTTGAGCGTCCCCACAGTAACCAAAATCGTCAGCGAGCTCATCAGTGAGGATTTCGTCTGCGACCTGGGCAAGCAGGGAGCCTCAGGCGGCCGACGTCCCAGTATCTACGGTCTGAACCCTTCGGCGGGCTATTTCGTCGGCGTGGACATCAAACGCGATACGCTGGACATAGGAATCGTTAATTTCGGGGGCGACATGATCGCCTCACACCGCTACGATTTCGCGGTGGAGAACACCCGTCAATCGTTCGACGAACTATGCGCCCAGATCGACACATTCATCGCCTCGACAAAAATTCCCCGTGAGAAGGTGCTGTCGACAGGTGTCAACCTTTCGGGCCGCGTAAACCCCGAGACGGGATATAGCTATAGTTGCTTTTTCTTCGATGAAAAGCCCCTGACGATGGTATTGGAGGAAAAACTCGGTTGTCCGATCTGCATCGAGAACGACTCCCGCGCCATGACCTACGGAGAGTATATGTACGGCGTGGGCAACAACGAGCAGAACATGATCTTCCTGAATGTCAGCTGGGGATTTGGCATTGGCATGATCCTCGACGGCAAGCTCTATTATGGTAAATCGGGCTTCTCGGGCGAATATGGCCATTTCCCCTTCTTCGACAACGAAATCATCTGTCGCTGCGGCAAGCGGGGGTGCCTCGAAACCGAGGTTTCGGGCTGGGCGGCACACCGCCACTTCATCGAAAAGCTGGAACAGGGCAATATCTCGATGCTCTCGAAGCGCTACCAAAGCGGTGCGCAAATCACCCTCGAAGATATTCTCGACGCCGTATCTAAGGAGGACGTCCTGGCAATAGAGGTCATGGAGGAGGTCGGCGCCAACCTCGGAAGGGCCATTGCAGGACTTATCAACATGTTCAACCCCGAAGTCGTCGTGCTGGGCGGCACACTCTCAGCAGCTAAAGACTATCTGCTGCTGCCCATCAAAAGCGCCATCAGCAAATATTCGCTCAACCTGGTAAGCAAAGACACCGCCATCAAGGTCTCAAAACTCAATGAAAAAGCCGGTCTGGTGGGTATCTGCGCCATAGCACGCAGCAAAATTCTGGGCCTCTGACCCCACTTCGGGTCTCCGCGGCAGCAATTCCGGCGGCCTGACCACTGTGGGCACGAACGGTTACGCCTGGAGCAGTTCGCCTCGCTCGGCGTCGAGCGTGGACGGGTCATACGTGGGCTTCTACAGTACCAACGTGAGCCCCGAGGGCAACAGCCACCGTGCGGGCGGTTTCCCCGTTCGCTGCGTGCAACTTTGCGTAAGCCGAGAGCAGAGACCGCTTGCGGACTTTGCCGAGGCGAAGAAAAGTGGCGCCTCCAATGGGGGCGTCATGGATAAGAGAGGGGCGGGGCTACGCAATGAAGGACCTCCTTTGTCATTCTGAGAAAACCGGAGGCCACGAAGACGCAGCGCTCCACGTATTACAAAAAAGCTCTGCACAAAAAAGAGCCTCCGTCAGACGGAGGCTCCGAAATTTTTCCACGTCAGCTACTCTACACAACGAAGTTCGCTGTCGGAGAACTCACGGTCGACATCCTTCAGATGATCGTACCAGAAGAATTTGAGCAGCACCGACATAGCCACAAAGATCGCGACGGTGCTCCAGAATGCCGTGTGGTTGTGGATAACCAGGTAGATCGGGGCCACCACTAAGCACATCTGCCACACGATGCCCACGATGATATTGAAACAGTCGCGACCGAAATCCTTGTTCTTTTCGAAACCAGGATATTTGGCCTGCACCTTCTCGCGGATGGGCTTCCAGAAGCCCCAAGGCCGCACGTTGCGGTAAAACGATTCGAGTACCTCATCGTCATCGGGCGGAGTGAGGAGGCTGCCGGCCAAACAACCCGCGAACGAGACAGCCAGCACAGCGGGGAAAAGCAGCACATCGTTGACGTCGGGCAGGAAAACCAGCTTGAGCGTCGAGGCCACCAGTCCGGCCACCATGCCCCAGAAATAGCCGTAGCCGTTGAATCTCCACCATATCCACTTCAGTACATTGGCCGCGGCATAGCCCCCGTAGAGCGACGATGTAATCCACAGCGTCAACGAGTTAAGCGACTTGGCGAAAAATCCGAATCCCACACCGACCACCACCAAAAGCAGCGACGCCAAATAGCTAAATCGCACGTAGGTGCGGTCCGCAGCATTGGGATTAATGTAGCGTTTATAAAGGTCATTGACCAAATAGGCCGGAGCCGAGTTGACGAAGGCAGCCAGCGTACCCATAAACGCAGCCAGCAACCCAGCCAGCAGCAGGCCCCGAAGCCCTGCCGGGACAAACCGCGCGATAGACATCGGCAATACCGATTCGAAATCCATCTGCGAGCCCATGCCGGCGATTTCAGGTGAAAGATAGACCAAAGCCAGCACAGCCAGCCCCGCAACCATCAAGTAGCGAGGCGCATAGAGCACCAGCATCGTCATACCGCTCATCTTGGCCGCTTCACTCGGTGTGCGGGTCGAAAGGATGTGCTGCATGTCATAGCTCCGTACAGGGCCGGCCAACGACGAGAATATACCCTTGAAAATCATCAACATCACAATTGCTCCGAAAAGTTCGTACCCATCCGAAGCGATCTTTTCGTTCACGGCAGGCATCACCCCACTCCAGTCCAGATCGAGGCGCCAGCCGAAGAAGAGGTCGCTCCACCCCTCGGGCGTCACGGCGGCAATCTGCTCGGCCGTAACGGCGTGGTAAGCAATCCAGCCGATCGAAAGACACGAAACAGTCATGATAAGGAACTGGAAGATGTCGGCCGTTACCACGCTGAACATGCCGCCCTTGAGGGTGTAAAGGGTGGTGATACCTATTATAATAAGCGCATAGGACTGTGCCGAGGTAAGTGTCGCGAAGCCTAAATCGCACGACAGGTCCCACGGCAGAATCTGCACAGCGAACTTGCCGATTCCCTCAAAGAAGTAGGCCATAAAGCCGATGACACTGATAACGGCAAAGCAGATGACGACAATATGCGACATGCGCCCGCCCCGGCCACTGAAGCGGGTCAGAATCCATTCAGCCCCCGTCATGACATTGGACCGCCGCATCCAGACAGCCAGAAAAACCATGACAAAAACCTGATTCCACACAGGCCACAGCCACGGCAGAAAGGCACTTTTAAGACCATAGATGAAGAGGATAGCCACGGTCCACATCGTA
This sequence comes from uncultured Alistipes sp., assembly GCA_910586375.1. Lineage (GTDB taxonomy): Bacteria > Bacteroidota > Bacteroidia > Bacteroidales > Rikenellaceae > Alistipes. The sequence goes on along the minus strand of CAJUIE010000015.1, from coordinate 2,060 downwards.
CCCGAAATGTCGAACATGCCCGAAGCATTGGACAGCCCGAGAAAGTACCATTTAATCTGCTTGCCGCCCAGGAAATACGATTCAATGTTGCGGGAAGCCAGACGCGAAAGGATGAAGCCTATTGCTACGATAATACAGATGTAGGCTCCGATGACCAGCAGGTCAAGTGTCGTAAGTATCATGGATTTCGACGAGGTTTAGTTTATAGGTTTGAGCGATACAAATATAAATCTTTTTCACGCAAAAACCCAATAATCGAAATTATTTTATTTCTGTTGTTTTCACTATCACACAAATTAAACCGCTTATTTACAAGAACTAAACACCCAGCAGGACAAAAAATCGCATATTAAAATTACTTTATAAAGTTTGATATGTGGATAATTTTATTTATTTTAGCATTTGAATTCGAAACCTTAAAACCGAAACTCATGAAACACCTTTCCCTCCATTCGTTCTTTTTGCTCGCGCTGCTGGCTTTCGGCATGGGCTGCGGCTCAGACGACGCCCCGGTCTATACGTTTCCGAGTCGTCCGGCCGAAGAGGAACCCGATAAACCCGGACCCGGACCCGACGAACCTGGACCCGGCCCTGATGAGCCAGTCGATCCCGATGGCGACTACCCCAAGGGCATGACGGTCGACTTCAAGGAGCTCGAGCTCGACGGCAAGACCACCAAAGTATGGACCGTCATGGTCGACTTCGAGGCCAACCCCAAGCTGCGCTTCAACCCGCTGCACATCCAGCCGGCCAAAACGCCCACGAGCGTCTTCACCCACGCGCAAACGCTCGGCATCGGCACACCTTATATTACGACCAACGGCGGTTATTTCTGGGACGGTGCGTCGCTGAGCCTCTGCGTCAATGAAGGCAAGATCGAGTCGTCGCCTGCCAACGGGCTTATCTACCCCACGGTCGACGGTGAGCAGATCGTAGGTATTCCCGTGCGTGCCGCATTCGGCCAGATGGCGGACGGTACGTTCGAGGCTACCTGGTGTCAGATTGCCGCTGAAGATCGCGATCACGTCTATTCGTTCCCCTCGCCGCTCGACAACGACGAGCAGAAAGGCATCTACATGACCTCATACCCGAGCAACACCATCGAAGGCGCCCGGCTTTGGGAGCCCCGCAACGCCATAGGCGGCGGCCCGATGCTGGTCTACGACGGTGAAAATGTGGCTATGGACTATTACTGGCGCGAATGCCTCGATGCAGGCGGCACACAGGGCACACTGCTCGTGCAGCGCACGGCCATCGGCGGCACCAAAGACGGCAAGAAGCTGATGCTCGTAGTTACCGGAGGCCGCAACATCGACGGCAGTGCAGGCCTCAACCTCACGCAGCTGGCCAACCTCTTCGTCGAGGCGGGTATGGACTACGCCGTGAACCTCGACGGCGGCGGTTCGTCGACGATGGTAGGCTTCGATGGCTCCCTGCTCACGACATGTGCCGGCGACAAAAACTCCAGCGGCAACTACATTCAGCGTACGGTGCCCACGGCAATCGTACTTACCCAGATCGGAGAGTAACCCCCAACCTGAACATCAGACCCAGACATGAAAAAAACATTTTACACGTGCCTTCTGTCGCTCTTCGCGGTCCTGGCACTCCTTGGACAGACTGCCTGCAAGCCGACGACCACCGAGAAACCCAAATATATGTGGGTGGACTGCGAGGCCCATTTCGCACGCATGAGCTCGCCCGATTCAATCCGTCTCTACACCGCCCGGATGAAAGAGATCGGCATCACCGACATCGTTGTCGACATGAAGTCAATCATGGGCGAAGTGCTCTATGATAGCAAGATAGCCCCCTTTATGGAGGAGTTCGACGGCTTCGTGCGCACCCGCGATTACGACATGATGCGCCACTTCATCGACATCGGCCATGAAATGGGACTGCGCGTCCACGGCTCTCTCAACATCTTCGCCGGAGGTCACAACTTCTTCAACCGCGGCATCATCTACAACGAACACCCCGAGTGGGCGTCGATGGTTTACCAGCCCGACGGGCAGATCGTCCCCATCTACGAGATCAAGACCAATTATAATGGCATGGTC
>CAJUIE010000014.1 GCA_910586375.1 uncultured Alistipes sp. | reverse complement strand
GAATATAGACATAACCCAGTATCAGCCCAATGACGAAAGCGTTGACGGTCAGTGCGGGCTGGAGGTGAAGCACTCCAAAAAAGAGGGCTGAGCCCCACCAGGCTGTAACTACGCCGTAACGACTGCGCAGAGATTCTAAAACCACGCCTCGGCAGAGCAGTTCTTCCAGAACGGGGGCTGCGACCACAAGGGTCATAAAAGCCCAGAATCCTGCTCCATAAACCCCGGGCGACACCTCGGGCAGCAGGGCAATGAGCGGTTCGCATACTACGCTCGCTGCTGTCATGCAGACGAATCCCCAGAGCAGCAGCCCCGGATTGAGGCCCCGTTTGCCGAAATGTCCGAGGCTCTTCCCGCCTCGCCGGGCCCGGCGCCAGGCCAGCGTGCCCCCATAAGCAGGTAACATCGAACCTACATAACTTATAGCCATGAAAATCCCTTGCTGATGGGGTGTCAGCAGGTGGAGGTCCCAGCCTGCAAGGTGCAACGTTGCCAGGACGATTAACGACACGATAAGCTGCATCCCCACGACAATCCCCAGCATAGCCGCCAGATCGCCCACGGTGGGGAAATCGGGGCGTTGCGACGCTTTTTCTGAAAACATATTCCGAAATTTATCTCTTCAAAGGTAAGTAAATTATTTGTAAGAATCTTTTTTCGGGTTTTTGCGCTCCTTGTCATTCTGGCTACAAAGAACCTATAACGTCGAAAATTCAGTCGTCAGAGTGGCGGTCCGTCGCCTCCGGCTCCTCAGAATGACAGAGCGGGCGGGGCTTTCGATTAAAAAATTGCCTGCGGTTGTGTAATTCCATTTAATTTGCGTAAATTTGCCCAATTATAAACCCATTCGAAATTCATGGCAAAGGTTATCGCATTAGCCAATCAGAAGGGCGGCGTGGGCAAGACTACCACGGCCATCAACCTGGCGGCTTCGCTGGCCCTGCTGGGCAAGAAGGTGTTGCTCCTGGACGCCGACCCGCAGGCCAACGCTACGTCGGGACTGGGCTTCGACATCGACCTTGAAGGCATCTACGAGTGTATCGCTGGTTCCCGGCAGGCGGAGGAGGTGATTCTTCAGAGCCCCGACGTGAAGAACCTCTGGCTGCTACCCTCGTCGATCGATCTGGTGGCTGCCGATGCTGAGCTGCCCAAGATGGAAGAGCCCCACCGCGTCATCAAGGGCATCGTCGATTCCGTGCGCGAGCGCTTCGACTACCTTTTTATCGACTGCTCCCCGTCGTTGGGCTATACGACGGTCAATATCCTCACGGCGGCCGACTCGGTGCTTGTTCCTGTGCAGTGTGAATACCTCGCTCTGGAGGGTCTCTCCAAGCTGCTGGCCACCATCCGCAAGGTCAAGAGCTCGCTCAATCCAACCCTTGAGGTTGAGGGTTTTCTGCTGACGATGTACATGCGCAACCGGCTTAACAATCAGGTCGTCAACGAGGTGCGGGAGCACTTCGGGGAGCTGGCCTATGACACCGTTATCCAGCGCAACATCCGTTTAGGCGAGGCCCCGTCGCACGGCAAGCCTGTCATGCTTTATGACGCGGCGGCTGTCGGCTCGGAAAACTACCTCAATCTGGCACGGGAATTTCTCAAACGCAACAAACGCCAATAAAAACGCACTCCGATATGAAACAACCCAAGGGATTAGGCCGCGGGCTCGATGCCATCTTCGGCTCTGAGGCCCCCGATGTCAAGCTCAGACCGATGAGCCACATGGCCCAGATCGCCATTACTGAGATCATCCCCAACCCCACGCAGCCCCGTACGCAATTCGATGAGGAGGCGCTCGACGAACTGGCCGATTCGATCCGTCAGCTGGGCATTATCCAGCCCATTACGGTGCGCAGGACCGATGGCGGAAAGTACATCATCATCAGCGGCGAACGTCGCTGGAGAGCTGCGCAGCGTGCCGACCTCGACACGCTCCCGGCCTATATCCGCGAAGTCGACGATGAGAACCTCCATGCTATGGCCCTGGTTGAAAACATCCAGCGTCAGGACCTCAATGCCATAGAGGTTGCTTTAGGTATGCAGCGCCTTATGGAGGAGTGTCACCTGACGCAAGACGCCCTGTCGGAAAAGGTGGGTAAAAAACGCTCTTCGGTGTCGAATTATTTGCGGCTGCTGAAGCTGCCCGATCCGGTGCAGCTGGCACTCAAGGAGGGGGTCATTTCGATGGGCCACGCCAAGGCTATCGCCGGGGCTCCTGCCGATGAACAGCTGCGCGTACTGAAACGGTGCGTCAAAAAGTCGCTCTCCGTGCGTCAGGTCGAGGAGCTTGTAAGGAGCCTCGCCGAGCAGCCCGTACCGGTACCGACCGCCGAAGAGGAGGAGTACCCCGAGAGCTATTCGCAGTTAGTCGAGCAGCTCGAAAAGTTCTTCTCGCAGGAGATTTCGATCAAACGCTCCAGGCACGGTGGCGGTAAGATCACCATCGGCTTTGCCGATGACGCCGACATCGAACGATTCATCCGTCGCTTCTCCGACCGCTCGTAAACCGCCTCTCCGCTGTGCGTATCCGACTCCTGTTGCTTCTCTGTGCGCTCTGTGCGGTCTGCCTGCCTGCCCATGCGCAGCTCCATCGCGGGGCGCGTACTGTCGTGCGGGGCGGTCTGATGCCTCGGCCCGACTCGTTGCGTATGGAGGCCGATTCGCTTGCCGCGGTGGCTTTTGACGCAGCACTCGATTCGCTGCTCGCTGCCGACTTCAGGGCCGATTCTGCGGCTCTTGTTGCCCTGCGCACCGACGACATCCATACCCTCGATTCCATCGCCTTGCGGCGCTTCACGCTGGGGGTTGCTGCCCCGGTAGATACGGTGCGCAAGCAGCTCTTCAGGAAAGGGTGGTTTATGAGCGACTCGATGTCGCTGTCGAAAGTCTGCTGGGTCTCTACCGTACTGCCCGGATACGGCCAGGTCTACAACAAGCAATACTGGAAGTTGCCCCTCCTTTATGGCACGGTCGGCACGGGGCTGGCACTCTTCATCCACGAAAACCGCCAGTTTAAGCCCCTTAAGCGTCAGTATGACGCCTATACCGACGTCAGTTTGGTGCGCACGCCCGAGCTGAACGCCTTGCAGGAGCGGATGATCCGCAGCAATACACGCTGTCAGCTCTATCTGGGCCTTACGCTCGCCTCCTATATCTATTTTCTGGGCGACGTGGCTGTGAACTACTCCACCAACGAGGTTTCCAACGTCAAGAAGGCCACCACATTGGCCTGTATCTTCCCCGGTGCCGGGCAAATTTATAACAAGAGCTATTGGAAAGTACCCTTTGTAGTGGGCGGTTTTGCCTCGATGATCTATTGCATCGACTGGAACAATCGCGGTTATCAGCGTTTCAAGAAGGCTTATAACCTGCTGGCCGACTACGAGGCCAACCCCGGCAACTATCCCGACGGTCCTACCGACGAGTTTCACGGTCGTTATTCGGCCGAATTTATCCGCAACCTGCGCAACAACTACCGCCGCAACCGCGACCTCTGCATCATCATCAGCGGTGCACTCTACGTGCTCCAGATCATCGACGCCCATGTCGACGCCCATCTGAAGGACTACGACATTTCGGACGACCTCTCGATGAACCTTGAGCCGCTGGTTGACTACCCCTATATTCCCACTTTGGGCGGCAATCGCCCCGTTTTTGGCTTCAACATGAGCCTCAATTTCTGACGATGAGAAAGATTTTCATTCTGCTGCTGCTCTGCACGACTTTTTCGGCTACAGCCGCCGACCGCAAACCCCTCTTCGGCTTTCTGAAAAAGAAGCCCCGGGCTACTGTCGAAGCTACTGCCGAGACTCCCGTATCGGCTCCTGCGGTCGAGTCCCCGCGTCTTTCCGAACCTGCTGCTCCCACCCCTGAGCCTGCTGCCGAACCTGCAGCCGGGCCGCAGCCCGTCGATGACCTGATCCTGGGCCTTACGGCCGAGCAGGCCGATTCGCTGGTCGCCGTGTGGCGGGAGCGACAACGCACCGAATCGTTCGATGCCTTTTTCCAACGTTTCATCCTTGAAGAGCCCGCGCCCGTCGAGGATGCCGCCGACACGATTTACGCTCTCCGGCTCAGGAGGCTTGCCTCGCCTATCCAGTTGCCCTATAACGACATCGTGAAGGGGTACATCACCCGTTATGTCGACTCCCGCTATGGCACGATCGCCCGTATCCTGGGTATTTCGCAGCACTATTTCCCCTTTATCGAGGACGAACTCATCAAGTCCGGACTTCCTGTCGAACTGCGGGCCCTGCCGATCATCGAGTCGGCCTTGTTGCCTACGGCCGTTTCGCCTGTCGGTGCGACGGGACTGTGGCAGTTCATGCCCTCGACGGGCAAAAGTTACGGTTTGGAGGTCAACTCGCTCGTCGATGAACGCCGCGATCCGGTGCGCTCTACGCAGGCTGCATGTCGTTATCTGAAAGACCTTTACTCCATTTATAAGAACTGGACGCTGGCCATCGCTGCCTATAACTGTGGGCCGGGCAACGTCAATAAGGCTCTGGCACGTGCCGGCGAAGGGGCCCACAGCTTCTGGGACATCTACGACCTGCTGCCGCGCGAAACCCGGGGTTATGTCCCTGCGTTTATCGGAGCCTCCTATGCGTATGCCTACCACCGTCACCACGGCATTGAACCGATCGAGTGCCCCATTCCGCTGGCTGTGGACACATTGCGCATCGACCGGCTGATGCACCTGGAGCAGATCGCTTCGACGATCGACGTGCCGATGGAGACGCTCCGGCAGCTCAACCCCCAGTACAAGATCGACATCATTCCCGCTACCGACCGCACCTATACTTTGGTGTTGCCCCAGCGCAACATTGGGCAATATATAGCGCATGAGGCTGAGATTCTGGCTAAAGACTCCACTTACCTCAAGGAGTATATCAACCCCGCCAACATCGATAAGAAGCGGCAGGAACGTACCGGCGTTATCTACACCGTCAAGAAAGGCGACACGCTGGGTGCTATTGCCCGCCGCTACCGGGTCACCACGACGCAGATCATGCGCTGGAATGGTATTCGGGATGCCCGCAGGCTGCGCATCGGCCAGAAACTCCGCATCGAAGGGCGCTGACGATGATGGGCGACCACGACACGATTGCAGCTCCGGCCACCGCCTCCGGCGGGGCTATTGCGGTTGTCCGTGTGAGCGGCGACCGGGCGCTGGAGTTGTGCGACTGCATCTTCCGGGGGCGGGAACGACTGAGTGAGGGCGCGGGTTATACGCTCCATTTCGGTTGTGTCGTCGATGGCACACGCACGGTCGACGAAGTGCTGGCTGCCGTGTTTCGGGCTCCGCACTCTTATACGGGCGAAGACTCGGTCGAAATATCGTGCCACGGCTCCTCTTATATTGTCGCGGAGATTCTGCGGCTGCTTGTCGATGTCGGGGTACGCATGGCCGAGCCGGGCGAATTCACCGTGCGGGCTTATCTGGCAGGCAAGATGGACCTTTCGCAGGCTGAAGCGGTTGCAGACCTTGTTGCATCGTCGTCGCGCGCAGCCCACACGCTGGCCATCAACCAGATGCGGGGCGGTTACTCCGATGCGCTCGAGGGGTTGCGGGAGCAGTTGTTGCAACTGGCGTCGTTGCTTGAACTCGAACTTGATTTTTCGGAGGAGGAGGTGGAGTTTGCCAACCGGGGCGAACTGGAGCGGCTCATGCAGCGGCTTGGCGAAGAATTGGGGCGTCTGCGCGACTCTTTCGCCCTGGGCAACGCCCTCAAAGAGGGGGTTGCTGTGGCTATTGTCGGGGCTCCGAATGTCGGCAAGTCGACCCTTCTCAACCGGCTGCTGGAGGACGAGCGGGCGCTGGTCTCCGACATTGCCGGCACGACACGCGACGTGATCGAGGAACAAGCCAATATCGATGGCGTGCCGTTCCGCTTTCTCGATACGGCCGGCATCCGCTCCACCGACGACCGCCTCGAACAAATGGGCATCGAGCGGACGATGGCGAGCATCGCCCGGGCCCGCATCATCCTTTATCTGACTGCTTCGGCCGACCTAGAAGCCGCAGGCAGCATCGCCCCGCCCGCATTTGAGCTTACTCCCGGGCAGAAGCTGCTGACGGTGGTCAACAAGATCGACCTCTGCCCGTCGCTTGTCCTGCCTCCTCACGCTGTCGGCATTTCCGCCCGCAGTGGGGAGGGCATTGACGCACTGCGGCGGGCACTGCGAGAGGCTGTCGACACGTCGGCCCTTTATCATGGGGATGCGGTTGTCTCCAGCCGTCGCCATTATGCCGCGCTTGCCGATGCCTGTGCGGCCCTCGACCGGGCGCGCTGCGGGCTTGCCGACGACCTCCCTACGGACCTTCTGTGCGAGGAGGTCCGCCATGTCATCCGTCATGTCGGCACCATCACTGGTCGCGGCGCCCTCGCCCCCGATGACATCCTGCACAATATCTTCTCCAAGTTCTGCATCGGAAAGTAACTCAAGAGAATAAAGACAAAGAAGATACAATAAATATTATTGATTATCAATTTATTAAGTAGCAAACATCTGTCTTTATTCATTCTTTGATTTTCAATTACACTCGGCATTTTTGCAACATATTTGCAACTTACGCATTTGCGTGTTGCAAATTTTCTACTTATTTTTGCCGCACGACAATTAACGTATGCGGCCATGGAAATCAAACTAATCAAACGCAAGCTGAAGACCGGGCGAACATCGTTGGTGCTCGAATATTACATGGGATATTCGGTTGCTGCAAACGGTACGACAAGGCCCCAACGCAAATTCGAGACCCTCGAATACTACCTCTACACCGACCCGAAAAACAAGTTGGAGCGCGACCACAACAAGGTCAACCTCGAAATGGCCGAGAAGGTCAAGGCCAAACGGCTGCTTGCCGAACAGAACGAGCAATATGGCTTTGCAGTGAAATATAAAATCCGCACCAACCTCGTCGAATACATCAAGGGACTGATCGAACAACGCAAAGAGTCGCCGGGAAATTGGGGCAACTGGGACAGCGCACTGAAACACCTCGTCGCCTACGCCGGAACAAATACGACGTTCGAGATGGTCGATAAAAAGTTCGTCGAGGGGTTCAAGACCTATCTGGCGAAGCAGGCCAAGACCAAAAGCAATACCGCTCTTTCGACGAACAGCCAAAGCAGCTATTTCCTCAAACTCAAAGCCGCGCTGAACCAAGCGGTCGAGGACGGCATCATCCCCCACTCGCCCGCCATGTCGGTCAAACCCGCGCATGTCGAGGACGTACACCGCGAATACCTGACTTTCGACGAATTGCAGCGCCTCGCCAAAACGGAGTGTCCGTATCCCGTACTGAAAGACGCGTTCCTCTTCTCGTGCCTGACCGGCATGCGCTGGAGCGACATCAACAAACTGACGTGGGCCGAGGTGCAGGAGTTCGACGGCGGCACGCGCATCGTCTTCCGGCAGAAAAAGACCAAAGGGCTGGAATACCTCGACATTACCGGCCAAGCCGTGCGCTACATGGGACAGCGCGGCAAGGCCGACGAGCGGGTCTTCGCCGGGCTGAAATACTCCGCATGGCACAACCTCGCCCTGCGCGAGTGGTGTCTGAAAGCGGGCATTACGAAGCATATCACGTTCCACTGCGGCCGCCACACGTTCGCCGTGCTGCAACTCTCGCTCGGTACGGAAATCTACACCGTGTCGAAGCTCCTCGGCCACCGCGAACTGAAAACGACGCAGGTCTATGCGCAGATTATGGATGCGAAGAAACGCGAAGCGGTGAACCGGATTCCGGAATTATAACTATCTTTATGCTATGGAGAACGAAATGCTGATATACCGCTCGACCGACGGGAGCATCAAAATAGACGTCCGCATGGGCGAAGAAACCGTCTGGCTGACCCAAGACCAGATGGCAGCGCTATTCGACAGGGACAAATCCGTAATCTCTCGCCACTTGAAGAACATCTTCGAGGAGTGCGAATTGAACGAAAATTCAGTTGTTGCAAAATTTGCAACAACTGCCGCCGACGGCAAAAGCTACGACACGAACTACTACAACCTCGACGTGATTATTTCGGTCGGCTACCGCGTGAAATCGCACCAAGGCACGCAGTTCCGCATCTGGGCGACGCAGGTGTTGCGAGAGTACCTCATCAAGGGCTTCGCGCTGAACGACGAACGGATGAAGTCGGGCAAGTCGATGAACTATTTCGACGAGCTGCAGGAGCGCATCCGCGAAATCCGCCTTTCGGAACGGGTCTTCTACCAAAAGGTCAAGGACATCTACACGACGAGCATCGACTACGACCCGAAAGCCGAAAAGACGGTCGAGTTTTTCAAAATCGTGCAGAACAAACTGCTGTGGGCCATCAGCAGCCAGACGGCTGCCGAACTGGTCGCCCGCCGCGCCGATGCCCGGCTGCCGATGATGGGCATGACCTCCTGCGACAAGAGCGACCCGCGGCGCATTACCAAAGCCGATGCCGCAACCGCCAAGAACTACCTGACCGAAGAGGAGATGAAAGACCTCGGCCTGCTGGTCGAGCAATACCTCGCATTCGCCGAAAGCCAGGCGCGGCGGCAGATGCCCATGTATATGGCCGACTGGATCAAGAAGCTGAACGATATTCTGGTCATCAACGGACGCGAACTGCTCGAACACGCCGGACAAATCAGCCGCAAGGTCGCCGAAAGCATCGCGGCCCAACAGCTCGATGCCTACAAGGGGCGTTTACGCGAAGAGGAGCGCCGCGCAAGTCTTGCCGAACTCGAAGCCGACCTGCAAGCCGCCGCCAAGAATCAGCCATGACCCGCATCGAATACATACGCATGTCGCACCGGCGCACCAACCGCAAAATCCGCGAGCGGTTGCAGACCATTCGCACCCGATTAAATGCCAAGAGCCGATGGCTCGGCGGTGCATGGCAGGCAGTCGCATGGGTGCTGTACGGAACGGTCAGCGTGGTAAGCTGGCTGGCATTCGCTGCCGAAATGTTCAAGGACAACCGTTTTTCGCTGCACTACATGGAGTGCGAAATCGAACATCGCAACCTGTCCGCTACCGAAGCGCGGCGATACATCGCCGGCAAAAAGCAGGAGTACGACCGTTGGCTCGCCTACGGTTCCATCTCAGCCAAGGAGCAGCGCCGCATCGACAAGACGTTCGAGTATCTTTTCGCCCGTTATCCGGCAGACACCCCTGCGGACAAACTGCTGACCCGTATCGCCGAGGTCCGATCTACCGTTACCGAAATCGCCGACTACACCCGTCATCGGCAGACGGAGGAGACGCAGCGCAAGGAACGCGAAGCGGAATTGCTGGCCCAAGCCGAAAAACGCCGGGCCGCCCAGCGCAGCCGCACCGGTTTCGACCCGACACCCGCCGATTTCTGCCCGCGCCTGACCGACCGGCAAATCGCAGTGCTGACCGAACACATCAACCGAATCGGCATTTTCAAGCGCGACACGACCGAAGAAGAGATTGCCCGACTGCTGGCCTGCCAGCTCGCGGAACCGTTACAGACGACGCACAACAAGCTGCTGGCGCTGCTGCTCGAATCGTTGAGCGCATCCCGGCTGATTACCCCGAAATGGCAGCGGGTCGCCGGAAACAACGGCTGTTTTACCTCGAAGTTGGGCAAACCGCTGACGGCGAAAGACCTCTCGGCGGCCAAACAGATGGCCGAAATCATCGACCGCCGCAAGGAGCGGATGATCCTCGACTGCATCGAGGCGCTGGAAGCAGCAGAATAGTTTCGACACGTTCATCTTTAACAGGATTCCGCCCCACCGGAATCCTGTTTTCTGTATCTCTACCGCCACCGAACATTGGAAACATTATCCAAAAATGTCGAAACATGGGCAGCCAATGCGGACAGCTTTTCGTTGAATTTAATTTGCACTCGTAATTACATCACGAGCGTTGCGCAACGCCTTGTATCAAACCTTTTCGATAAGCTGAGCGCAGAGACGTGCTTGCACGTGCTATGCCGAGGCGAGAAAAGATGCAAGAAATTGAACGCTAAAAACAGAATGATTATGAGTGAAAACACAACCGTCGAGCAACGGCTCGACCGCATCGAACGACTGCTTCGGGGACAAAAGACGGTCTTGAACTTCGCCGAAGCGTGCGAATTTACGGGGCTGTCGAAGACCTACATGTACAAGCTCACCCACCAAGGGCGAATCCCCCATTTCAAGCCCCACGGCAAGAACATCTATTTCAACCGCGAAGAGTTGGAACGGTGGCTGCTGCAAAATCCCGTCAAAACAGCCGAACAGAAAGAACGCGAAGCCGTCGATTACGTCGTCCGCAAACGACGACCGAGGTAATATTTCATCCGACCCGCTCCGAAGAGCCGGAGCAGGTCGGATTTTCTATCAATTAGTAATGCAAGTTTGTGTTTTTGTAGTACAAAAACGTGCCGCCGCTGTTCGGTGGCAACATCCCGATGGTCTATTAATCCGAAATCAACCCATGAAACAAATACTGCGTAACAAAGGCGGACGACCTGCCATAAGCGAGGGCCGTCGCAAGAAATACCTGCTATCGTTACGGCTCGATACAGAACATTACTTCAAACTGAAATCGCTTGTCCGCACCTCCGGTCATGGAACAGCCGAAGTCCTCCGCCAGCTGATAGCCGCCGGTCGTGTGTGCGAACGTCTGCGTCGCGAACATCTCGACTTCATATCCCAACTCAAAGGCATGGCCCGCAACCTGAACCAACTTACCCGCCTTGCCCATGCGAAGGGATTTACGGGAATAGTGCCCCGTCATGCAGCTATCATAGCCAGTATTGAGGTCTTGTTAAAACATCTTCGCAATGATAGGTAAAATCATTGCCGGGTCATCATTCGCAGGGATAGTCGGATATATAATGAACCGATGTCGTCTGAAAGACGGCGGAGGTCACCGAGCAGAGTCCATAGTCGGCAAAGCCGGCATGGATAAAACGGAGTGAAGTAAAGTGCAATCGCGTGTTCTCGATGCCGAGGGTGTAACCCCGCCCGATGTTCAGGAGATGGTACAGGACTTCAAGGACCAAACATTACTGAACCCTCGGTTGAAAAATACGGTCGGACATATCTCCCTTTCGTTTTCATCGAAAGATGCGCCGCGCATGACCGATACTTTAATGCGGGATATTGCCAAAGAGTATATGCAGCGCATGGGGATTACCGATATGCAATACCTGCTGGTGCGCCATCTCGACCAACCGCATTCGCATTGCCATTTGGTCTATAATCGGGTAGGAAACAACGGACAGACCATATCGGACAGAAACATTAAAATCCGCAATGCGAAAGTCTGTCGGGCATTGACCGAGAAATACGGGCTGCATCTTGCGCCGGGCAAAGAATCGGTACGACGGGAACGCCTGCGGGAACCCGACAAAACAAAATACGAAATATATGACGCAATTAAAACAGCATTGCCTCAGTCCCGAAGCTGGAATGACTTGGAATTTCGACTGAAAGAGCGAGGTGTTAGTATGCGCTACAAGTATTGCGGCTCGACCAATCAAAAGCAAGGAATTCTGTTCTGCAAGAACGGTTTCGAATTTTCAGGCTCGAAGATAGACCGGCAATTCAGCTACTCGAAGCTGAACAGACACTTTACGCAGGCACAGCAACAAATCTGCTATCGGGCTACCCTTGCCAAAGGATTCCATGCGGCCATAGGCAATTATCGGTCGGCATACACCGACCTATTCGGCAATATGGGCGGTGGAGGAAATAAGGGCCAAGCGGATGCCGGTTCGATAAACTTCGGCGGCAATCTTGGCACGTTACCGTTGCCGCCCAACGATTCCCCTATTGGATTGTCGGCAGCTCAACTCCAACGCAAATCCGGCGAAAGCCCTGAAGAACATATCGCCCGCATTACGGCATTGTTCAACACCGTTGCCGAAGCGATGGCGATAGCAGCGATGGAGCGGAAACGCCGCCTGCACGAACGTAAAACCAAAATTAAATTATAACATAAAACAACAATGAAAGAAAACGATATGATGTCTTACGAAATGTATGAAGACTTCAAGGAGACGATGGTCAAAACCATTAAGACCGAACTATCGACAAAGCATAATCAATCGGGCGATAATGACTTGTCGCAACGAGTGGAACAAATCATTCACTCCGAACAAGAACAGCAACGGGCAATAATAACCCAGCTTGCCGGACGATTGGAGAGCATCGAACAGAGCAACATAAAGACCCAAACATGCATAGATAGTCTGCAAACATCTGTCGATGCCATAGAAATACCAGAAGAACTCCCGCCGAGAATCATGCAGCACAGAATATCGCTTGCCATCGAATCGAAAGGAGTGTTTTGGACGATGATGGGCATGATGTCGGCAATCGTGCTGCTGTGTACGATGCTGTATTGGACCGCAAAACCCAATTACGACCGCATCGACAACGACCTGAAATACCGCTATATCAAAATGAAAGGCGAAGCGCAGCCCGACCGCATTGCCGAGCTGGAAGAAATCTTTGAATTACACCGTGATAATGCCAAAATCCGCCAAATGAAAAATGATGTCCAAGAATATGAACGAACCATACAACGCAAGGTGCAGTTAGAAGAACAAGCAAGGCTCAAAGAACGGGAAGCAGAACGCCTGCACGAAAATGCTTCCCGACTGAAAAACAAATAAGCCATTCCCTTCGTCCGCAAAGGTATTGCCGCCAAAAGAAATCCGCAAGGTCATGCAAGTTGCTACGCAAACCTTGCGGATATTCTTTCCGGCGGCATCGGCTGGTTGCTACCAAAGAAAATGGCCGAATGCGAAACGGCAACTTCTATCTTATAGCCAAATTCTGCAATATTCGGACGTTTCATTTTAATATAGCGGATTTTTTCATATCTTTATGGCAAATATCGACCGAATAAGATGTCTGCACACATGAATCGAATAAAAGAAGTCCTTGAAGAGAAAGGCATCAAACAGACTTGGCTGGCCGAAAAACTCGGCAAGAGTTTCAGCATAGTCAACGCCTATGCCTGCAACCGCCGCCAACCCAGCCTCGAACAGCTGTTCGAAATCGCAAGAATTCTTCAAGTTGCCCCGAAAGATTTAATCGGAAAAGAAATATGAAAATCAAACATTATATCATCATTTTATTTGCAATTATAGCCACACCTATAATTGTTAATCTTATATTATATAGCAACAATCCGATAGCTCATTGGTTGCCAACAGTTGGTCTGCCCAGTGAATGGATTGGATTCTGGGGCAATGTTGCCGGTAATATATTAGGAGGCATCATAGTTTTGATAGTTCTTCACTACACATTGAAAGAGAATGCGGCACTACGAGAATATCAAATCAAGACCATTAAATATACTCAACAACAAACTTGGCTCGACAATTTACGACAACAAGTGATTGGCAACTATAATATGTTGGATATGCAGAACCTTTCAATCGCATTGTATAAATTGCAGCAAGGTAAATACGAGGAGGCGCAAATGTCACTGTTGTCTCTCAATCGTAATATTGAATTTCAGACAAATAGTTCCTCTCTCTATTTTTTACGAAATGAATTATCACAAGAAGAGCAAGAATATAATAGTTGCTTGAAACGAATTTTAATAGAATTTGGCTGTCTGATTAATGATTCCATATTCTTTACATCAATATTACCAGATCTAACAAAAAAGCCCGAACCCAATGTATTTGGAATGCCTAACGATACTGTTATTTTATATGCAAAAAGTTCGTATGATGCGATTACATCGTCAGCAATGTTAGATACCGAAACTCAAAATTATTATTTAAAAAACAGCATATTGTCCAAAGTAATGACTCTAAACCCAAGAGATACGGAATTCTTGTCGAAGTTCTACGAATTGTTGGGGGAGCATTATCAAAAGTTCGGTATTATCCACGCAAGAAAATACGAATTGATAGCATGCACCGAGAATGTATTACGGTACGAAGAGCGTCGAATCAATCAAATACTTGAATAACTATGCCTACACTGACTTGGATAGGAAAAGATAAGGTTGTGAATCATCATCACGAGGTGCCGTATCGGGTGCTGGAACACCAATACGGATTTCGGTCGGAGGATGAAGGCGACCGGTCGCTGACGAACAGCGGCAACAAAATCATACACGGCGACAACTTGGAGGCGTTGAAATCGCTGCTGCCCGAGTACGAAGGTCGTGTGAGGTGCATCTATATCGATCCGCCGTACAACACGGGCAACGAAAAGTGGGTTTACAACGACAATGTGAACGACCCGAAGATCAAGAAATGGTTGGGTGAGGTCGTCGGCAAGCAGGGAGAGGATTTGAGCCGCCACGACAAGTGGCTCTGCATGATGTATCCGCGCCTGAAACTGCTGCACAAGTTGCTGGCGGAGGATGGAGCGATCTTCATTTCCGTGGATGATAATGAAGAAAAATATTTACACCTTATAATGGATGAAATATTTGGCAAGCAATGTTTTATTCATAAATTAATCTGGAAAAATAAATATGGTCCCGGGGCTTTGACAAAAGGAGTTGGCAATGTCCACGAATACATTATATGCTATTCTAAAACGCCCATAGAGTCGGTTGCAGCTCCATTATCAAACGAAGAAATTAAAAAATATAAACTAAAGGATGAAAAGTATCCCATTCGAGGGGGATATATTACGCAACCATTGGCGACTAAAAGCAAAGATGATCGTGCAAATCTTGTTTATCCTGTATACTATAACGGTAATGAAATATGGCCAGATAAACAGTGGATATGGGAAAAGTCTCGTTTGTATAAGGCAATTGAAAACAAAGAAGTGGTTTTTAACGAAACGAATGGGAAATGGAGTGTCCGTTTTAAACAATATTTAAAGAATGAACAAGGAATTACTCGATTAGGAAAGCCTATATCTATTTTAGTTGGACCGTATAATCAAGACGGGACAAGCGAACTCGTTTCTATATTTGGACAGAAATTATTTAACAATCCAAAGCCTCAAGAGTTAATACAATATTTATTATCGTGGGTTTTTAATGGAGATTCCACTAAAGACTATATAGTTTTAGACTCCTTTGCCGGTTCGGGAACGACGGCCCATGCAGTGCTGAATCTGAACAAGAGAGACGGCGGCAACCGCAAATTTATCCTTGTGGAGATGGAGGATTATGCCGAAAGCATTACCGCCGAGCGAGTGCGTCGGGTCATGCGCGGTTATGGCGAGGGTAAAAATGCAACAGCCGGTACGGGCGGAGCGTTCGATTACTACGAATTGGGAGAACCGATGTTCGACGAAGAGAAAAACCTCAACGAGCATATCGGCGAGGAGAAGATTCGCGAATACATCTACTACACCGAGACCAAACGGCATTTGGAGCGCAAGCGCACCGAAGTGTCGAAATACCTGCTGGACACCCATAACGCCACGGGTTATTATTTCTACTACGAACGTGACCGTCTGACGACGCTCGGCATCGACACGCTGCATATCGTGACGGAGCGAGCCGAACAGTATGTCATCTACGCCGATGTCTGTACGCTGTCGAAAGAAGACATGGCGGCGAAAAACATCGTTTTCAAGAAGATTCCCCGCGACATCAAACGATTTTAGACTATGGAGCTCAAACAATATCAACGCGAAGTAATTGCCGACCTCGGGCTGTTCATCGAACGGCTGGAGAAAGACGGACGACTGGACGTGGCGTTCAACAACTTCTGGGGCGACAAAGGCGTGTCGTTGGCATCGCTCGACCACGCCTACTTGCGTCCTTACGACAATAGCGTGACGAGCGTGCCCCACGTGACGGTAAAGGTTCCGACCGCTGGAGGAAAGACCTTCATAGCCTGCAATGCGCTGCGGACGATTTTCGAGAAGCAGCCGACGGAGAAACCGAAAGTCGTGGCGTGGTTCGTCCCCTCCGACACGATTCTGAAACAGACTTACAAGAATCTCAACGACCCGTCGCATCCCTACCGGCAAAAGATAGACAGCCATTTCGGGAACGCAGTACGCGTAATCGATAAGGAGTCGGCATTGTTCGGGCACGGCATCAGTCCGACCGAAATCCGCGAACAGCTGACCATCTTCGTATTGAGCGTGCAGTCGTTCGCTGCGAACAACAAAGACGGACGACGAGTCTATCGCGAAAACGAGAATCTGGCGGAGTATGCCAAACTATACGACACGATGACCAAGCGTGTGAAGGGTTCGGACGAAACGGGATTGATTCAGGTGCTGTCGTATCTGAATCCGGTCGTCATCATCGACGAAAGCCACAACTTCGAGGCCGACCTGCGGGTAGATATGCTCAAAGCGATCAACCCGTGTTTCATCCTCGACCTGACGGCGACACCCCGCAAGAAGAGCAACATCATCAGTTTCGTGGATGCCATGAAACTCAAACGGGCCAACATGGTGAAGCTGCCGGTCATCGTCTACAACCACCGTTCGACCTCCGACGTCATAACGAGCGCCATCAACCTGCAACGCAGCTTGGAGCAGAAAGCCATTGCGCTGGAAGCCGACGGCGGACGCTACATCCGCCCCATCGTGCTGTTTCAGGCCCAACCGAAAACGGCCGACGACAACATTACGTTCGACAAGATAAAGAAGCAACTGACCGATATCGGGATTCCCGAAGAGCAGATAAAAATCAAGACGGCCAGCAAGGACGAAATCAAAAACACCGACCTGTTGTCCCGCGACTGTCCGGTGCGTTATATCATTACGGTCAATGCGTTGAAAGAGGGGTGGGATTGCCCGTTTGCTTATATTCTTGCGTCGCTGGCCAACAAGTCATCGCGCGTGGATGTCGAGCAGATTCTCGGCCGTGTGCTGCGACTACCTTATACGACCAAGCACCGGGACGATTTGCTGAACCTCTCCTATGTCTTTACCTCGTCGGACGATTTTCGCGCGACAATCGAGAACATCATCGACAGCCTGAACCGTGCCGGATTCAGTAAGAAAGACTATCGGGTGGCCGAAGTTGTCCCAGCCGAAGCACAGCCGCAACCGAACAACTCAATCGGGCTATTCGACAATCCCGAAGAACAGCCGAAAGAACCCGCTGTCCCGACAGCTGGAGAGACGGACGATTTACCGGAAATAGACTCCGAAGCGATTAAGGAAGCCATCAGCAATCTGATGCCCCGAACAACCTCTGAACTGGAAACTTTTGCACGGCAGGAGAGCGAGAACTACGACAAACAAATGGAAGCTGCCGCCAAACACGACGACGGCATACCCAATGACCTGAAAGATATGGTAGACCAATATCCGATAAAGGAATTTTTCAGAGAGGAAGCGGCGAAAATCGTTCTTCCGATATTCGTCAAGCGCGTAAATCAAGGCTCGATATTCGAGGAGGAAGGAGCATATGTCCAGTTGGAGAAATCGATGCTGAACGAAGGTTTCGATCTGGACAAACAAGACCACAACATCGACTTCACACGGGCGGATGTCGAGGCCGTGCGAGTCGATCTGGCGAAAGTCGGCAACGACGAATACCGCCCCGAACGATTCAATCTGTCAAGCAAACAGCTGGCAGTAATTAAGGAACATTTCATCTCTTTGCCGCCCGAAGCGAAGAAAGAGCAGCTGGCGGCAGCGATTGCCAAAAACATCCGGTTCGACGAAATCGCCGAACCGCAAATCGCCCGCTATATCAAGGACGCAATCAAGGATTTCGATTCCGAGCAGATTGCCGATTTATATACATACGAACCTCAAACTACGGCAGCCATACGCAACAAGATCGGCGAACTGCTGGGCAAACATCAGAAAGAGGTATTCAAAAAATGGCTCGACACGGGACAGATCAAATGCGAACCGCGCTACAAACTGCCTGAAACGATGACTTTGCGTACCATCTCAAAAGGGTTGTCGAAGGGGTTGTACACCGAAGAGGGCGACATGAACGATTGGGAGTATAAGGTCATAAATGCCGTAGCGGCCCTCGAAAACGTCTTGTTCTGGCATCGCAATCCCGAACGAGGCGTGGGATTCGGCATAAGCGGTTATATCAACCACTATCCCGATTTCATCGTGCGGCTCAAAAGCGGCATGACGGTTCTCGTTGAAACCAAGGGCGATCAATTGGATAATTCCGACAGCCGCAACAAGGTGGAACTCGGAACTACTTGGGCGAACAAAGCCGGCGAACAGTATCGCTATTTCATGGTCTTCGACAAACAGCAGATGGACGGTGCGATTACCGTCGGGGAGTTGCTGGAAAGGTTAAAGGAGATGTAAAATTTACTTAAAATACAAAATATTATGAATATTAGAAATATAGTTCGCACATCGGCTATAATTTATGCAGATGAAATGACGCAGCGGACAACGGATACAATTAGGAGAAAGTTTGTAGAAGCAGTGTTCGTAAATAATAGCAACACATTAATGAGCATTGCAGAAATCGCTAATGCGATCGAGGATCAGTTAGATTTAACTTTTGCAGATGATGAGATTAAGAGGATTGTTAAAGATCATGAATACTTTGTTGAAGTATTAGGCACTCCTCGTGATAATATAAAATATAATTTGATAGAAAAACGATATCAGACCTTATCTGGACGTTCTTCTCAAAGTATAAATGAAGCGATTGAACGATATATTGAAACTGGGGTTACTCTAAATGTTAATAAAGAGGAATTTAGGGATATTATTAATAGATATCTATATACATTATTAAATACAAATATATCATCATATCAACAGGTTATCAATCCTACAGATGGAAAATTTAAGGATGTGGATGTTTGCTCTTTTTCAGATGAAGAGATAGATATTATTAATCAATTCCTTAAATGGGATGATGAAAATAAAAATAAAGATTTATTCAAGTTGATAAGTTATTGTGTTGAATATGCAGTAATCGTAAATAATTCATCAGAACAAGTATTAACAAAGTCATTACGCAATAAAGTTTTCTATTTAGATAATGCACTAATATACCGAGCCCTTGGAATCAATGGCGAAGTGAGAAAACGAAGAGCCTTATCATTCATAAAAAAATGCAAAGAAAATGGACTAAAATTGATGATATCCAAATTCACAAAACAAGAGTTTATAGATACTATTGACTACCATTTGAATTTATTAAATCGTTCAACTCCGTTTGGTAGAATTTCCCCGAACGCATTTAAACGTTATGCAAGAGGTGAAGGTTTCTACCAGTTTTATCACGGATGGAGAAATGGACGATTAGCATACGGTTTTGATTTATTCAAAAATTACATCCTCGGACAATATAAAAACCTTTTATCTATATATGATATAGAAGAGGACTATCAGGTTCCATTTGATGAGAAAGAAGACATTGATACTGCTCAAAAATATGCCGACGAGATTAAAGCAATAAAACAAACAAATAAAGCACAATCGCATTTTACAGATGCTCTAAATATGTATTGGATAGAAGTGGCTCGAAAGAATAATAATATTTCTATATCCGATACCAAATATTATTTCGTTACAAGTGATCAAAAATTGCAAACTTGGGATAAAAATCATTCTACCAATCAACCTATAACATTATTACCAAGCCAATGGTTGGGTTTGTTACTAAAATATGTATCTCGAACTAACGATGATTTTAAAAGCTTTGTTAGTTTCTTGAATATTCCCCAAAATGAATCTGTTATATCTCCAGACAACTTGCAAACTATAATGGCTGGTATTAGTGAGATTACAGAAGATTTCATTCGACAAGAAACCATCTTAGAAGAAATGGTTTCTATAAAATTTGAAGGAATTATCAACGACCATACACAATTAAATGCTAAAACTTTTGCAAAGGAAAAAATAGAACAGGAATTTGAACAAAAACTCGAGGCAAAAGAGCAGGAACGATTAGAGCAACAAATACTTAATGAGCAATTGATCGCTCAAATTAGGCACGAATCTGTACAGATACTCAATAAGTATATGACGGATGCCAAGATGGAAAGACTGCAAAATATCGGTCGAGAAATAGATAAATATCAACGTATAAAAATAACTATTGATAGGAAAGTTAATACAAGGTATTCGCTATATAAGACTTTAATATGCCTATTTGAAATGTTATTACTCATAGGTTGGATAGTATTAATAGCGAAAGTGGGCTGGGATAAAATGGAAATGTGGACATATTTTATGGGCATACCATTATGGATTGTCCCTAATATATATATGATGATATGCGGAAAAAACATTAATCTTATTGAGTACATAAAATTAAAAGCAGACGATTATCGATTGATTCTTAATGAACAATTTGCATATTCGCCAGAAGAATTGCAAGAACTAATCTTAATGAAAACTCAATTGGAAAAAGAACTTGGATTTAAACAATAATATCATTCAATGTCTTTTTTATTAATTTATTTCGATAATCACATATACCCTATCCCAGAATGAGTTCAGATCACATAATTATCGTAAACACCTTATCCGTTATGTATCTGCGCGAATAAGAAGAACTTATTCCCAACTGCCATTATTATTTGATCTCACCCAAGATACTCCACTCAGTAAAGTGCAAGCAGACTTGCTTTTGCCCGTGTTTATTCATATCTTTATGGCAAATATCATTAACAAGTGAAACCCGGCTCTAAAATGAAGTGGATTACCTCGACAGATATCAAACAATGGGCAGATAGACGAGAGGCTCAAAGCGTCTTGCCAGAGTTGGTTGCTCGACTAATCCGGGCAACAGCGTCGAATATAACTCAAATCCGATTTCCGTCAGGAGATGCCGTGCATCTGACCGGCTGGGATGGAATTCTCGAAACTCCAGAATCTGTTTATAGCATCGAATCCGGGCTATCTCTATGGGAATGCGGAACCAATGCGGACACAAAAAACAAAGCCAATGAAGATTATGACAAAAGGACGAAAGACGCTTTAGGTTTTGAGAAACAGTCGGCGACCTATGTTTTCGTAACTCCTCGCATCTGGGATGGAGCGGCAAAATGGGCACAAGAAAAAAACGACACGCATATCTGGAAAAATGTCATCGTTTTAACGGCAGTCGAATTGGAAGACTGGTTGTCGTTGTGCCCGGCTGTCGCATTATGGTTTGCCGAATATTTGCATCGCCAACCGCTCAATAAAGTTCGCTCAATCGATACTTTTTGGCAAAAATGGGCAACCGGACCAAAAATAGTTTTAAGCCCCGACATACTTCTTGGCGGACGTGAAGAGGAACAGCAAAAAATCTACCAAAATCTACAACAGCCATCCATATCCATCATTCAATCTATGGCGCAGGAGGAATCTACAGCTTTTGCCGTCGCCTGCATTTTGCGCCATCCTCAAACTACGGAATTGCAAGACAGATGTCTTGTTGTTGAAGATGAAGATATTTTGGAGCGCTTGATTGAGGAATATGATAATTTGATCTTTATCACCAATGTCGGCAGCAAAAATCATATCTATGCTACACAGAAAGGTCATCGAATCATTTACGCGACCAATATTGCCGAAGTTCCGAAAGTAAATGAATTGATCTCTCTGCCGGAAATCGACCGAGAAAAATTTATCGAAGCATTAAAATCGAGCGGCATACAACGCGAATACGCAAACCAGTTATCAAAAGAAACCGTTCGAAACATAACGATTCTGCGGAGACAATTAAAATTCGACCTTACACGCCCCGAATGGGCAAAACCCGAAAACATTCGGGACTTGATACCCGCAATACTTGCCGGACGCTGGCATGATAGAAAGGACGGAGATAAAGAAATGATTGCCAAATTGGCCGGTGAATCATAC
>CAJUIE010000013.1 GCA_910586375.1 uncultured Alistipes sp. | reverse complement strand
AATGCTCCCAGAATTGCCGCGATGCGCTGCTGTTCAGCCAGCGGCGGAAGAGTTATTTTGAGGCACTCCAAAAGGGACTGCTGCACACGCTGGCGACCCGATGAACCGACCATCGACTTGATGGCAATATTGCGAAACCACGGATTCGTGACGAAATAATACAAGAATTTGTCATCCGTCACGCCCTCGATATTTCGTAATACGATATACTCCGTAGAGCCGAAGCCTACTTCATCATTATCGAGCAGGGAGACATAAGCT
The DNA here is from genome assembly GCA_910586375.1 of uncultured Alistipes sp. Classification (GTDB taxonomy): domain Bacteria; phylum Bacteroidota; class Bacteroidia; order Bacteroidales; family Rikenellaceae; genus Alistipes. Next base: position 22,278 of record CAJUIE010000013.1, on the reverse strand, counting down.
GTTTTGCCATTTTCCAAACAGGGAGTAATCCGAGCCATCAGCGTGTCGCCTTTCCGAAACTTACTGCCTCCCGAATACGCTGCTAACTCATAACCGGAAATCGCACGAGTGAAAGGTTGCAGCTGTTCCATCGCCACCTTTTTGGCAATTGTCCCTTTTGCCAAACGCTCCGGAGGATTGAACATCACAGCATCGCCTAATCTATATGTTGTCCACGTTGTCATGACTTTATCCTCGCTCCGTTACCCTTTCTTTTCTTCGTCTCCTTGTTTTTTATGCCTCTAATGTGCGTTCTTGTTTTATGTCCTCTGTCCTCTGTCCTCTTGCCCTTGTCCGTTTCCTCTCTCCCAGCCCCCTCCCTCTCCTCTTCTGCTTCGCGCAAAAAGGGTATCCGCCCGGAGGCTGGATACCCTTGTTCTGGTTGGTGCAGTGTTTTAGTTTTGCACACGGAAGTCCACCGGCAGCGTGTATTTCACACGTACTACCTGGTTGCGCTGCTTGCCGGGGCTCCACTTCGGAGATTTGTTCAGCACACGAATAGCCTCTTCCGAGAGCGAGCGGTCGGGGGTCTGAAGGACCTGGATGTTGGTCAGGCGACCGTCTTTCTCGATCACGAACGAAAGGACTACGCGGCCCTGGATTCCGTTTTCGAGGGCTATTTGCGGGAATTTCACGTTCTGCTGTACCCAGTTGCGGAATGTATTGAGGTCTCCGCCCTGGAACGAGGGCATCGTTTCGGCCACCAGGAAAGGCTGGTCGTCTTCGATCACCTCTTCGGCTACCTCCACCTGCTGGATTACCTCGGTGTTTTCGTCGAACTCGGCGAAGTCTACCTCCGTGGTGATCTTCGTCTCGTTGGTTACCACCTGCAGGAGGTCGGCAATCACTTTCACTTCGACCTTTTTGGGAGGCTCGGGGGGCTTCTGGTCGTTACGCGTGATCTCTACCAAGTCCTCCTCTACCGTGCCGTAGTTCATGTCGATCTTCTCGATACGATGCTCTTTGGGCGTGTATGCGAACGCAAGGATCACCAGTCCCAGCGCCACACACAGACCTATTTCGAGGAAAAGTCCCCGCTTGTTGTTCAGGTCCGCCTTCGGTGTTTTCTTGATTTCCATTTATCCGGTTTTTGATTGTTCCGTGCCTTATTGCGTTATGCCCTCTCTGAAATGGACAAGGGCACTATGCACTACAAATATAGGGATAAAAATTCAAAAATGAGCTTCTGCGAAGAAAAATCTTTATTTTTTACCTATTTTTGTCCTTGTAAAGCCCTGATATTTTCTCTTTATGCCTGCTCCCGAATACCTTTATGGCATGACAGCCGACGAGTTGCAGCAGCTCTGCACCGCTGCGGATATGCCCCGTTTTGCGGCGGGGCAGGTCGCCCGCTGGCTGTATGGACGGCATATCGAAGATCCGTTGTGCATGAGCGATCTTGCTTTGCGCCATCGCCAGCTTCTCGCCCGACGTTTCACCCCCGCGCTGAGCCCGCCGATCCGGAGCTGGGAATCCTCCGACGGGACAAAAAAATATCTTTTTCGCACCCTCTGCGGTGATTTCGTCGAATCGGCCTTTATTCCCGATGGCGATCGTGCTACGCTGTGCGTCTCCTCGCAGGCCGGCTGCCGCATGGGCTGCAAGTTTTGTGCTACGGGACGTCAGGGGCTCCAACATTCGCTTCTGGCTGTCGAAATACTCAACCAAATCGTCTCGTTGCCCGAGCGGGAACGGCTTACCAATCTGGTTTTTATGGGCATGGGCGAACCGCTGGACAACCTCGACAATGTGCTGCGGACCTTGTCCGTTATCACAGAGCCATGGGGCTTTGGGTGGTCGCCTACCCGCGTTACGGTCTCCACGGCGGGCGTAGTGCCGCAGCTGCGGCGGTTTCTCGACGCTACAAATGTCCATCTGGCCGTCAGTCTTCACAATCCTTTTCCCGAGGAGCGGGTTGCGATTATGCCGGTCGAGCGGGCGTGGCCCATCGCCCAGGTCGCAGCTATATTGCGTGATTATGACTTCACCCACCAGCGGAGGGTGTCGTTCGAATATATTGTTCTGGCGGGGCTCAACGACTCACCGCGTCATATCCGGGGGTTGTGTCGTCTTCTGGACGGCGTCAAGTGCCGCATCAACCTCATCCGTTTCCACCGTATCCCCGGGTCACCTTATTATTCACCCGACGAGGCAGCCATGATTCGTTTCCGCGACGCCCTCACTGCCCGGGGTATTCAGACCACCATCCGCGCCTCGCGGGGAGAGGACATACAGGCTGCTTGCGGTCTGTTGAGTACTTCGCAGGAGCGGAAAGATTGAAAAGGTGCGGATTTTGCAATACGACGAACAAACAAGACCGATATGAAAAAATGGATTCTTTTTCTGGCCGTGGCTCTCGCAGCGGGTGCGGTTCAGGCTCAGGTAAAGTTCGAGACTAAGTCGACAGATGCCGTGCGCGAAATGGCTGTCAAGGAGGGTAAATTGGTTTTCATCGACCTTTATGCTTCGTGGTGCCCGCCTTGTAAGATGATGGAACGGCATGTCTTCTCCCGCAAGGATGTCGGCGAGTTTATGGCCGAACGTTTCGTCGCTGCCAAGTATGATACCGACCAGACGACCGGTGCTGAATTGATGAAACGTTATGGGAGCGGTGCCATTCCGCTTTATCTGATTTTCGACACGGAAGGCAACCTGCTGGGGCGTCTCCAGGGGGCCTCTTCGGCCGAGGAGTTCATGGCCGGCATCCGCAAGATTCTGAAAAGGTAAAGATTAAACGCGAGCCGAAGCCAGCGGAGGCGACGCACAAAGTGCAAGCCTTCGCCCGGGGTGGCTTCGGCTTGCCAGCCTAAAGGCTGAATTTTGCATCAAAACTCCAGTCTGCAAAGATCACTTAGCGGTATAGACCACTTTCTTGGTCTCGAAAAACTCCTCTTCAAAAAAGCGGGGAATGTCGTAGATGTTCCATCGTTTGCCGGTCCCGGCCAGTTCTTCGGCCAGGTCGCCACCCTTGAGGTAGAGGATGCCGTTGGGCAGCGTTCCGCGCTGCCCTTTTTCGATTTTGTTCCACACCCACTCCACGAATTGGGGCATGGCCGTCACGGCACGCGATACCACGTAGTCGTAGCGCTCCGTCAACGTCTCGACGCGCATGCAGCGGGGTGATAGGTTTTTTAATCCGATGGCCGACGCTATGCCCTCCACTACAGCGATTTTCTTGTGGATTGAATCCGCCGCCGTGAATTGCGCCTCCGGAAAGAGAATGGCCAGTGGCACCGACGGAAACCCGCCTCCGCAGCCAACATCCAGCACGCGGGCTCCTGCGTCGAACGTGCATACCTTAGCTATGGCCAGCGAATGAAGCACATGACACAGGTAGAGCTGCTCGAAATCTTTGCGTGATACGACGTTGATCTTGGCGTTCCACTCGGCATAGAGCCCATAGAGCGCCTTCATTTGCTGCCGCTGTTCGGCAGTCAGCTCGGGGAAATATTTTAGAATCAGCTCCATTTGTTAGTCGTTTTGCCCTTCTGAGCGTTAGCGCAGAATCTTTTCGGCCTTTGGTCGCTCGAGCCGCAGCCTCGCCCTGCGGAGGCTCGCCCCACTAAGAGTGGGTTTTTGCTGGGGCTCCGGTCCTTGTTGGGGTTTCCGTAGCTTCGTCGGCCCCCGGGCATTTGCGCCCCCGCCGTCTTCGGACCGCGCAAAAACAGTCGAGAGACTGTCCGAGCCGCAGCCCCCGGATGCGGAGGCTCGACACTCGGTGTCTTGCTCCGCTGGCTGCGGCTCTCTTATTCTTTGCACGCAGCGAACGGGGAAACCGCTGGCGCGGTGGCTGCCGTCTTCGGGGTCTACGCCGGAACTGTAGAAGTACAAGCGTGACCCGTTCATGTCCGACGCCGAGTAAGGCGCACTGCTCCAGGCGTAACCGTTCGCACCCACATAGTTCAGGCTGCCGGAAGTGCTGGCGCGGTAACCCGAAGCGGGGTATTACTCGTCGTTGCGCGCTATTAAGCGGCACATTTGCTCGCGGGCCCGGTGTATGCGGGTCTTGACAGTTCCCAGAGGCAGCGAGAGTTTTGCTGCGATCTCTTCGTAGGAGTACTCTTCGATGAACCGCATCCGGATCAGTTGGCTGTATCGAGGGTCCAACAGACTGAGGCAGTGCTCTATCTGGGTTTGCTGCTGGGAGTGAATTACGCTCTCTTCGGGGGTTGGGGCGCTGGATGCCGGAGCTGTGAAGCGGTCGTCGATGGGCAGTCCGTCCTGACGGCGACGCACATAGTCGACGAAAGTATTGCGGGCAATCGTGTAAACCCACTGCCCGAACGTGTAGGCGGCATTGTAGCGATGCAGATTGACGTAGACCTTTACGAAGGTCTCCTGCAACAAATCGTCCGCATCATCCGGGGAGCCTGTGCGCTGCACGAAGAGACGGTGTATGGCTTCGCGGTAGCGGTTGAAGAGGTATTCGAACGCCACGGCGTCCCCGCCGAGCACACGCTCTGCCAGCTCCCGGTCGTCGGCTACGATATAGTCGGCTATCTCCATACGCGGGGGTCCTTACGGAGCAGGGAGAGTGAGAGAGCCACGGACCACAGAGGGCTCAACAGGTCATAGACGAAGTAGAGAGCCGTCAGGCCCGTTTCGCCCAGTCGCTTGCTCAACCTCCGTACCTGCCAGGCGACTATGCCGTAGCGCACCAGGAGGGCCGCCAGGACCGCGAGCCGAAATTCCAGGGGCATGATCGCCAAAGCGCAGATTGCCAGCGCGAAGAAGAGCAGGCGCGAGCCCGTTTCCCATTGCACGAAGTTCTTTGCCTGCTGCGGGTAGAAGCGGAATGCCGAGCGATAGTAGCGCAGCCGACTCATCCACCACCTCATACCGCCCCAGGTTTTCTCGCGCAGGGTGGCCCGGGGCGAAAGGATGACGCTTACGTTGTCGCGGGTCATGATGCGTTGCAGGAAGAGGTCGTCTTCTCCGATGTTCATATTGAGGTTGCCGAACCCGTTCACACCGAAGTAGAGGCTTTTTGTAAATCCGAAATTCTGGAGGGCACCTCTGTAGGGATGTCCCTTTACGGCGCGGGCCAGCCAATTTGCGGCGTGCATCATGCGCCAGGTGCGCATCCAGCGGTTGTGTGGGTTTTTGGTCTGCTCCACGCCGCAGTAGCCTACCACGATGTCACCTCGGGTAAACCCTTTTGCCATCAGGGCCAGCCATCGGTCGGTTTGGGGGCAGGCGTCCGTCGAGGTGAAAACCAGATGTTCGTAGTGCGCCGATTTAATGCCGACATTGAGGGCCATTTTACGCGAGATCGGAAAGCGGGGGTCGAGCAGAATTTTGGTCGTCACGATCTGCGGAAAGGATTGTTTAAGCCGTTCGAGGTCTTCGTAGAAATCGGTATCCTGCCCAACGTAGACGATCACCACTTCGAAATCGGGGTAGCTTTGAGCCAGAATCAGGGGCAGCCGCTCCTCGACGAAGACGTAATCTTCCGAGAATAGAGGCACGATGACCGACACGGCAGGGTCTGTATCGAGCACCGCCGGCCTGCGGCTGTTCTTGTAGCCAGCGATACGTCCGTAGGCGATGATGTAGTAGTGGAGCTGTACGCCCAGCAGCAGGGCGAGCATCCCCGCAAGGGCCGTACCCTCCCAGCCGTAGGAGTCGAGAAATGATTCGAAAAAGTGCATACCGACGAAATATGTGCAAAGGTACAAAACAATGTCACAATTAAAAATTAAGAGCAAGAAATTAAAATCGAAGAGCTCATCTGGTATGTCCGCATCATCATTTCCGCTGTGCCTCTTCCTGTTTTCGCGATTTTTTAACTATCTTTGCAAGATAGTATGGCACTGCAATTCACTTTGAGACATAGGGACCCTGCTTCGCGGGCACGGTCCGGAGAGCTCAGGACCGACCACGGGACGATCCTCACGCCCATCTTCATGCCCGTAGGCACCGCGGCTACGGTCAAGGGTATTTACCACCGCGATGTGCGCGATGAGGCCCGGGCGCAGATTATTCTGGCCAACACCTACCACCTTTATCTTCGGCCCGGGATGCGAATTATCGAGCAAGCCGGCGGCGTGCACCGTTTCTCCACGTGGGAGGGACCAATGCTCACCGACAGCGGAGGATTTCAGGTTTTTTCGCTCGTTGCGTGTCGCAAGCTCAAGGAGGAGGGGTGCCACTTCCGGTCGCATATCGACGGTTCGAAGCATCTCTTTACGCCTGAGAGCGTCATTGATACCGAACGGATCATCGGTGCCGATATCATGATGGCTTTCGACGAGTGCCCGCCCGGCGATGCGCCGCGCGATTATGCGGCCCGGTCGCTCGATCTTACCGAGCGGTGGCTCGACCGCTGTTTTAACCGTTATGCGCAGACCGCGCCCAATTACGGGCATTACCAGGCGTTGTTCCCCATCGTGCAGGGCTGCACCTACCCCGATTTGCGGGCCCGGGCTGCCGAGAATGTCAAGCAGTATAATGCCGACGGTTATGCCATCGGCGGCCTGGCTGTGGGCGAACCCACCGAAACCATGTATGAGATGATCGAAGTCGTCGACGCCATTTTACCCGAGGATCGACCGCGTTACCTGATGGGCGTCGGTACGCCGGTGAACATCCTCGAAGGCATTGCCCGGGGTGTGGACATGTTCGACTGCGTGATGCCTACCCGCAATGGCCGCAACGGTCAGCTCTTCACGGCCGAGGGCATTATCAACATCCGCAACAAGAAGTGGGAGGACGATTTTTCTCCAATTGATCCCCAGGGCACTGCTTTCGTCGACACGCTCTATTCAAAAGCTTATTTGCACCATTTGTGTGTCTGCGGCGAGATGCTTGCTGCCGAGATCGCCTCGTTGCATAACATCGCCTTTTACCTGCGGCTGGTCGGCCTGGCCCGCGAGCATATCGCGGCGGGAGACTTCGCAGTCTGGAAGGATGCCATGATACCCAAGCTCCAACGAAGACTCTGAAACCACCTCTTTCGAATATTTCCATGACAATAAAAGAAGCGATTCTCAACGTATTGGAAGCTGAACCGCGTGCTTGTTCGGCCAGTGAAATATTTCAATTGATTTGTGCAAACAAATTGTATGATTTCGACAAGGGAAAGACTCCCAGCGCGACCGTTCAGGCTCTTTGCGGCGATTTTATCCGTCGCAACGACAGCCGGGTTAAACGCACGAAGGTCGGCGGGGGGTATCTTTATTATTATTCCAAATACGAAGTTCAGGTACTGGCTGCATTGGAGGACCTGCCGGGAGAAGTCAAAGGCGTATCGGCCAGCCAGAATAGGAGCAAGGACCCGCGTAAGTCATGGGTCGAGCGGGATCTTCACCCGCTGCTGTGTACTTGGTTGAACTCCGCGTCGGACGACAGTTTCACCAAGACGATTCGTCATGAAGTTTCGAGCACGAAAGATGACGGTAGCCAAAACTGGGTGCATCCCGATATGGTCAACCTGCGGTTGCGCCTGCCTAATGATTCTGCCTGCCAGGCGTTGCACGGACTTCTCAATAAGAGCGACAGCGTGATTCTGTCGAGTTATGAACTCAAGCGCGATATTCACTCCGATTACGAGCTCAAGCGTTATTTTTTTCAGGCGGTCAGCAATTCAAGTTGGGCCAATTACGGGTGGCTGGTAGCTGTGGAGATCGATGAAAACAAGCTGCGCGAAGAGATGGAACGGTTGACCCAGACCTTCGGTATCGGTATTATTAAGCTGAGTACCGATGCTTTTAGCAGCAAGGTTCTTTATCCGGCGAAGTTCCGGCCCCTGGATTTTCGGACGATTGATAAATTATGTGGTATTAATTCGGACATGCGCGATTTCATCGATCATGTCGTTCGGTTGATTGATGCTCAGAAAAGGTATGTCGACTCCACCAAAGCCGCTTTTCGGCAGTTTTGCGATTACTCCATGTCGGGCGACGAAGAGGTCGAACATTATTGCAAAAATACCGGCATACCTTATGAGGTAGAGGATTAAGTAGTTTTTGTGTAATTCCAATTGTCGTCACGATTGCCTATGAAACTCCGTTTCCCCGGCTTCAAGATTCTCGACCGGTATATATTGGGTAAGTTCCTCTCGACTTATTTCTTCGCCATCGCGATGATCATCGTCGTGGTCGTGCTTTTCGATTATGTGGAGAAGATCGACGACTTTACCGAGCTTCACGCCCCGCTCAAGAGCGTGATTCTCGATTATTACCTCAACTTCATCCCTTTCTTCATCAATCAGTTCTCGGGGCTCTTCACCTTCATTGCCTGCATCTTTTTTACCTCGAAGATGGCTTATCAGACCGAGATTGTTGCCATGTTGTCGGGGGGAATGTCGTTCCGGCGGCTTATGTGGCCTTATTTGCTCGGGGCCGCGATCATCGGAGGGTTATCGCTGACGCTCAATCTGTGGCTTATCCCCCTCTCGCAGCAGCACATCGTTGAGTTTGAGTCCCACTACCTCAAGCGCAAGCAGAATGCCCGGTATGACCAGCATATTTATCGACAGATCGAACCCGGCACGTTCGTTTATATCCGTAATTATCGCGGTGGGGCGCACCAGGCTTCGTTTTTCGTGCTCGAACATTATGAGGGCGGTTCCATGACGCGGTCGCTTGAAGCCGCCGATGCAAAGTTCGATCCCGAAACCAAGCGGTGGACTGCACCGCGTTATACCCGGCGTGAGTTCGACCCTTCGGGCGTGGAGACTTTTGCCCAGTTTCGTAACCTCGATACGCTTATCAATCTGGAGGTCACCGAGCTGGGCGAGATCAACGCCCTGATCCAGACCATGAACATCCGCGAACTCAACGAGTTTCTCGACCAGCAGCGGGCTAAGGGTTCCGACTCGATCAACCTTATCGAGGTCGAGCGTCATGCGCGTTATGCTTATCCGCTTTCGACGTTCATCCTCACGCTCATCGGCGTTTCTCTCTCTTCGCGTAAGGTGCGCGGCGGTACGGGCCTTCATATCGGCATCGGCACGGGTCTCTGCTTCTCTTATATTCTCTTCAATCGTTTTTTCGAGGAGTTCGCCAAGAGCGGCACCCTGCCGCCCGGTCTGGCTGTCTGGCTGCCTAATATCATTTACCTCTTCATTGCGGTCTACCTTTATCGGAAGGCCCCCAAATAATCGAGTGACAATTATGAAGAACCCCGTCTCTCTTTACCAACGGTTGCGTCAGAATCCTCTGCTGTGGAATTTGACGCTCATTGGTGCTGTCGTTCTGGCTCTGGCTGTCGTGGCCCATGTCGCGATGCAGATCGGCACGCGCCACGGTGCCCGGCGTACTGTCCCCGATTTTGCCGGGATGCCGCTCGTTGATGCTTATCGTCTGGCTCGCAGGAGCGACCTTGATCTCAAGATCAACGATTCGTTGTTCGTACCCGCTTATGAAGGCGGTATTGTCCTCGACCAGCTGCCCGAAGGAGGTGTCGAGGTCAAGCCCGGGCGAAAGGTTTATATCACGATCAACTCGTTTCGTCAGAAGATGGTCCCCGTGCCTTATGTCGCCGACCGTTCGCTGCGTCAGGCCAAGAACATGCTCGAAATCGCGGGTCTCGAAATCGACGAGCTCGTTTATCGGGCCGATATGGCCACCAATTATGTTTTGGCCGAGTATTACGGAGGTAAGCCTGTCACGGCCACTTCGCATGTCGAGGCCGAGATGGGCTCAGGCATTACGCTTCATGTGGGTGTCAAGGGGGGATATGGCACTACGGTCGTTCCTCAGGTCGTGGGTTATCCGCTTCGCGAAGCCAAAAGCCGACTGTGGGAACTGGGCCTCAACGTCGGGCAGGTGAGCTTCGACGAAGGTGTCGACCTGCTTCACCGTAAGGATGCCCGGGTTTATTTCCAGAGCCCTTCGGCTGAACGAAGTGCCGTTTTGGGCTCAAAGGTCGAATTGCGGTTATCGCTCGAGGAGAGCAAGATCAACAATGCACGCTCTGAGGCCGAGCGTCAGGCCCGCACGACCGCCGAGGTGCGAATCCGCGAGGAGGAGGACTGCCGCGAAGAGTCCGCTGCCGATTCCGATCCGCAGACCGAACAGCCCGCCCACCCGAACGACAACTTCTTCGACTGATGACCGATCCGCATTATAGGGCCGACGATCCCCTTGTCGATGTCATTCCGGATGACGAGGAGGCGGGGCTTTACGAACATTTCGCTGTCATAGCCGATAAGGGACAAACCCCCATGCGGCTCGATAAGTTTCTGACCGTCAGGATGGAGCACTGCTCGCGCAACCGTATCCAGGCTGCGGCTGACAGCGGCAATATCCTGGTCAATGATCGCCCCGCCAAGTCGAGTTATAAGGTTAAACCCCTCGATCGTATCAGTCTCGTGTTGCCTTATCCGCGGCGCGAAACTGAACTCGTGGCAGAGAATATCCCGCTTGATATTCCTTATGAAGACGCCGACCTGCTGATTGTCGATAAGCCGGCCGGTATGGTCGTTCACCCCGGTGTGGGCAACTGGTCGGGTACGCTGGTCAATGCGTTGCTTTACCACCTCCGGGGCTCCGAGGTTGCGGGCGACGAGGAGCTGCGCGCGGGGCTGGTCCATCGTATTGACAAGAATACTTCGGGCCTTCTGGTCGTTGCCAAGAACGAACAGGTTCACGCCCGACTGGCCAAGCAGTTTTTCGACCACACCATTTCTCGCCGGTATGTCGCGCTTGTGTGGGGTGACTTCGAGCAGGACGAGGGAACCATTACGGGCAATATCGGCCGTAGCCCGCGCGAGCGACAGAAGATGTATGTCTTTGAAGATGGCTCGGATGGCAAACACGCCGTGACCCACTGGCGGGTGCTCAGGCGTTACGGTTATGTCACTCTTGTAGAGTGTCGTTTAGAGACGGGCCGTACTCATCAGATCCGCGTGCACATGGCGTGGCAGGGGCATCCGCTCTTCAACGACGAGCGTTATGGCGGCGACCGCATCCTTAAGGGCACAACCTTCGCCAAGTACCGGCAGTTCATCGAAAACTGCTTCGCTCTCATGCCGCGCCATGCGCTCCATGCGCGTCTTTTGGGCTTTGAGCATCCCATGACGCACCGCACTGTGACTTTTGAGAGTGAGCTTCCCGGCGACTTCCGGGCCCTGCTGGAGAAGTGGGACAACTACGCCACGACGGTGGAAAAAGAGAACTGAAAAATAATAGCTTCGTCTTGATTTGTTTTTACCTACGACCATAAAGGAAGTGCGGGCCCGGGGTTGGGACGAGCTTGATGTCATCCTTTTCACGGGTGACGCTTATATCGATCACCCGGCTTTTGGCGCGGCGGTTATCGGACGCCTTTTGGAGGCCGAGGGTTATCGTGTGGCGATTGTTCCTCAGCCCAATTGGCGGGATGATTTGCGCGACTTCACGAAGCTGGGGGCCCCGCGCCTCTTTTTCGGCGTCTCGGCCGGGGCTATGGATTCGATGGTCAATCATTATACGGCCAATTTGCGGCTGCGTCATGACGATGCCTATACGCCCGGCGGCAAGGCAGGATTCCGGCCCGATTATGCCGTCACGGTTTATACGCAGATTCTCAAGCGGTTGTATCCCCATGTCCCGGTCGTTATCGGCGGCATCGAAGCCTCGCTCAGGCGCCTGACCCACTATGACTATTGGAGCAATACGCTGAAGCCCTCGGTTCTTATTGAGTCGGGTGCCGACCTTTTGACTTACGGTATGGGTGAACGGGTCATCCCCGAGGTGGCACGGGCCATGCGCAACGGATTTAACGCCAAGCTCTTGCGTAAGCTTCGGCAAGTGTCTTTTGTGGCCGATGAAGCTTATGTTTCGCGGCTTGATCCGGCAACAACGATTCGTCTGCACAGTTTCGAAGAGTGTCGGGACGACAGACGGGCTTTCGGAGATAATTTTACCGTTATCGAGACGCAGAGCAATCTTCTGGAACCCGACGTCACACTGGTCGAGTCGGTCGGCGACCGTTGTGTGGTTGTCACGCCGCCCCATGCGACACTGACTACCGGGGAGATCGACCGTTCGTTTGATCTGCCTTATGAGCGGGCGCCCCATCCGCGTTACGCAGGCAAGGGGGCTATCCCGGCGTGGGAGATGATCAAATTTTCGGTCAACATCCACCGGGGTTGCTTTGGCGGGTGCTCGTTCTGCACGATTTCGGCCCATCAGGGCAAGTTCATCAGTTCGCGGAGCGAACGCTCTGTTCTGGCGGAGGTGGAACGGATTGTGAAGATGCCCGATTTCAAAGGTTACCTCTCCGACGTGGGCGCGCCCTCGGCCAATATGTACCGCATGGGCGGTCGCAACCGTGACTTGTGCCGCCAGTGCCGGCGCCCGTCATGCCTGCATCCGAAGAGGTGCCCCAACCTTGATAACGACCACCGGCCGCTGCTCGACCTTTATGCCCGCATCCGCGCGGTCAAGGGCATTAAAAAGGCCTTTATCGGCAGCGGCATACGTTATGATCTTTTCGATGGCTCGCCTTATCTGGAAACGGTGCTGAAGCACCACACGTCGGGTCGGCTGAAGGTGGCGCCGGAACATACCGAGGAGAATGTGTTGCGGCTTATGCGCAAGCCGCCGTTCGCCATGTTCGAGGCCCTGAATGCCGATTTCCGCCGCTTCTGCAAACAGGAAGCGCTGCCTTATCAGCTCATACCTTATTTTATTTCGTCGCACCCCGGATGCACGGAACGCGATATGCGGGCTCTGGCGCAAAAAGTGCTGGGCAAACTCCATTTCACGCTCGAACAGGTCCAGGACCTCACCCCTACACCCATGACCCTCTCGTCAGTGATGTTTTATACGGGGGAGAATCCTTATACCCACGAAAAAGTCTGCGTCGCCCGCTCGCAGGAGGAGAAACGTCGGCAGAAAAGCTACTTTTTCAAGCGCTGAGTGTTAAAATTTTCCCGTTACCATCACGGCTACGACGTGGCGGTGTGAAAGATCGTAGGCGGCGCCGTAGTCTTCGTAAGTGTAGTTGAGCTGGCAGCGGAAGTATTCGACGGGCGCCCACTTCAGTCCCGCCGTGTAGTTGGTCTGGCGCGTTGCCGCGGCGCGGGTGTTGTCTGCCGCGAAGGACTCCATGCGCACGGCGGGCATCAGAGCGTGGGGTGCGCGCCAGCCGGCCAGGACATACCAACCTCCGCTGTGGAGATTGGTTCCGGAGGAGAGGCCCGTTGTGCCGCCAATCCACTCGCCGCGTACGACGACAGCGCCACGGTCGTAGCAAGCCCCGGCCGCGTAGCGTTCTCGTTTGAGGTACGAAGCGCCGTACTCGCCCCAGTAGTAGGACCCGGAGATCAACAACCCGTTCACAGGGTTGAGGGTCAAGCGTGCTACTACATCTTTCGATTTGTTGTCATCCAGCGAGTTGATCCCGGCGCCGTTGAAAACGCTTATGTCGTAGTTGACGATGCTGTAGCCGTCGCGCTTGAAAAAACCGCCCCAGAGGGTGGCGCCTATGTCGCGTCCCGAGGCTGCAGCGCCGTTGAGCAGCTCATCGGAGCCCAGCAAATAGCGCAGCACGAGCGGCAATTCGATAAACTCCGTTTCTGTGGGGGCATACTGGGTATTCTCGATCGAGAAAGGCACTTTATACTGGCCCAATTTGATATTGAGCTCATGCAGGGGCTTGTATTGGATGAAGGCGTCGACTATTTGGGGCTTGGCAAATTCGATCTGGATTTTGTAGTCGACTTTGGGTATTATGTCGCCCGTCATCGACAGCCGGATGCGCTTCAGAAAGAAGGTCGACTCTTCATCGGACCACTGATATCCGGTCTGTACGTAGCCCGAAAATCGGGGCAGACGGACGGCTATTCGTTCCCGGAGCAAGGGCTTCGTTTCGGAGCTGGAGGGGTGTTGTGCCCGTAGCGAAGCGGTGGAGACGAGCAGCAGCACCAGCAGCAGAAAAGTCCGTTTCATGACAGAATCGTTTTGTTTGCGTTGCAAATTTGGCGAATCCGCAGCAAACGGACAATACGTGTTAATACTTATTCCGGGTGTCGTCAGCCGACTTTAGCGGGGCAGGGGGAACGAGAGTGTTCGTGCGTCCAGAAAGGCGTTGAGGAAGGGGCCCCAGTGCCACGCCTGACCGTTGGAGAGGGTGAGGTACTGGCCCAGTTGCAGGGTGTTGTTGTCCAGCACCACGATTCGTCGGGGCAGATTCTCCTGGCGGATTTCTACTACCGAAGTCATCGACACGGCTGGCTGGGTGCGCAGACGTTCCTGTGCCATGAAGTCGGGGTGCCACGGAGTTGGGTGCACCAGCGTGTCGGGCAATATGGGGCGCGTCGTCGTGCGCAGAGAGTCTGCCGGACCGAAGGCCGGTTCCTGGGCTGAGGTCGTCGATGCGACGGTCAGCGTCAGGATCGTTACAAGGATTTTCAACAGGGCGTTTTTCATCGTGCAGAGTTTTTTTGAGGATCGTTTCGGCCTTTTTTGTGGCTTTCGCGGTCTTTCAGAAAACTTCTCGCAAGATGCGTACCGATTGCACGGCGTCGATGGCATCGAGGTGGTAGCCGAAGTAGGCCAGCATAGCGTTGAGGAACGCCACCCGCTGGGTGCGGTTCATTTCTATGTTGGCCAGATGCCGTACGTCGCACTCCATCAGGCAGTGCAGGGTGCGGGCGCATGTGCGGTCCATTATCTCCGTGTGGAACGGTTGTCGGCTGACGAAGAGCCCCTCGCGGATGTCAAACCATGCATCGGGGGTGTATTCGTTGCCGGGGTGAAATCCCAGGTAGCGGCTCAGGCGGGCCAGGAACCAGAGGTGGAAGTTGGCCACACCATCGCCCAGCGTGTCGAGCGCTTCTGCAGAACTCCACACGAAGTCGAACAGCGCTTCGTCGGGTTCGCTCTCTCGCACCAGACGATAGAGAACCTCGGCCATGAAGAGTGCCACGGTCGACTTGCGGACGTCGAATGGCAGACTTTGTAACACGAATCCGGCCTTTACTTCCTTGAAGCGGTCCATCTGGAGCTTCGATGACTCCAGTCCCTCGAATTCCACGGGAAACATTGGCTGGAAGAGAGCCAGTTTCGAACCTCGGCCGAGGCGGCTCCTCACACCCTGAATCATGTAGCTGCGGCGACCGCCGATATCGGTCAGCAAGTAGGCAATCATTGCCGAGTCGCCATATTTGAGCGTGTGGAGAACTATCCCGCGCCCCTTGTAGCTCTTCATTTACGCACGTGTACGACCATCCACCCTTCGCGCTCGGCTGTGGCGACGCGATGCAGTCCTTCGGCCTCGGCCGTCGATGTTATGGCATCGACGTCGGCTTCGAGGAATCCGCTCATCACCAGATCGCCGCCTGCGTTGAGCGCTGCAGCGTAGGCGGCCATGTCGGCAATGAGGATATTGCGGTTGATGTTGGCCAGGATGAAGTCGTAGTGCCGTCCTGCTATCCGGCGCACATCGCCATGCAGGGGTTCTATGTAGTCGGTTACTCCGTTGGTCGTTATGTTCTCGCGGCAGCTGGCATCGGCCCAGTCGTCGATGTCCACGGCATCGACATGGGTAGCGCCGCACTTGGCCGCCACGATCGCCAGCACGCCCGTACCACTGCCCATATCGAGTCCCCGACGTCCTGCGACTTTCAGGTCGAGTACGGCGCGGGCCATCAACCACGTGGTGGCGTGGTGTCCCGTGCCGAACGACATGCGGGGCATGATGATCGCCTCCATTTCGCCTGCAGGTGCCGTCTCATGGAACGGTGCCCGGATACGTAGCCGGCCTTCAATGTCAATTGCTGGAAAATTACTCTCCCACAGAGCATTCCAGTTCTGTGTTTCGATGGCTATGTAGTGCCCCTCAATACCCTGTCGGACCAGCAGCGAGTCTACCTGCTCCTTGCAGTCGGCCAGCCGGTCCCGCGGGATGTAGGCTTTGAGGATTCCCTCGGCGGTTTCGAAACTTTCGAATGGGAAGTCGGCCAGAAAGGCAGTCAGTATCTCGGCTTGTTCGGTCTCTGCGACCGCAATGTTGAGTGCGATGTAGTCCATGGATGTTGTATGTTTTCTTCTGTTTTTTCGTCCATTCTGAGGCTTTGGCCGAAGAATTTATATCGTAACAATAGATTCTTGACTGCGTTCAGAATGACATTCGACCGCAGGTCGTTCGGGCCGGCGCCATCCCCGGGCGAAGGCCCGACACTCGGTGTCTTGCTCCGCTGGCCCCGGTCTGTGCCCCCCCCCTCTCTTATTCCTGCACGCAGCGAACGGGGAAACCGTGCGCACGGTCGCTGTTGAGCTCGGGATTCACGAAGGAACTGCCGAAGTCCAAGCGCGATCCGTATACACTCGTCGCCGAGTAAGGCGCACTGCTCCAGGTGTAACCATACGCGCCCACAAGACCCAGGGCGCCGGAATTGCTGAGGCGGTAACCCGAAGCGGGGCCCTGCGTTCAAATATGTATATTATGTAAATTTTGTACCTTTGCTTTTGCAAAGGTAGTGGAAAAAGCCCGAAAAAGCATTCGTCCGATGGCACAAAATACGAAAAAATGGGAAGAGGCCGGCCGGCGTTATCGTACTCATATCCGCATTGAGAAACACCTTGCAGCTAATACGGTCGACTCTTACATGCACGATTTGAGGCAATTTGCCCATTTCATTCTCCGCCAGTGGGACGTTGAGCCCCGTAAGGTCGAGCGCGAGATGATTGAGCGTTATGTGACGTGGCTTTATGATCGGGGCCGGGAGAAAAGCACGCAGGCCCGGGCTTTGAGTGGCGTGCGCAGTTTTTTCGACTTCCTGTTGCTCGATGAACGCATCGAGGCTTCGCCTGCCGAGTTTATCGCTACTCCTAAGTTCGGTCGTCATCTGCCCGATGTTCTCTCCACCGCAGAGATTGACCGTATTATTGCGGCGGTCGATACCACGAGTCCTAAAGGTCGGCGCGACGCTGCTATGCTTGAGGTGCTTTATTCGTGCGGTTTGCGGGTCTCGGAGCTTATTTCGTTGCGTTTGGGCGATTTATTTTTCGGCGAAGGATATATCCGGGTCGTCGGCAAGGGCGACAAGCAGCGGATTGTGCCTATCAGCGGTGTTGCGCGTGAGCGGGTTTGCCGCTGGCTCGAAGATCGGCAGGAGATGGCCGCCAAAAGTCGCACCGAGGATACTGTTTTCCTGAATAATCGCGGCAAGCCGCTTTCGCGGGTTATGGTCTTCACGTTTCTCCGTCAGGCGGTCTTGCGGGCCGGGATCGATAAACGGGTCAGTCCCCACACTTTCCGCCACTCGTTCGCTACGCATTTGCTCGAAGGGGGAGCTGGCATCCGGCAGGTTCAGGATATGTTGGGACACGAGAGTATCCTCACCACAGAGATTTACACCCACCTCAACCGTGCCCATCTGCGTCGTACGGTCGAGGAGCACCTGCCCATGAGCACCCATCGCTGGGAGGTCGATTCCGACGGGGAGTGATCCTTCTCACAGTCGCTCGATCCGGGCGAGGGGCGAGGGGCATAGGGTGTCGTAATCGATTCCTGAGATAACGACTAAGATGCCTTTATTGTGTGTGACTGCTTCGGGTAGTGACTCCGCGAGCGACCGATTGGGCGTGCTGCACAGACGTGCGAATGCCGCACGGTAGTCGGTGTCGAAGTCGGCGACCAGCAATCCTGCATGAAACTCAGTCAACGGCTCCCGGTCTGGATCGGGACACTCTTCGACGCGCAGTATCCGCCCCTCCTCCGTGACCCGGACCAGCGGGTTGCGGACGATCCCCTGTGGGGTCCACAGCAGGTTAGAGGCTATCTTTCGGCTGGGCGGCATGGGCGGAGAGGGTGTCGGCGGTGTGGCGTAGGGCTCCGAAGAAGTCGTCGGCGAAGATGCGGATGCCGAGCTGACGATCGTAGAGCTGCTCTACGGCCGTGCGGGCGTGGGGTTTGTACTCCACGGAGAGGTCCCGGATGGTGATCGACGGACGGCGCGGCGCAGTGTTGAAGTTCAGCAGTTCGATGCGCAGGCGGCGGTGGGAGGAGTCGGCCGTAAAACGGCGGGAAAGCAACTCTTCGCGGTCACGGCGCAGCGTCATCGTCTGGGTATTGGCCCGGGAGCTGTCGGCGCGTTCAAGCCACATCATGCTACGCAGCCCCTTGTCATTGCGGTCCAGCGAGTCGATTCGGTAGTTCAGGCGGACTTCGTAGTCGCCTGGGGCCGTTTCGAAGGTGAAGCTCAGGCGCGTCGTGTCGGCCAGAGTTGTGACGCGGATTAGCGAATCGGAGTGCAGTTTGCGGGTAAAGGTTCGCCGGGCCACGTTGTCGATTGTGTCGAGTACGGCGACTTCGCGGTCGTAATATTTCCCTTCGGCTTCGAGCAGGGTTATAGCTTGCTCGACTACGTCGCCCAGCCGGGCACTCTTGCGCTTGGAAAAGTTACCGATGGTATATTGAACGTCTTCGGTCGTGTAACCGTAGGAGGCAAAGACGGGTTCGTAGAGATTGAGCGAGTCGAGCTTGAGGTTTTTCGTTCCCACGTAGGCGTTGGCCAGAAAGGCGTCGTGGAAGATCAGGGCCAGCCGGTCGTCGGGGATGATCTTATGACGGGCGCAGGCGGTCGACAGCAGCAGGGCGCTGCCGATGGCGAGGCGAAACAGGATGTTTTTTTTCATCGTTTGCAAGTTTTTGTGTGCCGGCAGAGGCTGCTGTCAGTCGGGTTCTGCTGACTCGACCCAAAGATCGGTTTTGTTAAAGCCGAAGTTTTTTATTCCTTCGTTTTTTTATCATACTTCTTACTGTCACCTCCGTGAGCAGGCAGGATATGGCTGCGAAGGCTGCCACGACAGCCAGCAGGTCCGTGGGCCGAAACTCTACGGGGTAGCTCTTTGTCAGGAAACTCTCGGCCGGTATTTCGATCAGTCCGAAGTGTTGTTGCATCAGAGTGGCGCCGATACCCACACCCAGCCCCGCTGCGCCGCCCAGCAGACAGATAAGCCACCCTTCGTGCCGGAAGATGGTCCGCAGCAGCCCCTGGTCGGCCCCTAACGCCTTTAGGGTGAAGATGTCGTCGTGTTTTTCGACGATGAGTATCGTCAACGCACCCACGACCGAGAACGACGCCACGGCAAGCACCAGCAGCGTCACGAAAAAGATACCCCACTTCTCGTAGGTCATGATTCGGTAGAACGACGCCCGCAGTTCGTAACGCGTGCGGACGCGGAAACGCTCGTCCACGACCTCTTTTATGGCCTGGCGGACCCGCTCTGTGTCGGCGCCTTCTGTTATCCGGATCAAAAGTCCCGAAGCCTTCCCTGGGTGGGCGAAAAGCTCTTGTGCAAGTCGGAGCGATGCCAGGACACTGGTTTGTTCCGTCTCCAGATCGAGGGTGAAGGCCCCGCCTACAGGTACCCGGCGGCGCGTGTAGTTGTCTGTGGGAAGCAATGACGAGAACGATTCTCGCCGCACGGCGTAGATGTTGACATCGGCATCTGCCAGCGAGCGGATCGCCAGCATGTGGGCCATTGTCTGTCCGATGACCAGACGTTCGAGTTCGCCGATGCGTACAGCTTCACTCCCTGTCGTGAGGGCTTCGCCGAACGGCAGCACCTCTTCGTAAGCATCGTCCATGCCCCGGAGTGTAGCCGTAGCCTGCCGGCCGTTGTGTTCCAGCAATACGCTCTGTTCCAGGATGAATGACTGTGCTCTGACGCCTGGGATACGAGCCAGGGTGGTCGTGTCTATTTCCTCTGTGGCAAAGGTCTGTCCTTCACGGACCGAGAGGGTCAGGTCGGCGTCGAAAGCCGAACAGTTGGCCTGCACGAGCATCTCGAAACCGTTGAATACCGACAGCAGGATGATCATTGCCGCCACGGGCATTGCCAGAGCCGCGACGCTCAGTCCCGAGATCAGGTTCACGACCGAACGGGATTGCGCGGAGAAGAGGTAGCGGCGGGCAAAGAGCAGCGGCAGCATCGCAATTAAAAATTAAGAATTAAAAATTAAAAATCACACCTTTCGGTAAGCAAAGAATCTATTTCGGCTTTAGCCGATGCGGGCCAAATCCTTCGCTGTGCGGAGGCCCGCCACTTCGTAGCATCCTGTCCGCAGTCTCCGGTCCGAAAAGAATCAACCGAGCCGGAGCCCCGGCCAGTGGAGCTCCTCTCCTGCTTCAATTTTCTTTCAGCGCCCGGTCTATATGGTCGATGTATTCGAGCGAATCATCGAGGAAGAACTGGATTTCCGGGACGTTTTTCAGTTGGTTACGGATTCGCTGTCCCAGTGCGTGTCTTATGACGCGGTTGTTGCGCTCTATCTCTTGCATCACGGCGGGGCTGTGTTCGAAGGGGAAGATGCTGACGTAGATTTTCGCGTATCCCAGATCGGGGGACATACGCACGGTCGTGACGGTCACGAGCGAGCCGCGGATGATCGGGGCCCCCTCTTTCTGGAAGATTTCGGCCACGTCTTTTTGTATTTGCCGGGCTATTTTCTGCTGGCGTGTTGTTTCCATTGTTTTTTCGAATTTACCGATTTACAATCCGTATTTGAATATTTCCTGGTTTTTTTCACGCTTGGGTCGCGGTTTCCAGGTTGAGAATCCCTCTTTGTTGAAGCGGTAGTTGAGCCCTATGCCGATCATCAGGTTGTCTAACGGCGATCGCAGAGGTGTGGTCCAGAAGGGGTTTTCCGGACCATCGGTCGTGTTGTCGTAGTAGCGGTTGCGGTTTCGCACGATGTCCGAATAGCCGAAGTAGTAGCGTACGCGGAAGTTTAGTTCGAAGCGTTTGATGAGGAAAGCTATACCGCCGCCACCGGCCAGACCATAGCTGAAGCGGTTGTCGCGCGGTAGCGAGAAGGAGTAGTTGCCGCGCCAGTTGCCGAGGCCTTGTTCACGGGCGTATTCGTTCTCGTAGGTCGAGGAGATGTTGTAGAAGAAAGTCGCAGCTGCTTCTAAGTAAACCCTCATGTGGTTGCGGATAAGGTAAATGTGGGGCTGCCACACTACCGGCAGGACCACGGAGTTGATCCGGCGTGTGTAGTAAAGGTAGTCGCTCTTTTCTTCGACCTGCGAGGCGTTGGTGGCGAACGAGAAACCTTGTTGGATAAACTCCAGGTCTACGCCGAATCCCCCCACGAAGCGCTGTTGTCCGTAGTAGCGCCACGTCAGGCCGCTGCTGTATTTGCCCCACTGGGCACGCATCTCTTGCTTGGGCTCGAAACGGCCGTTGGACATGCCGTAGCCGGCTATCACGCCCAGCGTGTGCTGGGCACAGGCTCCGCTTGCTGCGACGAGAGCTGCCGCCAGCAGCCCGAGGCGTATGATCGGTGTGCTCTTCATCGTTATCTGAATGTGTTGAACATGTTGCCCGTGGCGTTCATGCTGTTGTTCACGCGGTTTTGTTCGTCGTTGTCGCGCTCGTTCTTTTTCGGCCCCTCTTTGACGCGTTTCTGCTCTTCACGACGCAGACGCTGGACTTCGCGTTCGTCTAAAAGGCGCACGAGCGACTGCATGGTCACGGGTGCAAAGATGCGGTTCATGTCCATGTCGAACTCGATTTCCCAGTTGGCTTTTGTCGCGAAGGTCTCTTCGCCGCGTTCGTCGGCATACATCTCGGCGCGTTCGGGCTGACGGCGGGCCACTACATCCCCCGTGTCCCACTTACCGTTGCCGTTGCGGTCTTCGATGATGCGGAATTTGATGTCACCGGCTGGTACGTAGTTGAATACGATGTCGCCGGTCTCTACGTTGCGTTGTTCTTGCTTCAGGGCGCCGTTTCCGTCGAGTAGCTGCACGATGTAGCGGGTGTCGTCACGCCCTTTGACATGGATTTTCACCACGGCGAATTTTTCAGGATCGAGTACCGTGTATTTGCCTACGATCGAGTCGTTCGACATCCCGGTTACATCCGTAATCGAGCCTTCAGGCAGGGTAAGGGTATATTTACCCTCTGTTTTCCAGGGAGCCCGTATGTACCATCGGCGCAGCTTCGCCGTGTCACGCACGAAGTGTACAGGCACATCTTCGATACTTTGGTCGGGGTATGTAACGGTCAGCAGCATGGCCGTCGAGTCGAGCCGGGTGAGTGGGTAGTCGAAATCTACGGTGAGGTGGTTTTCAGGGTTTATGTCTCCCGAGAGAGGGAGTTTGTAGGCGAAGGGATTGGGTTTTTTGGGCTCCACCCACTCTTCGCCGGCTTCCTCGGCTTTTCGGCGCTCGCGTTCGAGTTTTTCGCGCTCGCGCTCCTGCTCTTTGGTCTCGATGAATCGCCAGGGGAGCTTCAGGGGCTCGGTTACCTCCTGCAACTGGTTGATCGAGTCGTGCTTGAAGTAGGTTATTTC
>CAJUIE010000012.1 GCA_910586375.1 uncultured Alistipes sp. | reverse complement strand
AGGATACATGCCTCTCACGCATGACATAGGGGTTCGAATCCCCTATCCACTACCAGGCGGCTCTTTTCAGAGCCGCTTTTTTTTGTTTAAGAAAAGGGGCTCTTCAGCAATCGGAACCTAAACCGAAAAAATGCAACACAACAGCCTTACAAAAAAAAGAGTCTCCACAATGAGGAAGGGTCCGCAGACAAATGACTTTTAATTATTCCGTCCCGAAAAGCGGGAAATTTCAATAATTTTTGTAATTTTGCATCAATTGGAAAATAATGAACTTAAATGCCGAAGTTCCATGAACCGGTAGACGCAGAGAGAAAACCCGGATGGCTTAAGGTCCGGCTGCATCACACGGCCGCTTATGCCGAGGTGAGACAGATCGTCGAGCGCAGGGGGTTGCACACCATTTGCAGCAGCGGACACTGTCCCAACCAAGCCGAATGCTGGAGCCGAAGGACTGCAACTTTCATGATTCTGGGGAATGTCTGCACGCGGGGATGTCGTTTCTGCGCCACGCAAACCGGTCGGCCACTCGCTCCCGATACCGACGAACCCCGCCGGGTCGCCGAGAGCGTAGCTCTGATGGGACTGCGGCACGTCGTCGTAACTTCCGTGACGCGAGACGATCTTCCGGATGGCGGAGCCAGCCATTGGGCCGCAACCGTGGAGGCGATCCGCTTGCAGAATCCCGACGTCGTCATTGAGCTCCTTATTCCCGACCTCGACGCACACCCCGACCTGTTGGACGTAATCGTAGCGTCGAAGCCCGACATCATCGGGCACAACATCGAAACTGTCGAACGACTGACCCCCGAGGTGCGCTCCAAGGCCCGGTATAGCACCAGCCTGGCGACGCTGCGCCACCTGAGTGCACAGGGCATGACCACGAAAAGCGGCCTGATGGTCGGTCTGGGCGAAAGCGATGATGAGGTTTTACGAACTCTTGCGGAGCTGCGTGCAGCAGGCGTAAGAATCGTGACCCTCGGGCAATACCTTCGGCCTACTCTGGAGCACTACCCCGTTGCGGCGTACATTACGCCCGAAAAATTCGAACGGTACCGGCTCCAGGCCTTAAAAATGGGCTTCGACTACTGTGCCAGCGGGCCGCTGGTGCGATCGTCCTACATGGCTGAAGAGGCGATACAGGCAATCAAAAACCGGCAGGCGTGAAAGCGACCGTCCGGGACTTGGGAGTAATCGGCTACGCCGCTTGCTGGGCCCTCCAACAAAGGTTGTTCGAGGGGCTCCTCGAAAATAAGAGACGGCCGGAACAGGCAAACGAGGGGGCCGGAAAGGCGAACGAGGGGGCCGGAACCACGCAGAGCCTCGAAGCCGGAACGATCCTGCTGGCCGGGCATCCGCCCGTCTATACGCTGGGCAAGAGTGGCCATGCGGAGAACCTGCTGGTCGACCGTGCAACGTTGGAACAGCTGGGTGCAGAGTTCTTTCACATAGACCGCGGAGGTGACATCACCTTTCACGGTCCGGGACAGTTGGTCTGCTATCCGATTCTGGACCTCGAACGGCTCGGCATCGGACTGCGGACGTATATCGAACGGCTCGAAGAAGCTGTCATCCGCACCGTTGCAGAATATGGAATCGCAGCAGGTCGCATCGCCGGAGCTTCGGGCGTATGGATTACGGAGGTGCCCCAAAATGAGACGAAAAGAGGGCTGAACGAAAGACGAGACGAGGGTGCCGCACAGAAAGGCGGACCTCGCAAGATTTGCGCTATCGGCGTCCGTTCGTCGCGCTACGTGACGATGCACGGCTTTGCGCTCAACGTCGCGACCGACCTGGAGTGGTTTTCGCGGATCAACCCCTGCGGGTTCCGCGACCGGGGCGTGACCTCGATCCTCCGCGAAACGGGCCGTGAGGTGCCGATGGACGAGGTGAAGGCGCGCCTGATCCGCCGACTGGGGGAACAGCTGGGCCTGGAGACAGGGGGCAGGGAGTGATTTCGGAGCAACGCCACAGGCGTTGCCGCGGTTCCCGGCCCGCGCTTTGCGCGTCCGCCCCAGCCGGGAACGCGGAAATTTTTGGTGAGCCGGTAGCCAGCGGAGTGAGACAACAGGTGTCGGGCCTCCGCAGGGCGGAGCGACGGCCCGATCCGGCATGAAAGACAAACGAGAGAAGTAAATGTTAAAATATATAATAAATAATAGTTCATATGCCCATAGAAAAACGATGGGTAGTGAAGCCACAGGGCAATCCCGAGGCGGTGGCGGCCATGGCCGCAGCGCTGAAGCTCTCGCCTGTGTTGGCCAATCTACTCGTACAGAGAGGCATAGACACCGTAGAAAAGGCGGACAAGTTCTTTAAACCCAGCCTTGCGGACCTGCACGACCCCTTCCTGATGAAAGACATGGACCGGGCCGTCGAGCGGGTCGAGCAGGCCGTCGCAAACAATGAGAAAATCATGGTTTACGGCGATTACGATGTCGACGGTTGTACGGCTGTCGCACTGGTTTACAAGTTCTTGCGCCAGATCGGGCACAAAAACCTGATGTTCTACATCCCCGACCGTTATACCGAGGGTTACGGTATTTCGGTCAAGGGCATTGACCTGGCAGCACGTAAGGGCGTGGGGCTGATCATTGCCCTGGACTGCGGTATCAAAGCCACGGAAAAGGTCGTCTATGCGAAAGAGAAAGGCGTGGATTTCATCATCTGCGACCACCACCTCCCGGCCGAGGAGATTCCTCAGGCCGTAGCCGTACTGGACCCCAAGCGGGTCGACTGTTCCTATCCGTTCGATGAACTGTCGGGCTGCGGCGTAGGCTTCAAGCTCGTGCAGGCCTATGCCCAGAAAAATGGCATTGCGTTCGAACAGATTCTCGATCTGCTGGACCTGCTGGTCGTAAGCATCGCCTCGGACATCGTGCCGCTGACGGACGAGAACCGTATTCTGGCGCACTTCGGCCTGAAGAACCTCAACCGAGAGCCGTCAAAGGGACTGCTGTCGATCATCAAGATTTGCGGACTGGACAAGCATAACATCACCATCGACGACATCGTCTTCAAGATCGGCCCCCGCATCAACGCCGCCGGACGTATGCGCATGGACGAGAACGACGAAAATGCCTCGCCGTCGGGCGGTCATGCCGCCGTGGAGCTCTTGATCGAAGGCAACGAAAGTGTCGCCGCAGAGTTCGGCAACGTCATCGACGCTTACAACCAGGACCGCAAGTCGATCGACCGCTCCGTCACGCAGGAAGCCCATAACTACATCGAGAGCCACCCCGAACTCAAGAGCCTCAAGAGCACCGTCATCTACAACCCTAAATGGATGAAGGGGATCGTGGGGATTGTCGCTTCGCGTCTGATCGAAACCTACTACCGTCCTACAGTCGTGCTGACAATGAGCAACGGAGCCGTCACAGGTTCGGCTCGTTCGGTCCCGGGCTTCGACCTTTATCAAGCGGTCGAGTCATGCTCCGACCTGCTGGAAAACTTCGGAGGCCACATGTACGCCGCCGGACTGACGATGAAGCCCGAAAACGTCGAGGAGTTCACGCGGCGGTTCAACGACTTTGTAGAGAGCCATATCGACCCCCAGATGCTCGTTCCGCAGGTCGACATCGACAGCGAGCTGCTCTTTTCGGACATCACACCCCGGTTCCACGACCACCTCAACCGCTTCCAGCCTTTCGGGCCCGGCAATGCGGCGCCCGTCTTCGCGACATACGGCGTGAGCAACCACGGCGAGGCCAAGCTCGTGGGTATGGAGTGTGAACACCTGCGCATGGACCTCATGCAGCGGCAGAAGCCTAATACCAAGATGCAGGCCATCGCCTTCCAGCAACCCACGCATTACGAATGGGTCAAGTCGGGCCGGCCTATCGATGTCTGCTATCAGATCGTCGAGAACCACTACCGCGGGAGTGTCACCACGCAGCTGCGCATCAAGGACATCAAACCAGTGACGAACAAATAAAAAAGAAAAAGGTTGCTTTTGGCAACCTTTTTCTTTTTCACATCTGTATCACTCGCGCGGCATCGTCGCTCTCAGGCAGAGGCGCCGGCACAAAATCGGAGTAACCGACAGCTATGGCACAGAGAGGCTGACACTCCGCGGGTATGGGCAAAAAACCACGCAGATAGTCAGCAGCCTGTTCGCCGTCAGGCTCCTCCTTACGGCAGGGGCGACCATCAATATGGACCCAGCAGGAGGCCAGCCCCTCATCGACGCACGCCAGCTGTACCATCGTTGCAGCAATGGCGGCATTCTCACGCCAGAGGTCCGTTTTCGAGGCGTCGCCCAGCACGACAATCGCCAGCGGCGCCCCCTTCATGAAGGCAGCTCCGTAGTCGCGCATCGCAGAGATCCGGGCGATGACAGCAGGGTCAGCGACAATAAGAAAGCGCGACGAGCGGCTGTTGCGCGACGAGGGTGCAGCAAGACCCGCGGCGACAAGGCGGTCGACAACTTCATGCGGTACGGGGCGCCCGTCGAACTTGCGGACCGAACGACGTTTTTCGAGAATATCCTTAAACTCCATGACAGACGTTTTTTGGGGACGCTTTTTGCAAAGATAGTGAAAAACACGTATATTTGAAGGTAAAAAACGCAGAACGTGCTGCTGCCCGCACGACCCATAGCCGAGAGTTTGACGCAAAATTTATTCGTGCCGTAGCCAGATGAGAAGCAAGCAACTCCGTTGCGTCCCCCGCAGACTGCTACCTCGGTACCCGGGCAAAGCCAGACATCAATTGTAAAAATCATTCCACACATGAACGATTTCCGTTTCACGATAGCCCTGATTTACGACTTCGACGGCACGCTGGCCCCCGGCAACATGCAGGAGTATGACTTTATCCCCGCCGTAGGCAAGAGCAACAAGGAGTTCTGGACCGAGGCCAATACACTGGCCGAGGAGCAGGACGCCGACATGGTGCTGACATATATGGCGCGCATGATCCAGAGCGCCCGCTCGAAAGGCCTTTCACTGCGGCGCGAGGCCTTTCAGGAATCGGGCCGACGGGTCGAGCTCTTCCCGGGCGTCAGGGAGTGGTTTTCGCGCATCAACGATTACGGCGCACAGAAAGGCATCCGTATCTTCCACTATATCAACTCTTCGGGACTTAAGGAGATTATCGAGGGTACCGAAATCGCCCGCGAGTTCCGCAAGATCTATGCCTGCTCGTTCCTCTACGACGTCGACGGCATCGCCTATTGGCCCGCCGTAGCGGTCAACTATACCAACAAGACACAGTTCATCTTCAAGATCAACAAGGGCGTCGAATCGGTATCGGATTCCCGGCTGGTCAATCGTTATATTCCCGAAAACGAAAGACCCGTGCCATTCAGCCGCATGATTTATGTGGGCGACGGCACAACCGACATCCCCTGCATGCGTCTGGTGAAAAATTACGGTGGTCATTCGATCGCTGTCTACAACCCCGAACAGCGGGGCGTGCACCGCGATATGACGGCCCTGATTCAGGACAACCGCGTGAACCATGTCTGCCCGGCCGATTACACCGAGGGCTCGGAAATGGACACCCTCGTGAAGCTGATCATCGACAAAATCGACCTCGACGAGCAGCTGCAGCAGCGCGAGTCGCTCCTCTGATCCGCCCCGCCTCCCCGAACGCTATGAATATTATTTTCGCCACGAATAACGCCCACAAACTCAGCGAAGTGCAGGCCGTCCTGGGCGACGGATTCCGCCTCCTGACCCCGCGCGACTGCGCCATCACGGAGGAATTACCCGAGACACAGACCACCCTCGAAGGCAACGCCCGCCAGAAAGCCCGCTACCTCTACAACCACACGGGCCACGACTGCTTCGCCGACGACACGGGGCTGGAAGTCGAAGCGCTCGGCGGAGCGCCGGGCGTACACTCGGCCCGTTACGCCACCGACGGCCACGACTTCGCGGCCAATAACCGCCTGCTGCTCCGGAATCTGGAGGGCAAGACCGATCGCCGAGCCCGCTTCCGAACTGTTATCTGCCTGATTCTGGGTGGAGAAGAGCATCTCTTTGAAGGCATTGTCGAGGGGCGAATCATCGACCAGGAGCGCGGCACCGCGGGTTTTGGTTACGACCCGCTATTCATTCCCGAAGGCTGTGACCGGACCTTTGCCGAAATGGATGCCGCGACGAAAAACGCACTTTCCCATCGTGGACGTGCCGTACGTAAGCTGGCGGACTATTTGCATTCCATCGAAAAATAAGGTAATTTCGCGCCTCATGGAGACGAAAAACTACGAAAAAGAGGAGCGTTTCGACGCCACGACGGTCGATGCGCTTGCACACCATTACGGCGAAATTTTACGCCTCTTAGGCGAAAACCCCGAACGGGAAGGACTGGTAAAGACTCCCGAACGCGTGGCCAAAGCCATGGCATTTCTGACCAGGGGCTACACAGAAAACCCGCTTGACATCATCCGCTCGGCCACGTTCCGCGAAGAGTATAAACAGATGGTCCTCGTGAAGGACATCGAGCTTTACTCGCTCTGTGAACACCACATGCTGCCCTTTTACGGTAAGGCCCATGTGGCCTACATCCCCAACGGACGAATCACGGGGCTCTCGAAAATCGCCCGCGTTGTTGAGTGCTTCGCCCGACGCCTGCAAGTGCAGGAACGGCTGACGGTGCAGATCCGCGACTGCATCCAACAGGCCCTCGACCCGATGGGCGTGGCCGTAGTCATCGAGGCAAGCCACATGTGCATGCAGATGCGCGGCGTCGAGAAGCAACAGTCAGCAACCACCACATCGGCTTTTACGGGAATCTTCCTCTCCGACCACCGCACCCGCGAGGAGTTCATGACTCTCATATCGCACAAATACAAATAATTCTCCCGCTTCGGGTTTTCACAAAGAGCCTCGGCAGAAATCCGACCGTCGGGAAGGTAAAAGCGGTTACACCTGGAGCAGTGCGCCTAACTCAGCGTCGAGCGCAGGCGGGTCGAACTTGTACTTTCTCAGTTCCTTCGTGTACCCCGAGAACTACGGCAACCGTTCAAGCAGTCTCCCCGTTCGCTGCGTGCAACTTTGCGCAAGCCGAGAGCTGAGGCCACTTGTGGACTTTGCCGAGGCGAAGCCCATTTAAGACGAAGTCAAAGTGGCGCCTCCAATGGGGGCGTCATGGATAAGAGAGGGGGGGGAGGCGAAGTCCCGAAACAGACCTTTTAATACTCCATTCGGATTTTCGGCCGACACGCCACTCAGGAGGGAACGGATTTTGATTTGCGTCGCCAAGAGCAAACCAAAATCCGAAAGACATGACCTCAAAAACCATCCGTTCCCTGGCGTTTGTCCTGCTCACAGCAGCAGCACTTTGCGCCTGCCAGAAGGAGCCCTCAACCTCCGACCTGCATCAGGATTATTTAGTCTACACGGGCCACGACACCGCAGCCAACTTCTCCTCGTTCGAGACCTTCTTCATTCCCGACAGCATCCTCCTCATCAGCGACAACAAGAAAGTCGAGTACTGGAAAGGCGACGATGCACTGGAAATCATCGACGCCGTAGTAACGAAGATGACCCAGGCGGGTTATACGCGCACCCTTGACAAGGAGAGCGCCTCCCTGGGTATTCAACCCAGCTATGTCGAGCGCACCACCTATTTCGTAGGTCAGGACAACCCCTACTGGTGGTGGTACTATCCCTACTATTGGTCGCCCGGTTACTGGGGAGACTGGATCGGCTGGCACTACCCCTACCGCGTCTACTATGGCTACACGGCCGGATCGCTGCTGCTCGAAATGGTCGATCTGGCCACCGCAGCCGATATACAGAGCGGCAAACGTCTGCCTGTCGTCTGGGACACCTTCATCGGCGGCCTGCTGACCTCCAATACGCGGGTCAACCAGCAACGCACCCTGGCAGCCATCGAGCAAGCCTTCCGGCAATCGCCCTACCTCCACAGATAGTTCAAATAACCTTACGCAACGATCATGAAATCATCGAAATACATTCGGCTGACCGTATTCTGCGGTCTTCTTCTGGCAGCCCTTCAGGGCAAAGCGCAGATCATCCCTAACGGCTACATCAACGTCGACTGGCAGATGAACGTCCCCTTAGGCGACAGCTTCGCCAGCAAAGCATCGGGCTGGGGCATGAACTTCGAGGGCGGCTACTACGTTACCCCCACCGTGGCCATAGGTCCCTTCGTCTCCTACCAGACCAATTTAGAAAAGATCGATCGCCGCACGCTCGATCTGGGCGACGGATCGGCCCTGACAACCAACCAGAAGCACGCACTCTTCCAGCTGCCGTTCGGTATTACGGGCCGCTATGCCTGCCGCCGTTACCTCGACAGCGTGGTGCAGCCCTATGTGGGACTCAAACTGGGTGCCTCGTACGCCGAAATATCGTCCTACTACTACGTAATCAAGCAATATGAACGAAGCTGGGGATTCTTCCTCTCACCCGAAATCGGCATGAGCATCTTCCCCCGCGCAGCCCGCCGCTTCGGGTTCCACGTAGCCCTCTACTACAGCTACGCCACCAACGACGCCAACGTGCTGACCTACTCGGTCAACAACCTCAACAACTTCGGCCTGCGGGCAGGTATCTCGTTCTGACAAGCTGCCAGCTTCCTTCCCAAACAGCCCCGGCTGCATCTTTGCAGCCGGGGCTGTTCGTTTGTGCGGTCGGGCTGTTTTCGGGCCGTACCCAGCGGGGTGAAGCACCGAAGAATCTGTATTGCGTCAAATGTTCGGCTCTTTTAGAGCCGCCGGGTCGAAGCCTCCAGCCTCAATGGGCCTCCAGCCAGTTGCGGCCAATGCCAGCCTCGGCGATGAGCCGCACCTGAAGCGTTGCGGCACCCTCCATCGCCTCGGTAACGATTCGCCGTACCTGCTCCTGCTCGGAGCGCAACATGTCGACGACCAATTCGTCGTGGACCTGCAAGATAACACGCGAGCGGATGCCCTCGGCAACGAAACGCCGGTGTACCTCGATCATAGCGATCTTCATAATGTCGGCTGCCGAGCCCTGAATCGGGGCATTAACGGCATTACGCTCGGCCAGACCCCGCGCCACGGCGTTCTGCGAGGCAATATCGTTGAGGTAGCGGCGACGTCCGAAGATCGTCGTCACGTAGCCCTCCTCCTTGGCCTTCCCGACTACCTGGTCCATGTACTCCTTCACCTTGGGATAAGAGGCGAAGTAACCGTCAATGATCTCTCTGGCCTCCTTACGAGGAATTTCGAGCCGCTGACTAAGTCCAAAGGCCGAAATGCCGTAGATGATGCCAAAATTAGCCGTCTTGGCGCGGCGCCGCTCCTCGGGTGTCACTTCGTCGATAGGTTTGCCGAAAAGACGCGCGGCCGTCGCAGCATGGACATCCTCGCCGTGTTCGAACGCCGCGATGAGCGACTCGTCGCCCGAGAGGTGGGCCATCAGGCGCAGCTCGACCTGACTGTAGTCGGCCGAGAGCAGCAGGTGGTCGTCGTCGGAGGGGATGAACGCCTCGCGGATCCGGCGCCCCATCTCCTCGCGCACGGGAATATTCTGCAAGTTGGGATTGGTTGACGAGAGGCGGCCGGTGGCCGTCACGGCCTGGTTGAACGAAGTGTGAATACGACCCGTCGAGCGGTTGACCAGCTGGGGCAGCGCCTCGACATAGGTAGACAACAGCTTCTTGACGCCCCGGTATTCGAGGATCAGATCGACGATGCGATACTTGCGGGCAAAGGTCTGGAGGTACTCTTCGTCGGTACAGAACTGCTTGGTGCGCGTCATCTTGGGCTTCTCGGCAATACGCATCTTGCCGAAGAGAACCTCACCCAGCTGGCGCGCCGAATTGACGTTGAGCGATGCCTCGCCCGCCTCGGTGCGGATCGCAGCCTCCAACTCCGCCAGACGGCGGTTGAGCTCGACGCCATATTCGGCCAGTGCCGCCGAGTCGATCCTCACGCCTGCCATTTCGATATCGGCCAGCACCCCGATCATGGGCTCCTCGATGCGGAAATAGAGCTCCTGCAACCCAGCCTCTTCGATTTGCGGCCAGAGCTTCTGCTTGAGCTGCAACGTCACGTCGGCATCCTCGGCTGCATACTCCTTAACGCGCTCGATGTTCACCAAGTCCATCGTCAACTGCTTGGTTCCCTTGCCGATGAGGCTCTCGATCTCGATAGGCCGATAATCGAGGTAACGCTCCGAAAGGGCATTCATGCCGTGTCGCGACTCAGGGTCAAGCAGATAATGCAGGATCATCGTGTCATACTGCCGGCCCTGCACCCCTACGCCTATACGGTGCAACACCATGCGGTCGAACTTGACATTCTGTCCGATTTTAGCAATCTGCGCATTCTCGAACAACGGTCGGATAATCCCGGCCAACTGGCCCGTATTCTCCTCGTTGAAAGGAACATACCACGCCTTATGCGGTTCGACGGCCAGTGAAAGCCCCACAATGCGGTCGTTGAAGATGTCGAGTCCCGTAGTCTCGGTGTCGAAGCAAAATTCGGGATATTTCTCAATTTCGGCTACTACGTCGCGCAGCTGGTCGGGAGTTTCGACGAGCGTGTAGACATGGGGTGTGTCGAGCGCCGTATGGAATTGCGGCCCGACGGGTTCGGCTGGCGCTGCGACGAAGGTTTCGACGGTCGTTGCAGAGGGCTCCATTGCTGCGAAAAGGTCACCCTGACCTGCCAGAGAGGCCTTTTTGGCCGCGGCGGACTTGGCCCGGGCCATCTCGGCCAGCTGCCGCTGCGCCTCCTGCTTAGGAGCGTCGGAGAGCGGCTCGGCGGGCGCCAGATTGGCCAGATCGTGCATGAAAGCCTTGAAATCGAGCTCGGCGAAAACCGCCCGCAGCCGGTCGATGCGGGGTTCGCAGATGGTCAGCTCTTCGGGCCGGAATTCGATGGGCACGTCGAGCCGTATAGTAGTCAACTGCTTGGCCAAAAGCAAATTATCGGCCCACTCGGCGATCTTCTCGCCCTGCTTGCCGCCGATTTTGTCGACATTGGCCAGAATGTTTTCGACCGGCCCCCATTGCTGCACCAGCCGGCTGGCGCTCTTTTCGCCGATGCCCGGAACACCGGGAATGTTGTCCGAAGCATCGCCCCACAGAGCCAGGATGTCACGCACCAGCACAGGATCGTCGATGCCGTACTTCTCCCGGATGGCCGCGCGGTCGACGATCTCGATGCCGTCGGTGCCTTTCTGCTTGTATATCTTACAGTTGTCGCGCACGAGCTGACCGTAGTCCTTATCAGGCGTAACCATGTAGACATCGTAACCCGCCGTCGCGCCCTGCTGCGAAAGCGTGCCGATCACATCGTCGGCTTCATAGCCCTCGACTTCCAGAATCGGGATGCACATCGCCTCCAGCACCTCCTTGACATACGGCACCGAAAGGATGATGTCCTCAGGCGTGGCACTACGGTTGGCCTTATAATCGGCGAAAACCTCGCGGCGGAAGCTCCCCCCCCTGGGATCGAACGCCACACCCAGAAGATCGGGATGTTCGCGTTTGAGGATGTCGCGCAGAAACTTCACAAAGCCGAAGACCACAGAGGTATTCATGCCCGTGCGGCTGCGCATGGGGCGCCCCAGAAAGGCGTAGTAATATTTGAACATCAACGCATATGCGTCGACCAGAAAGAGTTTTTTCATCCCTTGAATCGTCTTTTGAGGCCGGGGTTAATTTTCCTCGGCCAGCCATTCGGCATAAGAGGTGGCCGTCTCGTGGAGGCGCAGCGCGCAGAGTTCCACATCCTGGGGCAAACGCCCGGCAATACGCCGGGCGAAGTCGTCGAGCATGTTTTCGCACGTAGGCCGATAATCGACTTCGACCACATGATCGAACTGACGGGCCAGCAGTTCGCGCAAAACGCGGTTGTCGGCTGTAGCTTGCAAGACCAGGGCGTGGTCGAAGCGGCCGACGATCTCGTCGCCGACAATGCGTTTCAACACGCCGAAGTCCATAACCATGCCGCACTTGGGGTCGCTCTCCGCCGCAGAAGGGCGTCCCTTGACGGTCACAAACAATTTATAAGAGTGTCCGTGTATCTCCCGGCAGGGTCCGTCGTAACCATCGAGTGCATGTGCCGCCTCGAACGAAAATTCCTTGGTCAGTCGAATAATCGCCATAATAAAAGAGGTGCTGAATTACTGCAAATTGACTTTACAGGGCGAATACATAAGGATTCCCTGCTGACCCAGAGCCTCGCGCAGTTGCTGGTACTCCTCCACCATAGGTGTCATTTCGGTGCGGACAAAAACACTGCGGACACCGGCATTCAGAGACGCAATGAAAGCCGCGAAACCCGTCGGTTGGTCGAGGAGCTCCACGACGCGATAATCCTCGCCCAGACCGGCCTTATCGGCAGCGAGAGCTATGGCATACGCAATGCCGCCATATCCGTCGATCAGCCCGATGTCGAGAGCATCGGCTCCTGTCCACACACGCCCTCCGGCAACGGCGAGTACCCTATCGAGAGGCAGGTTGCGGCCCTGAGCCACATGTTCGGTGAAGGTGGCGTATACTTTGTCGACCCCGCGCATGATCGTAGCCCGCTCCAGGGGTGTCAGGGGTTTGAGACTGCCCATCCCCGAGGAGAGGTTCGACTGAACGCCGTCAACGGTGATGCCTAACTTATTCTTCAGGGCATCGACCGCATCGAAGTACATGCCGAAGACACCAATCGATCCCGTGAGGGTGAGGCGGTCGGCCACGATGGCGTCGGCCGGACATGAAATATAATACCCGCCGCTGGCGGCATAAGAACCCATCGACACAATAACGGGTTTCTCGGCCTTGAGAAGCTCCACCTCGCGCCAGATGACATCAGAAGCCAGGGCACTGCCGCCCGGAGAGTTGACGCGCAACACCACGGCCCTGATGTCGTCATCGTTCCGTGCTTCGGCCAGAGTCTGCGCCAGGGTGTTGCCGTAAATCTCCTCACCAGAACCTTCACCATCGACGATCTGCCCCGAGGCATAAACTACAGCAACCTGAGGTGCGATCAGGCGCTTGGGATCAGGCCGCAGCTGCGCCACATAATCACCCAACGTGACAAAACGATACTCCCCGTCCTCATCGGCCTCAACACCCCATTGAGCGAAAACATCGTCCATCTGGTCCTCATAAACCACTCCGTCGACGAAGCCATATTTCAGAGCATCTTCGGATAACGAAACCGAGAGACGGTCGGTCAGCTGCTGTAGTTGCGCAGGGGCAATGTCGCGCGCCTCGGCCACGGCTCCCGCGATAGTCCCCCACATGGAGTCGACAATTTGCTGCATCTGCAAGCGATTGGCGTCGGACATCTTTGTCAGAATATAAGGTTCAACGGCGCTCTTATAAGTGCATGCCGTGGGTCGGAAAACCTCGGCCCGGAGGTCAAGCTTATCCATCAGACCCTTGAAAAACAGCTGATTCATCGAAAGACCCGACCAATCAACACCGCCCTCCGGCTGGATATAGATGCCGTCAGCCACCGAAGCCAGATAATAACGCCCCTGGGTATAGGTCTCATCATACGCCACGATGAACTTGCCACTCTGCTTGAAAGCGACCAGAGCATCACGGATCTCCTCCAGCAAGGCCGAACCGGCAAGGCTGCCGCCCCCGTTCATGCGCAGGTAGATACCCTCAATCCGCTCGTCGTGGCGTGCCGCGTCGAGAGCCTCCACGATCTGAAGAATCGACAGTTGCCGCTTCGTCTGCAACGTCATGGGATCGAAGCCCGACAGCGGATCAGCAGAGGGAGCATCCACGATCTCCTCCGAGAAATCGACCTTCAGAATCGAACCCTCCAAGATGTTTGTCCTCCCCTCCATCGAAGCGGCGAAGAGACCGGCTAACAGGAAGATACCCAGAAAAAAAAGCGCTACCGTTCCCGCCAGAAAGGCGAGAAGGCCGGCAATAAAAGTTTTAATAAAATTCATATCGTCGGAAATTTATTCATATATCGTTTTTATTCGAAGTCTCTCCCGGTCAGATTCGCGCAAACGGGCGGGGCGCACCCGCCGTCCTGAGCCCGCAAAACCACTGAATGACCGCTCCCGGCAAATATACGCAATTTATTCCGTACCGGGTGAATTTTATCGAAAAACGATAAAACTTTTTTCCTCCTCTCCGATACTCTTTCTCTGAAAATAGCGTTATCTTTGCAGACAATCAACGAACACCCCGACATGGAAGAGAAGATCAGGCGACTGCTCGGCAGCGTCATCCATCCCGAAACCGGGCGGGACATCGTGACGGACGGCTCGGTGGAGCATATAGAGACCGCCGCCGACAAGATTACCGTCGTTCTGCACATGGCCCGGCCACGCGATCCCTTTACGCTGAAAATCAAAAAACAAGCTGAAAACCTGCTGCACGCCTCCTTTCCAGACCAAACGATTCTCGTCGTCGTCAAGGAGGGTGGCCCAACTCCGCATCCTGAACCCAAAACGACCACTACTACCGGCGGCATCGCCCATGTGGTGGCCATCGCCTCGGGCAAAGGAGGCGTGGGCAAATCAACCGTCACCGCCAACCTGGCCATTGCCCTGCGCAACATGGGCTACCGGATAGGCGTTCTGGACGCCGATATCTACGGCCCCTCCCAACCCCGCATGTTCGGCGCGGAAGGTTACGTACCCGATGCCGTGCAGGAAGAGGGCGAGGACCGCATCGTGCCCGCACAACCGATGGACGTAAAACTGATGTCGATCGGCTTCTTCATCAAGCCCGACGACGCGCTGCTGTGGCGCGGCGCCATGGCCGTCAACGCCCTCAAGCAGATGATCCACCAGACGAAGTGGGGCACACTTGATTTCCTGCTCGTCGACCTGCCCCCGGGCACGGGTGACATCCACCTGTCGATCATCAGTGAGCTGAAGATCGACACCGCGGTGATCATCTCCACCCCCCAGCAGGTGGCCGTAGCCGACGTAAGGCGTGGCGTGGAGATGTTCCGCAACCCCAACGTGGCAATTCCCGTGGCGGGCATCATCGAAAACATGGCCTGGTTCACGCCCGAGGAACTGCCCGACAACCGCTACTACCTCTTTGGACGGGGCGGAGCCCGACGTTTCGCCGAGCAGTGTGGCGTCGACTTCCTGGGCGAAATACCCATTATTGAGTCGATCATGGAGGGCGCCGAAGAGGGGCACCCGGCCGCAGGCATCGACCCGCGTGTTGAGGAGTACTACCGCACGATTGGCGCCCAGGTTGTGGAAAAAGCGGTGAAAAAGGGGTGATAACCTGTCGGCAACTCTGTTGAAAACCCGTTATGAAAAACAATAACTTTTTCTTGCAAAATTACCTGGCGCATAAAGATGAAACTCTTCAGACGCCGGATCAAAATCCAAAAAAATCTTTTCTTTTTTATCATCCGACGACGAATGCTGAAAACGGAATTCCTTGTCGATAATTTCAGAGTGTTGAAAAGAGAATAAGTTTCTCAACAACTGTTTATTTATTCTCTTAATTTATTGATTCTCAAAATAAAATAAAAAAGAAACAAGTAACAAGAATAAGGTCAGTTGTCGATAATTTTATACGCGGTTGACTTGTAAACATTATCGACAGCCTTTATTCTTATTCTTTAATTATTTTATAAATTTGAAAAAAGTAAAAATAAAAAACGATGGTCAATAACTCCGCCCGCCTTCGCAGCCGTATCAAGGCCCTCAAGCGCGAGAAGAACGCCGTGATCCTGGCGCATTATTATACGACGCCCGAGGTGCAGGCCGTGGCCGATTTTCTGGGCGATTCGCTGGCTTTGGCGATCAAGGCGCAGCAGATCGAAGCCGATATCATACTTTTTGCAGGTGTGCACTTCATGGCCGAGACGGCCAAGGTGCTTTGTCCGGAGAAAAAGGTGCTTATTCCCTGTCCGGAGGCGGGGTGCTCGCTGGCGGAGTCGTGCGAAGCGAATGATTTCGCCACTTTTAAAGCTAAGTATCCCGATCATAAGGTGGTGTCGTATGTCAATACGACGGTTGAGGTCAAGGCTCTGACCGATATTTGCTGCACGTCGTCCAATGCATTGCAGGTCGTTGAGGCGATCCCGGCTGAACAACCTCTGATCTTTGCTCCGGATCGCAATCTGGGCGCTTACATCCGCAAGTTGACCGGTCGGTCGAATATGGTGCTGTGGGACGGCGCCTGCCACGTTCATGAAGAGTTTTCGTTGGAGAGGCTGCTGGAGCTCAAGCGTCTGCATCCCGAGGCCCGGGTTGTAGCACACCCGGAGTGCCGGGCCTACATCCTTGAAGCGGCCGATTTTGTGGGGTCCACAGCCGCGATTCTCGACTACTGCGGTCGCAGCGATGCCGGGGAATTTATCGTCGTGACCGAGGCGGGCATCCTGGCGGAAATGCAGCGCCGCTATCCTTCGAAGACCTTTATTCCGGCGCCGCCTGACGACGAGACTTGCGGCTGCAACAACTGCCGCTATATGAAGATGGTGACTCTGGAAAACATCGTCTCCTGCCTCGAAAACGAAGCCCCCGAAATTCACATCGACGAGGAGATACGCAAACAGGCAGAGCGTTCGATTTTGAACATGATACATATAAAATGACAGGAATCATGAAGAAACTTTTATTGTTGGTTGTTACCGTGTCGATATCCTTCTCCGCGGTGGCTGACGAGGGAATGTGGATGTTGCCCTACTTGCAGAAGATGAATATCCGGACGATGAAGCAGCGGGGCTGCAAGCTCTCGGCTGAGGATATTTACAGCCTCGAAAAATCGTCGTTGAAGGATGCAGTCGTTATCTTCGGCGGTGGTTGCACGGGCGAGATCGTCTCGCCTGAGGGATTGCTCTTTACCAATCACCATTGTGGTTATGGGTCGATTCAGGAGCTCTCGTCCGTTGAGCACGACTACCTTAAACACGGTTTCTGGGCTATGTCTCAGGCTGAGGAGTTGCCCGTGCCGGGACTGGAGGTGCGTTTCATCCGCAAAATTGCCGACGTCACGGCCGATGTTATAGGCAATGTCCCCTCGATTGCGGGGCAGCGGGAGTATGACTCCATTACGCGAGTCAATATCGGGATTATCGAGGCTCGGCTCGGGCAGGAGAACCCCGGCATGGAGGTCGATGTGGAGACCTTCTTTGCTGGCAATCAATATTTCGCTTTCGTCAAGGAGGTGTACCGAGATGTGCGTTTGGTCGGAGCTCCGCCTTCGTCGGTTGGTAAGTTTGGCGGTGATACGGACAACTGGATGTGGCCTCGCCATACGGGTGATTTTTCGATCTTCCGCGTCTATGCCGATGCCGACAACCGTCCGGCGGATTATTCGCGCGAGAACAAGCCTTACAGAGCTGAAAAGTTCCTTAAGGTTTCACTCGATGGTGTTGAGGAGAACGACTTCGCCATGATTATGGGGTTTCCGGGATCGACGCAGCGTTATGCAACTTCCTATGAAATTGATAACATGCTGCGTGTATCGAATCCGCAACGTATCTTTATCCGCGGAGAACGGCAGGCTATTTTATGGGAGGATATGTCGGCCAGTGACAAGGTGCGTATTCAGTATGCGTCGAAATATGCCCGTTCGTCCAACTACTGGAAAAATTCGATCGGCATGTCGCGCGGGATCGAAAAGTTGAATGTCAAGGAGCGTAAGCAGGAGCAGGAGGCTGCTTTTCAGGCCTGGGCTGAGGCTTACACGTTGCCCGAAGAGGGCTATATGGATGCCCTGAGTAAAATCCAGACGGCTATTGAGGGGATGTCCGGGCCTGCGGCGACGCTGCAATACCTCACCGAAGCCTTTCTCAATGGTGTCGAGCTGCTTACACCCGCCCTGGCATTTGTCAGGATGCAGGACGGAGGAGTTCGTGAGAGCTTCGGGGATGTGGCGGCGGTGAAAAGACGGCTGGGAGCGTGGTATAAGGATTACAATGCCCCCACCGACCGCAAAGTGGCCAAGCGGATGCTGCGTATCGCCCGCGAGCAGATGACGACCCGTCCCTCGTTCTATGAGGAGGTCGTTGACAAGGATTTCGGCGGTGACATCGATGCTTATGTCAACTGCCTCTATGACCGCTCGGTCTTCGCCTCTGAGGAGCAGGTGATGGCGCTTTTGGATGATTATTCGCCTGAGAAGATCGCTGACGACCCTGCCCTGCCGCTGGCCCGCTCGGTGTTGGCGCTCTACCGCGAGCTGCAACCCAAACGTCGGGAGTTCGTGTCGCTCTATGAGGAAGGTATGCGCAAGTATGAAGCCGGTCTGATGATGCGGCAGCCTGAGCGTGCGTGGGCTCCGGATGCCAATTTCACGATCCGTCTGACCTATGGCCGTGTATTGCCTTATGACCCGGCCGATGGTGTCCGCTATAATCACTATACAACCCTCAAGGGGGTGATGGAGAAGGAGGATCCCTCCAATCCGATGGAGTTTACTGTGCCCGGGCGTCTTAAGGAGCTTTACGCCGCGCGCGACTTCGGATGTTATGCAAATAAAAATGGCGAGCTGCCCACGTGCTTCCTGGCTGACTGCGACATTACGGGCGGAAACTCCGGGTCTCCCGTATTGAATGGTCGTGGTGAGCTCGTTGGTCTGGCCTTCGACGGCAACTGGGAAGCTATGTCGGGAGACGTGGCGTTTGAACCTGAATTGCAGCGCACCATAGCTGTCGATGTACGTTATGTCCTCTTCATCATTGACAAGTTTGCCGGAGCCGGGTGGTTGCTCGACGAAATGCAGCTCGTCGGCGGAAAGAAGGGCAAGTAAGGTTCGAGGGCTGAAGATGGCGGGGGCTTGAGCCAATTCACAATGCACAATTATGCGGGTCGCAGCCAGCGGAGGCGAGCGTGTTTTTTGCGAGCCTCCGCAGCCGGGGGCTGCGGCTCGCCTGCCTAAAGGCAGACTGTCGACGCGGCACAGATCCTTCGCTTTCGCTCAGGATGACAGTTTACATTCGGTCTGCCGCGGGGTCTGAGAGGCCGGAATATTCACCCAATCAGTCATTAAAAACCCCCGGGACCAATCGACGTCCCGGGGGTTTTGTTCATGATAAATGCTTGTGGTGTCAGAAGTTGTAGCCTACCGATACCAGGAATGAACCGTTGCGGAATTTGGTGCCTCTGTTCCACGCGTTGTCGCCCGTGTGGGCCAGATTCGCGAGTCCCAAATCGTAGATGAGGCCGATATTGAACTTGCTGATATGAACCCCGGCACCGAAGCGCAGACCGGCGTCGAAACGCTTGAAGTCGCCGCGATTTTCGTCATCGGTCGATTTGCCGAAAACGTCGTAACTGAGGTTTTCCGATTCGCTCATGCCGTTGTAGCGTATGGTTGCCTCCTCCTTAACTCTGCCACCCAGACCTACGGCGACGTAGGGACCGACGTTGATGTCGATCTTCACGATTTTGCCCACCGGAAAGCGATAGGAGGCCGAGATGGGAATCTGGAGGTAGTTCATGTTGATCTTTTCGGTGAGGCTGTATTTGTACTCCCCTTCGGTGCCTGTTTCCTCCATTTTGGCGCCGCGCGTGGTGAAGTAGAGGCCCGGCTGGAGGTAGAAGTTACCGGCGACTTTGCAGTTCACCACGGCGCCGATATGAAAGCCTGTGTGGCTTTTGTACAGATCGCGGATTTCGGCTTCATTGTTGCCCGAGTAGGTGAGCGTGTTGACGTTCAGACCGGCGCGCAGACCCAGCGACACGGCCTTGTCCTGTGCGTTGGCCACGCACATTGCGCCCATTGCGAAGAGGACGCAAAGAGTAAATTTCTTCATGATGTTTGAAGTTTTTTCCTTCCGCACCCCGAGGGGATAGTTTTAATATCAAGAGAAACGAAAAGCGTGGTGCCGGAAGCCTATTTTGGACTTGCAGGTCGTAGGAAACCTTCGTAGATAAAATAAGCAACAGCCCCACGCCGCTCCATAGAATATGGATGGGACGTGAAGAAGATGTCGGCCTATTCTCTCTACCGGTGAATTTCCTACGTTCGCAAGTCAAGAATAAACTTACACTTTCCGTGTTAGTCAGTATGTCATCGCAAAAATAGACAACATATTCGGAAAATGCAATAGAACATCCTCTTTTTGGGGCTGTTGCGGTTGCAAATTTCGTGAAAAGGTTGGCGAAAATCAATATTGACTTCAAACTATGTTATTTCAGATTGGAAAATAACGCCTTTTTTGGGCGCAATAGAGAATTTTCATTTCGCTAAGTTTCGAATTATCGCAAAAATTCGTACTTTTGACACAAATCGGAAAGTATCTAATCATGGCTAAAGAGTTCAAGCGTTATCTGGTCACTTCGGCCCTCCCCTATGCCAATGGCCCGGTACATATCGGTCATCTGGCGGGGGTTTATATACCCTCGGATATTTATACACGTTATTTGCGGTTGAGGGGCTGCGACGTCGTTTCGGTCTGCGGATCGGACGAACACGGTGTGCCTATTACGATCAAGGCCCGCAAGGAGGGCGTCACGCCGCAGCAGATTGTCGACCGCTATCATCATATCATTAAGGACTCTTTCGCGCGTCTCGGTATGTCGTTCGACATCTATTCGCGTACCTCGTCGAAAACCCACGCCGAGACTGCCTCGGCTTTCTTTCGCAAACTTTACGACGAGGGAAAGTTCATCGAGAAGACCTCGATGCAGTATTACGACGAGGAGGCCAGGACATTTCTGGCCGACCGCTATATTGTCGGTACCTGCCCCAAGTGCGGCAACGATCGCGCTTATGGCGATCAGTGCGAGAAGTGCGGCTCAACCCTCTCACCCGAAGAACTGATCGATCCCCACAGTGCTGTGTCGGGCTCGGTGCCTGTGCTGCGCGAGACGAAGCACTGGTATCTTCCTTTGGATCAGTATGAAACGTTTCTGCGCGAATGGATTCTGGAGGGGCATAAGGAGTGGAAGACCAACGTTTACGGACAGTGCAAGAGTTGGCTTGATGGCGGTTTGCAGCCGCGTGCCGTGAGCCGCGACCTGGACTGGGGCATTCCTGTTCCCGTCGAGGGTGCCGAGGGGAAGGTTCTTTATGTCTGGTTCGATGCACCAATAGGTTATATATCTGCTACTAAGGATTTTACACCCGATTGGGAGAAGTACTGGAAGTCGGATGATACGAAGATGGTCCACTTCATCGGAAAGGACAACATCGTCTTCCACTGCATCGTCTTTCCGTCGATGCTGCGGGCGCACGGGGACTATATCCTGCCCGAGAATGTGCCGTCCAACGAATTCCTGAATCTTGAGGGCGACAAGATTTCGACCTCGCGCAACTGGGCCGTGTGGCTGCACGAGTATCTTGACGAGTTCCCCGGCAAGGAGGATGTTCTGCGCTATGTATTGTGCGCCAATGCCCCCGAGACTAAGGATAACGACTTTACGTGGAAGGATTTCCAGGCTCGCAACAACAACGAATTAGTCGCTGTTTTAGGTAATTTTGTGAACCGGGCACTGGTCCTCACGCAGAAGTATTGCGACGGCGTTGTCCCTGCCTGCGGAGAACTGACCGATTACGACCGGGAAACTATCGACGAGATGGCCGCCGTCAAGGCTTCGCTCGAAAGCAATATCGAGCACTATCATTTCCGCGAAGCACTCAGGGATGCTATGAACATTGCCCGCATCGGTAACCGTTATTTAGCTGATACCGAGCCGTGGAAGGTTATCAAGAGTGACCCCGGACGGGTGAATACGATTCTGAATGTTGCCTTGCAGATCACGGCCAATACGGCCATAGCCATCGAGCCTTTTATGCCTTTTTCGGCGGCGAAAATTTTGCAGATGCTCTCCGTCGATAAGTTTGTCTGGGACCGTCTTGGAACTACCGACCTCATTGCAGAGGGC
Organism: uncultured Alistipes sp.; assembly: GCA_910586375.1. GTDB lineage: Bacteria > Bacteroidota > Bacteroidia > Bacteroidales > Rikenellaceae > Alistipes. Next base: position 1,609 of record CAJUIE010000012.1, on the reverse strand, counting down.
CATCGGATTGGCACTCCGGCGCTGTTGTTCGAGAAGATCGAGGATGACGTGATCCAGCGTCAGCTGGACAAGCTTGCGGCGACCAAAGCGGCTAATTTGGCGGCTGAAGCTCCTCAGGCTGTCGAGCCGCAAAAGGCAGAGGTGGCGTTCGATGACTTCCAGAAGATGGATATTCGCGTCGCTACAATTCTGACGGCCGAGAAGGTAGCCAAGACCAAAAAACTGCTGCGACTGACTGTCGACACGGGGATTGACCAGCGCGAAATCGTCTCCGGTATCGCCGAACATTTCACATCCGAGGAGCTCGTCGGGCGTCAGGTGCTGGTGCTCGTCAACCTTCAGCCGCGTGAACTCAAAGGCACTCTCTCGCGGGGCATGATCCTTATGGCCGAAGACGCCGGCGGACGTCTGCGTCTGCTGGGACCCGATGGCGAGACGATAGCTGGCGCCGTTGTTGGTTAAATAGTTGACACACAATATATTAATTATGTCGAATATGGATTGGAGTGCTTTGGGGTTTGATTACCACAAGACCGATTGCAACGTCCGTTATACCTTTACCGGTGGTCGCTGGAGTGAAATGGAAGTGACGGATGATGAATATATTCGGATTCACATGTCGGCTTATTGCCTTCATTATGGGCTTGAGCTTTTCGAGGGGTTGAAGGCTTTTCGGGGTGTTGACGGCAAGGTAAGGCTTTTCCGGGTCGAGGATAATGCACGACGGCTGCGTGCGTCGGCCGAGCGTTTGTGTCTGCCTCTGCCTACGCTGGAGATGATTGTTGAGGGTTGCAAGGAGGTTGTGCGGCGCAATGAGAAGTATATCCCTCCTTATGGCACGGGAGCGTCGTTGTATTTGCGTCCTGTGATGTTTGGCACGACGGCGGGTTTAGGCGTCAAGGCGGCAAAGGATGCTATGTTGGTTATTTATGCGTCGCCGGTGGGAGCTTATTTCAAGGATGGGATCAAGCCTATTAAGGTAGTTATCGACCGCGATCAGGATCGGGCTGCTCCACGTGGAACAGGCGACGTGAAGGTGGGTGGCAACTATGCGGCCAGTATCTATTCGGGCCAGCGAGCGCATGATTTGGGCTTTTCAAACGTCCTCTATTTAGATGCCGCAACCCATACGCATATTGAGGAGTTCGGAGCGGCTAATTTTTTCGGTATCAAGCAAGGAAAGTATGTTACGCCTAAGTCGCCATCGATCCTGCCGTCGATTACGAATATGAGTTTGCGGCAGCTGGCAGCTGACTTAGGTCTTGTTGTTGAAGAGCGCGAAGTGTCACTCGAAGAATTGGAAACATTTGAGGAGTGTGGAGCGTGTGGAACGGCAGCTGTAATCTCTCCTGTTTCGAAGATTTTCGATATGCAGACTAATAAGGTTTATGAGTATGGCGAAGAGGTTGGTTCTGTTTCAATGAAACTTTATACTCTTTTACAAGATATTCAATACGGTCGTATTGAGGATAAGCACAGCTGGTGTACAAAGTTGCTGTAGTCTCTCCTTGCCGGAGAGCGCCCCAGTGTTCCACGTGGAACACTGGGTTTTTTAACCGGCTCAGAGCCGATTTTTTAAACCCGGCGGGCTTAAATGCCCGCCGGATTC
>CAJUIE010000011.1 GCA_910586375.1 uncultured Alistipes sp. | reverse complement strand
TTGCTCGCCCGGGTCGCCTTTCGGACCTGCCGGACCCTGTTCGCCCTGTGGGCCTTGCTCGCCCTGTGGACCTGCTGGGCCGGTCTCGCCCGGGTCGCCTTTCGGGCCTTGTTCGCCTTTCGGGCCTGCCGGGCCGGTCTCGCCTGCCGGGCCCTGTTCGCCCTGTGGACCTGCCGGGCCTTGTTCGCCTGCCGGGCCGGTCTCGCCTTTCGGACCCTGTTCGCCCTGTGGGCCTGCCGGGCCCTGTTCGCCTTGAGGGCCTGCCGGGCCTTGCTCGCCCTGTGGACCTGCCGGGCCTTGTTCGCCTGCCGGGCCTTGTTCGCCTGCCGGACCTTTTGGACCTGCCGGGCCTTGTTCGCCCGGGTCGCCTTTCGGGCCTTGCTCGCCCTGTGGACCTGCCGGACCTTGCTCGCCCGGGTCGCCTTTCGGACCTGCCGGACCCTGTTCGCCCTGTGGGCCTGCCGGACCCGGGTCGCCAGGAAGCCCCGAAGTGAGCTGTGAGGGCGTGGCATACTTCACAATTCCATCGGCCGAATCGTGAATCAATATCTTATCGTCGGGTTTTACAGCGTCGATCCGCTCGAAATCCGTGGCGAAGCGCTTTCCGGTGGGTTCGTACTCCTGCATAATGGGGTTAACTTGCTATACAAACAATCTTGCGCCGTGCCGCCGGAGCCGTCTGGCAGCCCTCGTCGACAGCACCCGCGCTCTTCCAATAACGCAGCGCCGCCGCCAGATGCTCCTGCCCGATACGCGTGGCATCGGAGGCAACCGACGCAACGGTCCGCGCATCGGCCGGGGTGCTGTCCTCTCCCAATTTGGTCACCACGCCATAAGGCGTAACGCTGGCCGCATGGTTGCGGACAAAACGCCCATAAGCCAGATAAGCCAGGGCCGTGCGCAGCCCCTCGAAATGGCGAAGGCACCCTTCGGCGTCGGTATAATAACCGCCGTTAAGCAACTTATGCTCAGTGGTGGGCAGCTCCCCCTCCCGGAGGGTGCAAATCGGGGTGCCCGCATCGTCGAGCAACGGAGCCCCGGAATCGTCCACCGCGATGGTACCTATCGACGCAAAACGCTGGTAAAGCTCCGCACCGATAGCGGGCAGGATGTCGAGCTTCTCGGCCTCGGCGATATAAATGGCCACACGCTCGTCGGCGATGTTGCGGGCCAGAGGCCGGTAGCGGCGGATGTATTCAACGTCGATAATCATGACATACCCAGTAAATCGTCGATCTCCTCCTGGTCGAGGCCGTAAATGGTCTTCAGCACCCGGCGCTTGACCGCAATCTCCTTCGACGGATCGAAAACCAGTGCGAGCACCTCCGCGGCGCTGCCGCCCAGACGCTCGGCCAGCGACGTATTCACGCGGTAAACCTTGGCCAGAATCGAATAATCACCCTCCGGGTTGATCGACGGGTCGTGCCACAGCCGGAAGATTCGCCCGAAGACCCGCGCAACAGCCGTGCGCTCGTCCTCGGTGATGGCGTTATAAAAGTCGTAGGCATTGGTCATCAGGTCGGCCCCGAAATGGGACCCCACATCCTCGGCCCGCAGAATGGGCGGCTGCACGAAGCATCGCCCGATGATCTGGGGCACGCGCTCCTCGCCGTTGCGGAACTCGCTGTCGTAGTTGTTGCCCTTGAAGGGGATGAAGCGGGGCTCCTGGTCGCCGTTGCGCAGGGTCGTATACATGAGGTTTCCGGCGTTGGTGTCCTGCTGGAAGGCCCGCAGCTCCTCGCGCGTCTGCTCCTCCTGCTCCCCGGAGCTGCTGGTCTGGTCGAAGTCGACGATCATGCCCGCGGGCAGGAAGTTATTGCGGGCATTGCGCAGACGGATGTTCGAAAATCCCTCCTCGGTGCTCATGTCCGTAACGGCGGCCTCATAAATGGGCAGCGGATAAACCCGCTCGCCGCGGTTGGAGTAATAGAAAATCTGACCCCGATAGCCGTTCCAGCCCCCGGCTGCGGAGACCTCGCGATCGATCGTCGCAGGGTCGGGGTCGAACAGACCGAACCACTCGATGTCGCGCGGACGGAAGGGCCGCAGCCGCATAAAACGACGCCCCCAGTCGGGATGCAGGGCCACGCGCGTGAAGTGAAGAGCCTCGTCGAGCTCCTCGAAGCGGACGAACTCCAGCGGCACGTGCGAGACGCTGACAACCTCATAAAGGGCGTTATAATTGACATGGAGCGCAAAGCCCCCGAAGCGGGCATAATCGTCGGCAACGGCCCGCAGCAGGGCATCGGCCGTCGTACCCCGCGAATCGACCGCCGCAGCGGCAAAGTCGGTCTGCGCAAAACCACGGCCCTCGATGAACTTGCGGTAAGTCTCCACGCACGACGACCCCGTGGCGCTGGCCGCGACGATCTCGGCATAACGCTGGGGCTGGTCGTTGTGCTCGCCATAAGTCTGGATGTGCAACCCCCGGTTGTTGCCCGTATCGAGGCGGGGCTCCGTGCGCAGTGTGCTTACCTTCATGAGGAGTTAAGAATTAAAACGCGGGCCGCAGCCAGCGAAAAGTTTCTCTTCGGCGGTCGGGGGGGGGCACGCCGGAGGCGTGAGGCCGCCGAAGAGGCAACGCCTTTCGGGCGTTGCGGGAAAAGCATCCGCAGGGCAGAGGCTGCGGCCCGCCAGTTGATGACTGTCATTCTGAGCGGAGAGCAAAGAATCTGTTTCCGGCTTTAGCCGGATCGAGCCGTAGCCCCGCCCCCGCGGAGGCTCGACAAACTCGCCCCCGCGGGCTACAGCTCGCTTTTAGACTCTCGACTGCGTCTGCCTCCTCCTTGCTCGGAGACGGCGCTCTTGCGGCCGCTGCGGGCGGCCAGCGTCTTCCAGTTGTCGGGATAACGGGTGAACTTGTCGATGCACCGGGGGTTGGTCCTCAGATGATAGAGGGCCAGTTCGTCGGTCAGGTTATGGGCCGAGACCATCTTACGGTCGTCGTGGTCCACCACATCGATCAGCAGTGCGCCATAGCGCAGTTCGAATTGTCGTTGCTTGATAGCCATAAGGTAGTCGGTTGGGGTTCTGCGTAAGAGTAAGAAGGCATCGAGCCAGCAATCGGAGCACCGTTTGTTGAGCGGCCGGTGGAAGATGCAGACATAGAGCGTCTCCACCTGCTGCCGGAAAGCTGCGTCGCTCTTCACTAAGCGCCGCACATCACTCAGACTCACGCCGCAATAGCGGGCCCGGAACTCCTCCAACTGCTCCATCCTCACTCGGCCGATGAGGCCTTGACCAGACCATCGACCGCCGTGCGGGTCGCCGCCGCAGAGCCGGCCCACAACGACACGGGAAGCCCCGACTCCTTCGAGCTGTCGCCCGAGGCGAGCGTGACCGTATAGATCACCCCGTCGGAATCGGTCGTGGCGGCCTGAAGGTCGGTGAGCACAAGGCCGTTGTCGAAGCCATAAATCTCGTAGTGCGTCTCGGGACTGCGGGAATCTTCGCCCTCGGTGATGACAAAGACCTTCGAATCCTTGAGTTTGTTCAGCTCGTCCTTGGCCTCCTGGGTCTTGACAAAGATACGCACGACGATCTGGTGGTCGTAGGAGCTCTGATAGGTGCCCTTCGAGAGGGTGCAGTTGCCCTCGAAGGCGTTGCGGTGCGATTCATAGAGAAAAGCCCCGCCGCTGCTCTGGGTAAGCACCAGCTCCGAACATACGCCGTCGGAAACCTTCGATGCCTCCTTGTCGATGTCGTCGTGGTTGCCGATGATGATCTTAGCCTTGATCGCTGCCGTCGAGCTTCCGCACGCAGCAAGCGTCAGGCTCTTGCTTAACTGTCCGCATTTCATAACTTACAATTTATAAATTCATAATTTCCGCAAGCCGGGGCCAGCGGAGACGAGACACCAAGTGTCGGGCCTCCGCCGGGGGTGGCTCCGGCCCGAACAGCCTCTGGCTGTCATACGCAAGCCGGGGCTGCCTACTGCGCATAAACCAGGCGGCGGTCGTCGAGCAGCTTCGCGTCGAGCTTGTCCTTCAGGAGAATATAATTCTTGCGCGACGTCTTGTCGTACCAGATGTCCATCGTCCCGTAAGCCTCCTGCGAGGGGGTTCCCACGGCGAGGTTCTCCCGCTCGATGAGCAACGCACGGTGGGGCTTGTACCAGGTCGTACCCAGGTCGTTGAACGACTGGATCATCTTGTCCCAGATGTGCACCGGAACCACCGGCACACCGAGGAACGTCAGGGCGTCGATGCCCTCCACAAGGTTCTTGTAGGTGCTCTCGATGCCCTTGCCGATCAGGTACTGCTGGTAGGCGTCGGCCACGCTGCGCGTAACGAGGAAGCGCATGTTGCCCGACGAGCGCAGCTCGATCGGCGCCTTGTAGTACATCGACTTCAGCAGCTCGAAGGCCGCCTCGCTGTCCATCGCGGCCATCTGCCCGGCCTTCGTCTCTTTGGCATTGGCGGCGATGGGCACCAGCAGCTCGGAGTGCGCCGTCACGGCGATACCTAACTGCTTGAAGAACCCGTCGATGATGTTGAAATAGTCGACGTTGACACCCGACGTGATGATACCGCCCTGGTCGCCGGCGTTGGCCGAATCGGTGTCGTTGAACCACACCAGACGATACATAAAATCGCGCACGGCGTCGGTGAGCACCATCACCACGATGGCCATATAGTCCGTATCGGTCAGGTCGTCGATGGCCGTGCCCCGCTTCATGCTGTAAACGGCGGCCGTGTTCTCCAGATCGGAGGCGCACTCGTCGATGAAGATTTCCCACGGCTTGGGCTGCCACAGCACCTTGCGCGAGGCGATGTTCCAGTCCTGCGGCGTGGGGTCGCAACCCTGTCCCTTCATGCCGACGAGCCCCGACGAAGTGACAAAACCGATCTCCTTGTCGTAGACGATGCCCGGGAACATCGTGTGGAGGTAGTCCAGATCGGGAGCGTGGAGCACCTGCTCGTAGACCAGCTCGTTGATGTCGCGGATTTGCTCCGCCGAGAAGGTGAATTTCGAAAAGTCCAGAATGGATTTCATGGTGTGCAGGGGCTTACTGGTTCGACTTGGTTTTTGAGAGCCGCTCGCGCACGTCGTCCTTACGCGCCGGGCCGCTGTTGGCCGTGCGTGCTCCCTTCGAGGGGGTGCCCAGACGCCCGGCGGGGGTGTAGTTGCTGCGGAGGTTCTTTTTCAGGTCGCGGATGATCGCCGCAGCCTCGACAAGCTGCCCGCGCAGCTGGCGATTCTCGGCCTCCAGCTCCGTATCCTCCCCGGCGTCGGGCTCCACAATCTCGGTGATGACGCCCTCGGCGATCGTCACCTGGCGACCGTCGGCGATGGTGAAGGTGCCGTCGGGGGTGGCCGGCATACCTACTTCGAGCGTGTCGTCCTCGGTTTCGGTCGAGAAGAGCACCGAGCCCTCCTCGTCGACGAAATCGAAGTTGACGACGCTCAGAACGTCCCTGAGGCTGTTGAGAAAGTCGTTGGCTTTCTGTTTCAACTGTTTGATGTTCATAATGATGTTGTTGGGTTTAAAATTGGTGTTGTACGTGTTGATCCGGCCGATGAAGCCCCACTCCAGAAGCTCCTGTGCCGTGCGTTCGCGCTCTTCGTCCATGATCTGGGCGAGCCGTTCGCGCGGCTCGCCGGTCCGGTCGGCATAGATGTCGAGGATGCTCTCCTGATACTGGCGGATGCTCCGGGCGGCCTGCTCCAATTCGTCGGCCGTGCCGCCATAAGCACTGCCCGAGACCTTGTGGATCAGCGCCCGGCAGTTGGGATTGGCCGTGCGGTTCTCGCGCGGGGCTGCCAGCAACAGCACCACGGCCATCGAGTGGCACGCACCCTCGATGTTCATATAGATGTTTTTGCCCGACGTGCGCAGAAAGTCATAGATAGCCAGACCCTCCGGAACCGAGCCGCCCGGACAGTGAAGCTCGAAGCGAAAATCCCGCTCCCGGGGGTGCGCATCGAACAAATTCCGGCACGCCTCCAGCGAGAAAACCGACTCCTCAGCGCCATCCATCGAGAAGAACATCCCCTCCTGCTGGCTGGCAATGGGTGTATGGACCTTGATCGTTACCATTGGTTACAAAGGTAACGGCCCGCAGCGGGCGAAGTTGGTAAAAAATATTACCGTCCGCTCCCCCTCCTCGGAGGGGGCTTTTCAAATACCCTATTGACGCCGCAAAGACATATAATAAAATCAATATTTCCCCTCACTCCGCCTGGCGGCTCATGCGGCGAACGATTTTGCGGACGTTCTCCTCGCTGGTGAAGCAGCGCGCCGAGACCTCGGCGTAGGCGTCCATGCGCCCCGCACCCCGCCTCAGGGCCCGCATGAACATCTCATAAATATAAATGTGCCGCACCACAGAGCCCGACAGCACGCCCGCTGCCGCGAGGCTCTCCCGCTTGTCGCGGGGAATGGATATGGCCAGTTCATAGATCGTCATGGCGTCAGATTTTAGCCCCCTGCTCGATCTTCGCATACTCCTTTTCGGCCTCGCGCAGCTCCGTGACGGAGAGGTAGACCTTCAGGCCCCGCAGCTCCCCGGCCATACGCTCACCCACACAGTCGCCGATGCTGCGGGCCAGCTGCTCATAGTCGGGAGCCGGGGCCGCCATAGTCGCCGGGGAGGCCCCATGCCCGGCCGTCGCGGCCCGCACGGCGAAACCCGTCTCGGGGATTCCGGCGCCGTGCTTGCCGATGTAGGAAATCAGGTTGAGCAGCTCGGGGAACGCTTTGGCCGGGGCCGCCGAGATGATGCGCTCCTCGTCTTCGGTGTTGACTAAAACGCCGCCCTGTTCGTGCGTGGCACCCGAGATACGCCCACCCTTGCGGGCCGTGGGCAGGGGCGCGGCCAGCGCCGTGGCCAGCTGCAAGGCGCCCATCGACGCGGCTATACCCGTCAACACGAGCGTCATAGCGCCGAAGTCCGCTTTCGGCACCTCGGCCCAAATCTTCATGATCGCCATCGCCGTATTCAGACCGATCTGGAAGATCGACAGAGCCTTTTCGCGCCGGGCCTGCTCGAGGGCTATCTTCTTCTTCTTGGCGTCGAGGTCGGCATCGAGGGCCGCGACCTGCTTGTCATACTCCTTCTGACTGATCATGCCCGCCTTGAGGCGTTTTTCGAGGGATTTTTTCTGGTCGTCGTTGCTCTTTTCGGCTTTCTGCACCTCGGCGTCCCCCAGCGCGTTCATCAGGTCGTTGACGCCCGATGCCAGGGACACGGCCTGCGAGGCCCACTGCTCCACGGCGGCCACGCGCTGCCGCTGCTGCTCGATGATCACGTCGGAGAGCTCCTGCTCCAGCTCGGCGCGGCGCTCTGCCGTGAGCTCTCCCGAGGCGAGCTCCTGCTCGAGGTATGCGCGTCGGATGTCTGACTTCTCGCGGGCGTTGCTGCCGGCTTGCAGCAGGTCGAGGTTGAGCTGCGCGGCACGCTGGTTGCTCTCGACCTGGCGCAGGGCCGCCTCTTCAGCCTGCGTGTCGAGGCCGGCCTGACGGCGGGCCTCGATGATCGCGCGGAGCTTGTCGGCCTCCAGGCGGAGCTGCTCGCCGACCGACTCGGAGAACCGGCGCACGTCGTCGCGGTAGCGCTCCTCGGTCTGTTCGGTGATCTCGTGGCTCATCTCCTCCTCGGCCTGCTGGCGTATCTGCTTGAGCTCCGCGGCCTCTTTTTCGGCCAGGCGACGTTCGTAGAATGCACGCTCGTCCGCCGAGAGCGCGGCATCGTTCCTGATCGCCTCGTGGGCCGCCGCATATTTCGACTTCACGGCGTCGAGCTGCTCGTCGAGACCCCCGCCTCCGGCCAGCGCCCGGGCCTGCTCGCTGAGCTTGCGCATAAAATCTTCCGTCTGGGCCAGCTGGATCGTCTGCAACTGGGCCGTGTCGGCCTGCTGCTGCTGGCGCAGGGCGGCCATCTCTTCGTCGTAGGCCGCACGGGTTATCTGGCCAAATTTGAGCTTCATCGCCAGCTTGTCGCGCTCGGCCTGCTGGGTGAGGGCCAGACTTTCGGCGGCATACTTCATGTCGGACTTGAATTTGCGGGCGTTGTTCTCCTCCTGGGTCAGGGTCTGGTCGTAGATGTAGGTGCTGGCCGTCTTGAGGTGGGTTTGGCGGAGCTTCAGGTCGCGGTCGTAACGGGCCTGCTCGGCGGCGAAGGCTTTGTCGCGCAGGGCTTTCTGCTGCTCGTGTTGCTGCTGCCGGGCGTCGTAGTCGGCTTTTGCCAGCTGCTGCTCTTTCTGGGCGAGCTCCTGCTCGCTTTGCAGGCGCGTGGCTTTGGCCTCCTCGTAGAGCTTCTGAGCCTCGGCCACACGCTCCTTGTACTCGTTGAACTGCTCCTCGTCGAACTTGCGCAAGCCCTGCGCCTCGGCCCGGGCCTGCTCCATGCCGGCCTGAAGGGTCTTGTAGTAGGCTTCGGCGTCCTTTTCGGCCTTTTTCTCGGCCTCCTGCCGGTCCTTTATGCCCTGAATTTCCGATTCGGTGAGCTTCTGCGCCAGCTCGGCCTCTTTTTTTGCGAGTTCCTCCTTCGAGGCCCCGCGCTTCATCATGGCGGTGAGCTCCTCGCTATACTCTTTGGTGAGCATCGCCGCGCGCTGCATTTCGGCAAGTGCCGCGGCCTCCACGGCCTGCTGCGTCGCCTTGCATTGCTCCTCGTAGGCCTTCTGGGCCTTGTTGGCTTTGTCGGTGGCCGATTCCGAACTGCCTAACCACTTGACCAGCGCCGCCCCCGCAGCCACCAGCGCCACAATGCCCACCACGATCAGCATCACCGGGTTTGCCGCCAGCGCTGCATTCCATGCCCATTGCAAACCAGTTGCAACCTTCGTTACTACGTTGTCTGCATTCTTATAGGCTGTAGCAGCTGCCTGGGCTTTCGATTGAGCCAAAGTTTGGTTTATGCCCACCTTTTGCAAAGCAAGAGCTGCGGCCGTCGTTATCGTGCTTTTTTTCTGGGTCGCTTCGGCCAATTTCTGGGCGGCATCCATCGCCTTAGTAACTGCGACCAATTTATTTAATACCGCTTGAAGCTCGGCACTTTCCGCGCCAACAAGAGCAAAACCAGATTGCAACAAATTAACCGAAGAGGTTAACACATTAAACGACTGATTCAGATCGTCCAGGCTGTTTTTCTCGCCCAACTCCTCCAAAGCTCCGTCAACCTCGCCCAACTGCCCTTTGAGCTCCTCGAGCTGGGCGTTCATCTGCTGGCCCTCCTCACTCTGCGTGTCGCCCGTACTGCGGATTGCAAGCTCGATCTCCGAAATCCGGCTCTTCAACTCCTCGGCCTGCTTCGAGAGCGACGAAGCCGTGGCCTCCATGACGCTGCCGCCCGCCCCGACATTCTTCAGCACGCCCAGCAGGTCCGCAAGCTCCCCCTTCAGCACGTTCGTCGCCTTCTGGTAGTTACCCACGTCGCGCGTGTGCACACCATACGACGCTTCTAACTCCTTGACTTTCTCGTTCAGGGCCGCAACCTCCGCGGTCTTGGCCGCAAAGCCCGGGTCCGTGGTCTTCATCGCCCGCAATTGCTCCTTCGCCGCCGACAGCTGCGCCGACAAGCCCTTCAAAGTCCCCGTGTAGGTCTGACCCGCCGTTATCTGGTTCTGGATCTGGCGGCTGTTCTCCGAAATGAGCTTGTTATACGCCTTGCGCTCCTCGCCCAAGCGCGCAAGCTCCGTGCGCAGCTCGCCCGACTGGTCGCCCTCCTCCTTGATGCGCGCCTTCAGGGCCGCCGAGGCCTTGTCAATCTCCTCCACACGCATCTTGTACTGCGCCAGCTCCTTCAGGGCTTCGGTCATCCGAACCTCCACCTCCAACAATACCTTCTTTTCTGACATGATAGTTTGGGTTGCTAAATTTTTATTTTATATTTGTCTATTATTACGTTTTAAAACTCTACCGATATGTCTAATGAATGGTTTTGCTACCTCGTTCTCGCCGGGCTGGGCCTGTGGACGATGTTGTGGTTTTTAGTTATTTCCAACTCCGAAAAAGTGCTGGCTCTGAAGAGACAAAAGGCCACCGACGAAGGACGCAAAATCCCGTTCTGGACAACACAAATAGGGCAAAAGATCGGAGCATGGATATTCTCAACATCCGCGATTTCTTGGATTCTATGCCTTTGCTTTTTTTATATGTTTATGGAGTTAGATTTACCATATGGCATTTTCCAGCTCATATTTATGAGTGGCGTTATCATATTCTGGGTTTTTATCTTCATGCTTATCATAAGCAAAATATTCGGAATAGGCGTTGCCAACTATAAACCCACCCCCGAAGAGCTGGAACAAGCACGCAGAAAAATCGAGGCTCGAGAGCGAGCGCGGAGACGCTACTAATACACCGAGGCCTTGTCGATCTCCTCCACACGCATCTTGTACTGCGCCAGCTCCTTCAGGGCCTCGGTCATCCGAACCTCCACCTCCAACAATACCTTCTTTTCTGACATGCTTTTCTTGCTATTTTTGTTTGGTTTTTGTATGTTTGCAAGGAGACTTAAAAGATTGTCATCATGGTTGAAATTATCACATGTGTTTGTGTGTTCGCAATAATTGGCCTCTATGCCGCTTGCAGCATAACTGACAATCGAGGCCCCAGTAAAAAAATTACCACCAAAGGCGGCAAGATTCCCTACTGGAAAACAACCCGCGGCCGGAAAATAGGTGCCCGCATCACTTTAACAGTCATGACGCTTTGGATTCTCGGAGTCTTCATCGGCGCACTTTTTGTCGATATGGCCCCGTGGACCCTCTTTTTTGTTGTCTTCGGAGTGACACTTCTTGGGCTTATTGTTATTCGGACTATCTCCAAATGGATAGGATTCGACACTTCCTGCTCTCCTGAAGAGTTGGAACATGCAAGCAAAATAATTGAGGCTAAAGCTCAGGCAGAAAAGCGCGAAGCTCTAATGCGCCCTAAATCTCACATGATTATTCCTCCGGTCATTAAGCCGTAGACCTTCCCCTTCAGGGCCGCCGAGGCCTTGCGCTCCTCGCCCAACCACAAATAAATTTGGCATTGCGCGCGCTTATACTTACCTTTGCGTGTATACTCAAGGGAAGGGTCGTGCACAACTTCAGGCTGTGGCTGCTCTAATTTTTTTTCAGACTTCCCATTCGACCGCCGGATCAAAATCCCAGTATCTGGTCCGTGTTTTGTTGCGTCCGCGCACCTGCACCAGGTTGGAAACCAGCTCCCACCCCCACCGTCTGTAGGTATCGGCTTTGCCGCCGCTCTGCTCCTTCATCCTCCGGTACAACCCCACATAAAGCTCCATGATACCGCCGCAGCTGCTGTTGCGGATGCGGCCCGCACGTGTGAGGCTGTGAATGTCTGACTTCACGTGCGGCAGGCGGATCGCCTCCTCCAATTCGAAGACCAGCGTCGCGCCCCTGTAAACCGGCGAGCGGGCCATCTGCGACTGCGACGACAGGCTCCCGGTGCGCAAAATCTCGTGACCCATAATGCGCCACATCGGCCCGCCGCGGAACTTGCGGTACTCCTTACGGTCCGTATGGGTGCCGATGAGCGTCTTCACGCAGGGGTCCCACCTCCGGTCGTTCTTGCCCCGGCGCGTATAACCATAACGCACCAGGCACAGATGATAATCCCCATCGGCAATGAGCGCCTCCGTCTGGCTGGCCGCCGCCCCGGGAAGCTCCACACAATACGTCCCGTCGTCGTTGGCGCGCAGACCGATGCGGTACCCCCCGTCGGGCACCTCCACCTGGCCGGCATCTTCCCCCGGCAACTCCTGCGAAAGACCATAACAGACCGCAGCGCCCAGCTGCAAGAGCTCCACGTCGGCCGAACCTCCGGACTTGACCGTCAGCTTGTTGATGGCGTAATAATGGCCCCACGGACGGACATACACCGGGCACGCAAGGTCGAGGTCGCGGAGCTCCAGCGCCGAAATCCGCACCGAAGCTTTGAGCAGCCGCACCTCCCGGACGAGGTTCTGGTAGCTCTTATACTTCCGGTAAAGAATCTGCGGCCACGACAGGCCGGCAAACGAAACACTGTCGTTGCCCGGCGTGTGCGGGGAGCGCTCGCGCCTGAGGATGCGGGGCTCGACCTCTTCGAAAGTCCACTCCTCCCCCTCGCGCCGCCACACCGGGATGACGTTGTCCTGCGTGGGCGCAAAGTCGAGGGTGATGAGGTCCGTCTGCTCGTCGAGCGTCGCATTGTCGATGTCGAAACTGCTGTCGTAACTCCTGGTCACGGTCTGGTCTTCGGCATAGCGGCACCAGTTGCGGCGGGCGAAGCTGCCGAACGAGAAACTCCGCTCGGCGGGGGCTCCGTCGGTAAGCATCAGACGGTCGGTCCAGTCGAGCGCCTCCCGGCGCTTGTCGTAAAGCTGGCCGATACTCACGAAGCGAATCGTCGCAGCGTCGCTGGCACACGCAAAGAGCCCCTCCATCTTCATGAGGTTCTTCAGCAGCTGCGCCACGCTCCAGTCGGGCAGGTTCGTATAAAGCGGATACAGCATCCCCCGGGCAAAGGTCAGCTCCTCAAGCTCCGCATCATAAAGCATGATTCTGGGAATCTCCGAAGGGCTGGGTCCGAAACCTTCGTGGCCCGGCAGCCACAGCTTCGCCGAGGTCGAATTGTAGTAAACGACGACGCCCTGGATGCCCTCCGCGGCCACGTCGATTTCGACCTGGGCATCCTCCGGGTAGGTGTGGAGAAACTCCCCCACGCGGCCCGTTGACTCGTGCGTGACACGCTCATCGTAAATCCGTTTGAGGGGCCGGAACCAGAAATCCCCGTTATCCGCAATGGCCGCCGCCCCGACTTGCAGAAAGTCCGTATAGGCATTCGACGAGAACGCAAATCCGGAAAGCACCCTGACGAGCAGCTTTTTAATCCCGCTGACATCCATAATGCGGTGCCGGACGTCGAACAAACCGCTGTTGTTGTGCTTCACGCCGCCTATGATCTTTATCGTCGTCCACCTCGTGACATCGCCCGTGACGCAGACCTGCTGGATGGCCGGTTCGACCCCATTAAGCACCACGCCCTGCATCTGCCGGGACTTCTCGTCCGCACATCGCGTCAGGAGCGGGATATAGTAATCGTCGAAGGAGATATTCTCCGGGAACTCGAACGTCACGCCGAAGCGCTGACGGATGCGCTCCATGACCTCCGAAACGGGCATCATCGGCTGCACCGACACGGGCGCGCCCGGCTCCCCGCCCCAGTTTTCGGGGCTGTTCCACCCCTCGGGATAATACGGGCCAAAGAGCGCCTCAGGACCATACGTCACATAGTCGCCCGTGCGCTGCGGGTCCTGCAACTCCCGCAGCGGGGCGTCGAGCAGCTGCTCAAAGACCCGGATATTGCCCCACACGAAGGAGAACCTCAGCGCCTCGGGCGTCAGCGAGAGCAGCTGCGCCTCGCCCGTGAAGATGAGCATGCCGTCGAGGTAGTAGTCGACGCGGTGGCGGCGCGAGCCGAACTGCCCGGCACCGCTGCTCAGGTCTGCGCGGTCGACAGCCCGCAAATTATTGGGCGTCGCGGGAAGCTCCACGCTGGTCGTGCGGTTCGAAACGATGTTGTCCAGGTCGGTGAAATAGGGCGACTGAAAGATCAGCGAGGCCTCCTTGCCGGGTGTGGTGTCCATCCAAACCCCATTGATGGCTATTTGCTCGGTCATGGCTAAAACTGGGTGTTGATTTGGGGAAGCGTGAAGGTGATCTCGAAGCTGTGCATGTGGCTGTCGGTCCCGAAGCTGCCGTCGAACTTCGCCACGGCCAGCCGCGTCCAGCGCCCGCCGTCGTACCACTCGATCGTGGGGGCATAGGGAAGTCCCGACAGCAGCCCGAGCTCCTCGTCGCTGAGACCCCCGGCACCGACGGTCACCGTGTTTGCGGTGGTGATCTGCCAGACCCGCACATTCGACGGGGCCCGCAAAGGATCGGGGACATACCCCTCATAGGTGGAGGAGCTCTTCACGGAGGGTTTATAGGTCTGCCGCCGGCTGAACATGAAGTAGTCCACACCCCCCAGCGGATTGACCCAGCGCAGATAAAACGGCTGCGCCGGCACACACGCCCGCACCACGCCGAAGGGCACCGTCCCGGCCGCAGGCAGGTGCGACGCGTCGATGGGTGTGCGCACCACGCCGCGCGACGAGGCCGCCGCGGCATCATCGATCGCCGAATAGTCGAGCGGATAACCCTCGTAGAGCCGCAGCGTGCGCGCCTGCGACAGAAAGTCGCCCGGCCCGCAGACGGGGTTCTCGCCGATCTGCGCCACGGCATTCAGGGCCACGAAGTGGTGGGTCGTCTGCTGCCCCCCGAGCCCCCGGACGAAATAGCGGACCGCCAGATGCCCATCCACAAAGGGACCGGAGCCCCGTCCGGCCCCCGCCCCGCTGTCGCAGAGCTCCGTGTCGAACCACCCCCGCACCACGGGCGAGAGGTCGAACTGCGTGACCCCCTGAAAACTCTCGGCTGAAAGCCTTGTGCCCGGCTGTCCGTCGGCCCGGAAAACATCCAGCGTGGCCGTGTCCACCTCGTCGGTGACATAAAGCACCGCACCGTCCGAACCGACTATATAATTCGAATCCTCATAAGAGGTGCCGGGCAGAATGTAGATATAATTCGCGCTGGTGACAATATCTGCATAGTGTGAACCCGCAGGCCCCACAGGAAACGAGGTGTTCGGGTCTCTGAAGTCGCCTGGATCCCACAGACCCTGCGCCCCGGCAAGGGGTTGTCCGATAAAATCATCCGCTCCGCCGATACTACCGATGTCACCGGCAAGCTGCCAGAGCGAAAATCCGATGATGCTGTCAATTATGCCGATGAACTGGTGGGATTGTTCCCCCTTTTTGATAGTCTGGGTGCTTCGTCCGATTCCCACGATCATCAGAGCGATCACAAGGTCCATGTCGGCCGGACAGGCAAGCCGGAGCTCCGTGCGCGGGTCCGCCGGATTGGAGCTGACCTGCTCCACGGTGAGCACATTGGGCCGCGGTCCCCGCGTGGGTTCGTAGCCCTCCATGGCGAAAAGATAGCGCGTACGCGTGAAGATAATCGGATTGAACGCCCGCCTGAACGGCTCGGGCACATCCCACACGGCGATGCCGCCCTGGCGATTGCACTCGTGACGGTTGGCAATATCGAACGCCTCATGCAGGTTATCCCGTAAAAAATTGACCATATTTTCGGTGTTTTCGTTTGTTTCGTTGGTTTCGTTTGTCCGGGTGCCACCGCCTTTTTTTGTCAACGCTTCAGCGTTGCCTCTTCGGCGGCCTCACGCCTCTGGCGTGCCCCCCCCGCCGCCGAAGAGAAAGTTTTTGCTCTCTGCGGCGCTCTGTAGCCCACGCCGGCAAAACGCCGGTTAAATTCCCGGAGGCCCTGTTATTTTTGTTTCTGCCGGAAGTTCTCGTGTAGCTCGTTTTCGTAATAGCCCGATGTGATCTGCTCCATACGCCGCACCAGAGCCTCGCAGGCCGGCGTGAGGATGTCGCGGCGCCCGCCGGAACGGTAGAGCTTCGTGCCGAAGCGATTGATGTACCACCGCAGCCAACGCGCCGTGCGGATATACTCCTCGTCGCTGAGGCTGCTCTCCGGAAAACCCCGGATGCGGCACCACTCGGCCAGCGACGCCACAAACGCCGCCTGCTCCTGCGCCTTTCCCGCCCGGCGTGCCGGTGCGCGGCCCGTCTCCCAGGCCCCGACGTAGGGCAACCCCAGAATCCGGGCGCGGTAACCCTCCCCCACGCGCTCCACAGACGCCTCCAGCGAGGCCATGCCGCGGCCCGAGGCACGCTGCCCGGCGGCCACGTGCCGCTGCCGGATGTCGGCAATGCAGTCGTCAAGGGCGGCCTTTATCTCTTCGCCGATATTTGTCATGGATCACCTTCGCGTAACGTTCCTCAAACTTGTGCTCCTCCAGATCGGTCTGGAGGATGCCGAAGACTTTGGCATAGTCCCACCCCAGCACCTCGTCGGGATCGCGGCCGTAGGCTTTGGCCAGCGCCTTGAGGGTCGCAAAGTAGCCCACACGCCGGGTCAGCTCCCCCACTCCGGCGGCCACCTCCTCGGCCGAGGGTTCGTAGTGGAGCAGCTCCTCCTCCCGGCGAATCCACGCGGTCAGCCCCGCGACCAGGCGGTCGAAGAGCCGCATACGCAGCCCCAGCGGCAGCAGGCGGCAGGAGTAGCCGTAGAGCTCGCGGAAAGCGGCCTTCAGACGCTGGTACTCCGAACGGCTCTCGTCGCTCAGAATCGCGCCTAAGGCGATGCGGTTGCCATAGGTGAATTCGCCGCCCCCGATGTCGAGGCTGCCGATGACGATTTTCCCGATCCGAATCATAGCGTGCAGAGGTCAAACGTCGCCCAGAAACGCACCAGCACCGACACGGCATTTGCATCGAAGCGCGGAGGCTCGGCCAGACACGTAAACTCGTCGATGGCATCGAAGAACGGAGAAGCGTTGAGTGCCCCGACAAAGGGGATGACGGCCTCCTGCTCGATGAGCCCCCGCAGACGCTCGCGCTCCGCGGCGTCGCACTGGAAAGGAGCCAGACGCATGAACGACAGCTCGACCTGCACCGACTTTTTCCAACCGTATTTGCGCAGATAGCGCCCGTTGACATACTCTTCGAAAAAGACACACGGGAAGCGGTCGTCGTCGGCCTTCACGTTCATCATCTTCTGACTTTCGAACTCAAAGCGATAAGCTGGGTTTGCCTCGCAGCACAAGGCCCGGAGGCGCTCCAATAGGGTCATAGCGTTCAATTAAGAATTAAAAATCAATAACAAGAGCCGTCGCCCACGTTGTCATTCTGAACGAAGCGAAGAATCTAAAACGAGTCGTAGCCAGCGGGGGCGTAAATGCCCGGGGACGCAATAGAGAGAACCGGATAAGGGCTCTGCGACCTATTATCGAAAACCCGACTTGTTGTCGGGCGAGCCTCCGCAGGGCGGGGCTACGGCTCGGCGGCTCTAAAAGAGCCGAAACAATAGATTCTTCACGATCGTTCAGAAGGACATTTTTCTTTCTGCCTTCAGGCAGGCGGGCCGCAGCCTCTGCCCCGCGGAGGCCCGCAACTTGGGCGTTGCGTTCCGTCCGCAGGCTGCGGGCCCGAAAATACATGTTTCGACCTTTGGTCGCTCGGGCCGCCGCCTCTGCCCCGCGGAGGCCCGACACGCTGTGTCTTGCTCCGCTGGCTCCGGCCCGCGTAAAATCGTCCTTCTGAACGCCCCGCCCAAAAACCAGCCCTCCCCCGGCTGCGGAGTCTCCCGATTTTTCATTTTTCATTCTTGTAGCTTTCTCAGGTTCTCGAATAGCGGGTTTCGTTGGCATTACCGAGGCGTTCGACCATCCCGGTGAGGGCATCGGGGGCGTCGTCGTGGGCGTTGCGGCCCTGCTTGAGGTAGCCCGTGACCGCCTGGTAAAACTCGGGCCACCGCCGCTCCCACCCCACCGGAAAGAGGGTCATGTTGTTCACGTCGGCCGACCGGGTGAAGATACGCACCTGCTTGTTGCCCCGCTGGGCAAACCACACCACGCGCGTCGAGGTGTTGCCCAGCGCCCGGCACTGCACCTCCACGGCCCGGGCAAAGCCCCGCCCGCCGTTGTTGCTCTCGACAAGGGCTGTCTGCGTCTGCTGCGCCGTGAGCATGCGCGCCGTCGCCGGCTCGGTATACTCCATCGGTTTTTGGGTGTAGAGTATATCGGTCACGTAGTTTCCCTCGGGCTGCTCCGTGTAGCAGATCGCACAGAGGTAGTCGCTGCCCGTGTCGGCCGTGTCGATGTAGGCCTTGCGCACCGATCGCACAGCCGGGGGGATGATCTCATAAGTGCGGAAGGCGTGGTACATCAACCCCTCGGCAGGCCGCGGGTCCTGCTGGTAGAGCGACTCGAAGACGTGGTTGTTGCGCGTGCGGATGGCTTCGAGCTTCTCGAGGCTGTGGCGCTCGGGCCAGAGTGCCTCGCCCGGGCGGCGGGGGTCGTAGCCGGTGGGGGCGTCGCTCTTGATGGCCTGATAGACGACCACCTCCCAGCCCCCCGGGTTGTCGGGCCCCAGGCGCCCCTGCTGGGCCAGAAGACGCCCCGCGAGGTCCTCCTCGTGCCAGCGCGTGAAGACCACCAGCTGCTGGCTGTCGTTGTGCAGACGCGTTTCGGCCACCGTGTCGTACCAGTCGGCGATGCTCTCGCGCACGGTCGGCGACCAGGCTGTTTTGGCGTCCTTGTAGATGTCGTCCATGATCAGCACGTCGACCGGCTCGCCCGTGAGGGGCCCGCCCACGCCTACGGTCTTGAATCCCCCGCGGTGGCCCACAATCTCGCACTCGTCGGCGTTGCGCAGCCACGAGCCCGACACGGTCGCCACGGACGAGGCATGCAGCCGCGTTTGGGGAAAGATGGCGGCGTACTCCTCCGTGTCGATCACGCGCTGGATTTCGCGGTTGAACTTGCGGGCCTTAGGCGCCGAGTAGCTCACCACGGCGATCTTCGTATCGGGGTTGCGGCCCAGGATGAAGGCCGGCAGGCGGCGCGTCGAACCCTCGCTCTTGCCGTGCTGCGGCGGCATGAAGACCATCAGCTTCCTGATGCGGCCCGCGGCAAACTCCGTCAGGCAGCGGTAGTAGCAGAGGTGAAAGGGCGCCGGCTCGAAGCGGGGCATCGTGGCCCGCGTGAAAGCCGCCAGGTCGACGCGCGCACGCCGCACCAGACGCTCGCGCAGCAGCTGGTAATAAGTCGCTTTCTCGGTCGTGGTCATAGCACCTTGTTTTGAAGTTCGCGGATGCGGCGGTCGAGCTCCTCGTCGGTCATGGCCTCGAAGAGCGGCGTCTGGTCCTTGCCCGTGAGGGGCTGGGAGGCCTTACCGAAGAGGCGGTCGAGGAGCGAATCGAGCGTGTTCATGCGTCCGGCCTGGGCATCCTTGACGATGGCGCGCACGACGCTGACCACCCACACGGGGGTCTTCTTGTCGGTGGCTAAGGTCTTCAGGTCGTCGAGCGGGCGTTCGAGCAGGCAGCCGATCAGGCGGTAGTAGTCCTCGCGGCTGAGTTCGGCCTCGGCCTCGGTGCCGAGCAGCTGGCGCAGGTGGTTGTAGAGCGAGGGCTTGCGGCCCGGGTTGGCGGGCTGGTTGGTCGTCGAGAAACGGTTGCCTTTGCCGCGTATGTTCTCCGGATTGGGCACTGCTATCGTTGTTTTTTCGTTGTTTTCGTTGTTTTCGTTGTCTTGCGCGGGCTTCGGGCCGGAGGCTGCGGGGCACGCTGTTTTTTGCGGGCCTCCGCAGAGCAACGGTTCGAGAGCCGGAGCCAGCGGGGGCGACGCTACGAAGTTGCGAGCCTCCGCAGCCGGGGGCTACGGCTCGCACCGGCTGTGCCGGGCATTTGACGCTATACAGATTCTTCGGCTTCAGGCCTCAGAATGACAGTTTCTTTTTTTCTGCCTTCAGGCAGTCGAGCCGCAGCCCCGCCACGCGGAGGCTCGCCCCACTAAGTGGGGTTTTCGTTAATAGGCCGGAGTGCTCCACAACCTTATTACGGTTCTTTTACTTGTGGCCCCCAGTATATTGCGCCTCCGCTGGCCGCGGCCCGAAAAAACTTTTTGCTTCCGGCGAAATTTTTGTTTATCTTTGCAATATGGAGTCGCTGTTTTGGTCGCCTATGCCGGCAGCCTATCGTCATTGTGAGATATAGGGATGTGAACCAGACCATAATGTCGTTCACAGGGCCTACTGAGTTTATCGGTGGGCCTATTTGTTATGCTTATATCTATGCACATGTCCATTGTCCGCAACCATCCGTTTTTTTGTTTCGGCGAAATTTTTGTTTATCTTTGCATCAACATATCGCAAGTACATTCATGGGAATGGGGAACCGTACTAAGACGCCCAGGTGCGAGGAACACGATATGGAGGAAGGTATGCAGGTGCGGATGCTCCTTTCTTATAAATTATGCTTATGCCGGTGAACTCTTCCTTCGCGTGATACAACCAATATCTCTTTGAAGCGATAGTTATTCAGCTTTTCATATCGCGAAATTCCATCGTCGACATCCTTTCGGTTGTACACTCTATTCTTATCATACACTACAGCTATATCTGCGCCCTTTACTTTCGCGTGTTCCAGACATTTATTAAAATTTTTTACGCCTCCGGATTGGGGTGTTCTCTGTTCAAACGAGGCCGAAAATAAATAGCCGTCGGGGGTCTTCACCTCTCCGCCTTCGTTTTTCAAAATGACTTTATAGCCCTTACGGGCTAATATCTTTGCGGCCTCCAGCTCCTCGGGTTTGTGCCTGGCGGAGCTCTTTTCGATGGCGACATACCCGCCGCCCTCGTCGCTGAACTCCACCGACGAATACTTGCGCGAAGCGATCATCTCGCCCACTTCCCGCTGTCGCTGGAGGTACTCCCGGCTGCCATTGGTCAGGTTCCGAAGCCCGCCTGTTGTTTTACCCATTTTCGCGTTTCGAAGTCATCAACTGTTCGACATAAAGGAGGTTGTGGGCCATGCAGAACTCCCGCACGGGCTGCCCGCCGCCGTAGACAATCAGGTTGGGTGTCTGTAGCCCCGAAATCTTGCAGGCAATGGCCAGCTCTTCGTCAAGCAGCGGCAGCCGGTCGGCATAACCACGCGTGAAAAAGGCGTTATACCCCGCCGGAATGCCCAGCAGGTTATAATCGCGGAACTTCTGCGAGACATTCAAATCGGCATAAACCCGGATGCCGCGCTCCTGAAAATAACGGGCTATCCAACGCTTTCTATAAATCGACTGGAGACCCCACGCCACGGGCGTCGTGTCGAACAACGACAAATTGGGCTCGACAAGAGCCACGCAGCCGCTGTTCACCACCTTTGCGGGGTTTTTCCAGATAGCCTCGAAACGGTAATCATCGACATAAAAATGATAGGTCGCCGCCACTCTTTTCTGCCGCGCCAGAGCGCCCCACGGCGAGAGCGGCAACTGGAGCTTGCCCGCCTGCAAATCGGAGAGCAGGTTGGGAATGTCGAAAATATTGTCGCTCTCGTAGAGGCAGTCGGCGAGCATCGGACACTCCGTCGCTTCGGGTTTCTCTTTCGGGGGTTCTTTTCCGAACTCGTCGGCCTCCTCGTCTGCCTGCTCGCCAAAGTCGGGCAGCTCCAGCCCCAGCGCCTCAAAGTCGACATCGGCCCACGCGTCGGAGGCCAGCGCCTCGAAATCCCAATCGCCGTTGTTGATGTTGTCGCGCAGGATGATGTCGCGTTCGCGGGCATCGGAGAGCCCCTCGTAGACCACCACAGGCACGCTTTTCAACCCCACGCGGCGGGCCGCGCGCAGACGCTGGTTGCCGCAGATGACCACCTCCACGCCCCCGCGGCGCGACACCGCCACGGGCCGGTGGTCCCAGAACCCATGCTCGCGGATCGATGCCTCCAGCCGCGCCATGTCGTCCGGCTCAATACGCCGCGGATTACCCCGCAGCAGCTCTAAATCCGCTATGTCCCGTCGCTCGATCTTCATGGCCCGATCTTCCACCACAAAGATTTCGACAGGCACGTGACTTAGCAAGAAAAAAGCGACCTTTTTTTGCGAAAAACTACCCGGAAAATTTGGATAATTACCAAAAGACAATTATATTTGTAGTGTCAATTAAAAATTAAACACGATGAAACCTCCAACCAAAGCACAAAGAGAGACCGAAAAAAAGTTGCTCTTCATGTTGCGACTTTACAGCGAGTTGAAAAACAGGGAAGGCGTCGCAAGCACTCTTCTCTATCTTGAAACCGAAATCGACAAATTGGTCGAACTCTTAAAACAAATGTAAAACAGGCCCCTTCGGGGGCCATAAAACATACACCATGAAAGGCAAACTCGAAAAATTGCAGGAACGTTTTCTGAAAGCCAAAACGGAAGCCGAACGCGCAACCATCCAGCAGGAGATCGGCCAGTTGTGCGATACCGACGCTGCCGGCGTGGCAACTGCGGCCCTCGACATGATCCGACAGACCAACGACGAAATAGCCGGAATCGTTCTGCGCAAGCGTTTAAAGGACATCCTACCGGCTATATCGCTGGCTTACGTGGCCAAGACCTACTTCGGCAAGTCCCGGCAGTGGCTCTACCAGCGTATCAACGGCAATTTGGTCAACGGCAAGCCCGCGCGCTTCACCCCCGCGGAGCTGCGCACGCTCGACGCGGCCCTGAAGGACCTGGCGGCCCGCCTCTCGGAAATCCGCGTTTTCTAAAGCATTAATTTTTAATTGACAATTTTCACAACTTTTCCAGAAAACGCGCGCCCCGGCCTCCTGAAAGGTCGGGGTGTTTTTTTTGTGTTTTTTTGCGTTTTTTTGAAAAAAAAGTGCTGAAAAATTTGGATGTAGATATTAAAATTACTATCTTTGTAATACGATAATCAAACAAGCCCAAACGATGAAGTACTCAGAAATAGAAAGAAAGCTGCGCAAGGCCGGGTGCCGGCTCGTAAGCCACGGAACGAATCACGACTGGTGGTTCAGTCCACAGACAAACAGACGATTTCAGTTGCCGAGGCACAAATCGGAGGAAGCGAAAAGTAAAACACTGAAAAGCATAAGCGAGCAGTCCGGGGTTAAATTCTGACCCCGGCAGCTGCCGCCCATAAAAAACATACAAAGACAATGAAAGCACAAGTAACAATCGAGCGGGGCGTGGATGGAAGTTTCGACGCCACTATGGAATATTTGGAAGCAGTGCCGTTCGGCTTGCTGGGACAGGGAAAAACTGTAGCCGAAACAATCGCCGACCTCGGCAACTCCTACAAGGAAATACAGGCATATTACAGCGCCGAAGGCAAAGAGTGCCCCGAGCTGGAGTTTGAGTTCAAATACGACCTGCCGTCGTTCCTGCAATACTATGCCTATGCCTTTACGCTGGCCGGTCTGGAGCGCATCACGGGCGTAAATCAACGTCAGTTGAGCCACTATATCAACGGCATACGCCGCCCCAGCGAAAAGACCGTGCGCAAGATCGAGGAGCGCATCAAAGCCTTCGGGCGCGAAATCGCTGCCGTGCGGTTTGTCTGATTATCACACCTTCTTCATCCTCTGCGGCAGCGCCCCGGCCTTTTGGGCCGGGGTATTTTTTTGCGTCCGCCGCTCAGCAGCGCGCCGCCGCTCCATGCAGGCCGCCAGCTGCACCCGCGTGGCCTTGATCCGACGGCACCTCACCCCCTCGAACAAGAGCGCCAGCTCGTCGCGCGTCAAAAAGCATGTCAACAGGGTCCGGTCGTCCTGCGGTGCGGCGTTTTGCATTTCAAACAGAGCCTCCATCTTTTGCCATTGATCACTTTCGCGGCACGCGGTAGTGGATCGTATGCCCGGGAAAGGCGGCCCCGAAGAGGGGCTGCACCACGTCGAGGTGTCGCTCGATAAAGTCGCGCAGGGCGCCGCCGGGTGTTCGTGTCGTCAGGACGATTTGCCGCCCGGGGGTTATCTGCACCTCGTGCAGGTCGTCGAACATCGGCCCGCAGTCGTCCGTGGGCTCCAAAGCGCGGTAAATAGCCCCCCACGACGCCATGAAGGGCGCCGGGAATCGCGGCGGCGCTGTCGTGGGCTGCTCGGTCCATGCC
>CAJUIE010000010.1 GCA_910586375.1 uncultured Alistipes sp. | reverse complement strand
GAGATCGATGTGCGCGACAAGGAGTTCGACGCTGACGTGGCAGAGGCGGTGGCGCGATTTGCGGCCGGTGAAGAGAAGAAAGGCTGCGTGATCGACGTCGTGCAGACGGGATATATGCTGGGCGACAAGGTGCTGCGGTTCGCAAAAGTGGTTGTAGGAGAATAAGATCATGGCAGAGAAAAGGGACTACTACGAAGTGCTGGGCGTCGAGAAGAACGCTAATGCCGACGAAATAAAGAAGGCCTACCGCAAAGCGGCCATCAAATACCACCCTGACAAGAATCCGGGGGACAAAGAGGCCGAAGAGAAGTTCAAGGAGGCCGCCGAGGCCTATGACGTGCTGTCGAATCCTGACAAGCGAGCCCGTTACGATCAGTTCGGACATGCGGGCATGAACGGAGCCGCTGGCGGCGCCGGAGGGTTTGGCGGCGGATTTGGGGGCGGGTTCTCAATGGAGGACATCTTCTCGCAGTTTGGTGACATCTTCGGCGGACACTTCGGCGGCGGATTCAGTGGCGGTTTCTCGTCGGGAGGCGGCCGCCGGGTTAACCGCGGGTCGGATATTCGCGTGAAGGTGAAGCTGACGTTGGCTGAAATAGCGACAGGCGTAACGAAGAAGCTCAAGATCAACAAGACTGTAGCGTGTGCCAAGTGTGGTGGAACGGGTGCTAAAGATGCAAATTCCTACTCGACGTGCTCGACGTGTGGTGGTTCGGGCTATGTAATGCGTGTTGAAAATTCGTTCTTTGGCCGCGTGCAGACGCAGAGCGTATGTCCCACGTGCGGCGGAACGGGTAAAGTCGTTACGTCGCCCTGCGATGAGTGTAAGGGGGATGGCACCGTCCGCGGCCAGGAAGTGGTGGAGATCGCCATCCCGGCCGGAGTGGGCGAAGGTATGGCTCTTACGGTGACGGGAAAGGGCAATGCGGCGCGTCAGGGCGGTGTAAACGGCGATCTGCTGGTGCTCATTGAGGAGGTCCCCCATCCGGAATTGGTACGTGATGGCAACGATTTGATACACAATTTGAACATCACTGTTACTACGGCTTTGCTGGGCGGTACGGTCGAGGTGCCGACGGTCGATGGCCGTGCGAAGATCAAAATCGCTCCGGGCACGCACGCGGGCAAGGTCTTGCGACTGGGGGGCAAAGGTATTCCCGACGTTAACGGCTACGGTCGTGGTGATGAACTGGTCGTCGTCGACATCACCATTCCGGCGAAGCTCAATGCTGAAGAGAAGCGCTTGATTGAGCAGCTGGCCCAACAACCCGATTTCCAGAAAGCTGAGTCGGTGAAGAACCAGAATATTTTCGAGCGCATGAAAAGCTTTTTCCGGTAGGGCGGAGTGAAATATACTGTTCCCGGGGCGCTTTTGGGCGCCTCGGTTTGTTTTTAGAGGGGGCCGCAGAATGACATACTTTGTGAAATTCCGGCCTTTTAGCCGGGCCGCAGCCCCGCCCGGAGGCTTTTTCGCAATGCCTTCGGGGCGTTGTCTCTCCGGCGGCCTCACGCCTTTGGCGTGCCCCCCCCCGGCCGCCGAAGAGAGCAACGCAGAGCGTTGCAGTCACTCCGCCGTCTTCAGCCTGCGAAAAAACAGTCGAGAGACTGTCCGAGCCGCCGCCCCCGGATGCGGAGGCTCGACACGTTGTGTCTTGCTCCGCTGGCTGCGGCTCTCGATCCGGGGACGCAATGACCGGATTAGCGAAATGAGGTTAAGGGCTTTGCAGCTTATTATTGAAACCCCCGACTTGTTGTCGGGCACGCAGCGCACGGGGAAACCGTACGCACGGTAGTCGTTGCTCTCGGGGTACACGCCGGAACTGTTGAAGGACAAGCGCGACCCGTTCACGCTCGACGCCGAAGAAGGCGAACTGCTCCAGGCGTAACCGACCGTGCCCACATTGCCCAGGCCGCCGGAATTGCTGGCGCGGCAACCCGAAGCGGGGTAGAAGTCAGTAGCGCCCGCTCGGCAAAATACAAACTTCGTTTGCTTTTGCGCTCGCTTAATCGTACTTTGGCTTGCGCCTTAGATACTCCCGCCCGGCAATGCACAAATAAATTTGGCATTGCGCTCGCTTAATCGTACTTTGGCTTGCGCCTTAGATACTCCCGCTCGGCAATGTCCAAATAAATTTGGCATTGCCCTCACTTAATCGTATCTTTGTGCCGTACCTGCAGAATCTTTATCTATGCGATTATACCTGCTTCTGCTCTGCCTCCTCTGTGCCTTCGGCTTTGAGGTGCGGGCACATAATCCGGGGCCTGTGCTCGACCCCGGGCTTCGGGAAGATTCCCCGAGTCCCGAAGCCTTACTGGATCGTGGTCGTGAACTCTTCGCTTTCGGGCGTTGGAGCGATGCCCGACGGGAGTTCTTACGCGCTCGTGAGGTTGCCGATCCTGCCGATCGTACCGTTGCCGAGCAGATCGACTACTACCTGGCAGCTTGTGCCGTAGAGCTGGGCAGCGACGATGCCGAAGGCGCTTTGCAACAATTCGTTGCGCGCTATCCAGCCTCGACATGGGCCAATGATGTGCAGTTTTCGATCGGTTCGCTTTACTGTGCCCGCGATGATATGCGGCGGGCGCGCGAGGCGTTCTCCCACGTTGATTATAAGGCGCTTGACAGTCGGCGACGTGAACAGTACGACGTACGCATGGGTTATGTCGAGTTCACCGACGGTCGGTATACCGAGGCTTACGACTATTTCGCCCGCATTCCTGAGCGGAGCGAGTATGCCGATCACGCACTTTATTATCGTTCTTATATCGACTATGCCGAGGGACGCAGTGCTGCGGCCAAGCAGGGCTTCACGGCTTTGATGAAGAGTGACGCCTATCGCGACGTGGCGCCCTTTTATCTGTTGCAGCTTGAGTTCCGCGACGGCAATTACCGCTTTGTTGTCGACCAGGGCGAGAAGCTGGCTCCGCGGGCCGTGCCGGAACGGCGGCGGGAGATCGAGCGGGTTGTCGCCGAGTCTTATTTCCGCCTGGAGGATTATAACGCTGCTATTGAGCACCTCAGGGCTTTCGAGGCTGCTGGCGGCGAGTTCGACCGTGATGGCTCCTATCTGATGGGCTTTTCGCTCTATCGCACAGCTCGTTATGGTGAGGCAATCGAGTGGCTGCGGCAGGCTTCCGGAGCCGAGGACGCCTTGACGCAGAATGCCTCTTATCACTTGGCGGACTGTTATTTGCGCGAGGGCGACAAGCAGGCTGCCATGCAGGCTTTTGCTATGGCTTCCGATGAGCGTTTCGACGCCCAGATCGCCGAGGATGCACTTTTCAATTATGCCAAGTTGCAATACGAACTGGGGGGCGGGGCATTCAACGGCGCGATCAATGTATTGAGCCGTTATGTGGAGCTTTATCCCTCGTCACCCCGGGCCGGTGAAGCGCGGACGCTGCTCGTGGCCGCTTATTATAATTCCCGCGATTATGATGCCGCATATCGGGCCATCAAGGCGTCGCCCATCCAGGATGCCGATATGCGGGAAGCACTCCAGAAGATCGCTTATTTCCGCGGATTGGAGGCCTGGGCGGCTGGCGACGGGGAGGGGGCGCAGCGTTTCCTGGCAGAGTCGGCTGCCGTGAATGTCAGTCCCAAATATGCGGCGCTCTGCACTTTCTGGCAGGGTGAAATCGCCTTTTCTGAAGGCGACCCCACGCTTGCTGCGGCCAAGTACAATGCTTACCTCAAGCGGGCGCCCCGCACGGAACGGGAGTATGCTCTGGCTCTTTATAATTTGGGTTATTGCGCCTTTTCGCGGGGAGACATGGAGGGTGCTGCTGCGTCGTTTGGGAAATTTCTCGATGCTTATGCTGTCCGCGACAGCTACCGGGCCGATGCCTGCAACCGTCTGGGCGACGTGGCGTATGCCGCACGGAAGTTCGACGCCGCAGTGGGGGAGTATGACCGGGCCATAGCGATTGCTACGCCTGAAAAACATTACGCTCGCTATAAACGGGCCATTACGCTCGGTATTCTGGGGCGTGCGGCCGAGAAACAGAGAGCTTTGCAGCAGATCGTCTCCAGTGGCGAGGGCGACTATGTGGAGGCTGCTTCGTATGAACTTGGGCGCTCTTATATAGCTCAGGAACGTTATGCCGACGGTGCCGCACAGTTCGAACGTTTCCTTGTTGATTACCCTTCGTCACCGCGACGTATGCAGGCACTCTCCGACCTGGGCCTTGCTTATCTTAACCTGGGCGAGCGGGAGAAGTCGCTGGCCTGCTATGATCAGGTGGTCACCGCTGCGCCTCGTTCTTCAGAGGCACGGCAGGCTTTACAGGGTATCCGGGAGATTTACGTCGCCGATGGCAATGTCGAGGGTTATTTCGACTATGCGGCTCAGGCGGGCATCGAGAGCGATCTGACCGCCGTTGCGCGCGACTCCCTGTCGTTTGCGGCCGCGCAGCAGCTTTATTTGTCCGATCGGCATGAGGTTGCAGCCAAGTCGTTACGCAGTTATGTAAAGAGTTATCCTCGCGGACGTTATCTGACCGATGCCCTTTACTATCTTTCTGATTGTTATCTTCGCACCGGGCAGCGGGCAGCGGCTATCGGGACACTCTCGGCGCTGGCCGACCAGGGGAAGAACCGATATACGGTCACCGTGTTGGAGAAGCTCTCCGAGATGACTTTTGCCGACAAACGTTATGCGGAGGCTGCCACGGCTTATCGCCGGCTTTACGACGTCACAGCCTCAGCTTCCGGGCGTGAGGCTGCGATGACGGGTTACGTGAGGGCTACACTGGCCCTTGGCGACGCCTCGAAGATTGAGGCTATGGCTGCCGATGTCGCAGCCCATCCCGACGCCGGAGCTACGGCGCTTCGCGAGGCTAAGTTTGCCCATGCCGAGCAGTTGCGTATGGCAGGGCGTATGGACGAGGCGGCTCCGCTTTACCGCGCTCTTGCCTCCGAAGTACGTACGGCCGAAGGCTCTGCATCGGCTTATTACGTGGTGCAGCAAACGTTTGACGACGGGGACATGGAGGCTGCCGAGAAGGCCGTTTTCGCTTTTGCCGAACGCAGTCCCCGTGCTTACTGGCTGGCTCGTGCTTACCTGCTTTTGGGCGATGTCTATGTCCGCAAGGGCGACAGTTTCCAGGCCCGGGCTACGTGGCAGAGCATCGCCGACGGCTACTCTCCCTCCGATGACGGGATTGTCGCCGAGGCCAAGTCCCGAATCCGAAAACTCGACTGACGATGAAAAAACTGCTTTCTGCCGCTTTTCTGCTGGCAGCTTTACCGGGCGCGACTGTTGCGCAGGTCGAGAAACAGGTTGAGGTGACCAAGGCTTATGTTCCGAGTCTTGAGAGTGCCTCGAAACTTGCCATCGAGCCCGACATGACCGACACAACCCGCATGAGGCCTGAGATCGACTATACGATTACACCGTTGTCGGTTGCTACGTCGCTTGAGACGCGCCCCATTCGGCCCGCTACGGTCACTTACTGGGAGTTCAACCGACCGCTTCCGTTCTATCTGAAGGTTGGTGCAGGGTATCCGCTCAACTCGGTGCTCGATTTTTATGCCTCGTCGCAAAATTCAGGCACGGGTTATGTCGTAGGTTATCTCAACCACGAGGGGCGTTATGCCGACATCCGCAACGACTTCGGCGTGAAGAACAACTCGGTGCGCATGACCAATCGCCTCGGTGTCGCGGCCGGCAAATACCTGGGACAGCATCTGCTTGAGGGAGATTTGGGGTATGAGAACCGCCTTTATCATCGTTATGGCGGTTATTTGTCCGCTTCACCCGATCTTGTCGGCTCTTTGCTGCGTCCGGGCTCCATGATCGATTTCAGCGATGTGAATGCCGCACTGCGCTTCGGTGATGATTTTCAGAACCTTGAGCGCACCAATTTCGAGGTGGCGTTGCATGGTGGCCTCTTCTTCGATCACTCTTATGGCATCGATTACCGCAACAAGGCGCGCCAGAGCTCTTTCGGCGCTTCGGCCAGGGTTGCGCGGAGCCTGGGGCGTCATCGTTTTTCTCTGGAGGCCGGGTATGAGCGGCTCTCGGGACAGAAAGCGATCGATGGTTACCGTCAGCAGACTGTGCATGCTGCGGCGCGTTATGGCGTCAGCGGCGGCATCGTTGAGTTGGAGGCCGGAGCCGACTATTTCCATGATGGAGTGCGGGGTAGGCGCAATGAAAATTATGTTATTCCGTTCGTGCGCCTCGATTTCGACCTGGGAACTCCGGGGTTGCATCCCTTTCTTGAGTTTGACGGCGGCGTTCGTGATAACGGTTATCGTTCCCTCACGCGGCAGAATCCTTATGTGGAGAATCCTTTGTGGCTGAGCAAGAGTTCTGTTGATTATAATGGCCGCTTCGGCATTGGCGGCGATTTGTGGGACGATCGCTTCGATTATCGGGTTTACGCAGCTTTTTCAGTGCATGACAACCATCTTTTCTGGTATGGCGAAATGCTTCCCGAGGCAGCTCAGACGGAGGCGGCAGGGCGTTATTTTTCGGGGCAGATACAGCCTGTTCAGGCCCGGCAGACCGTTACGTCGTTTCATGGCGAAGCTATCTGGCGTCCTGTCGGGGCTTTGCGTGTCGACCTGGGATTGCATGGGTATATTTATAACGACGACAACGTGTGGATCGACGGCCGGAAAGTATCACCGGGGAGTGGTGAACCCGCTTTTCGGGCCAACGTGGGACTGCGTTATGAAGGCCGTAGGATCGCTTTCGGCGTAAAATCGCTCTTTGAAAGCCCCCGTAAATGGACCTCTGTTGAGGAGGAGCTTCTTTCGGAGGAGGGCTCCGTGGCCGCTGTTCGCAGGTTCGGGACCTTTACGGCGCCTTTCGCCATTGACCTGCGTGTCGACTTCGAATGGCGCTTTGCCCGGCGGGTCGCTCTTTTTGCCGAGGGCTTCAACCTGGCTAACCGCAGGCTTTACGAATACCCCTGGTATCCCGAATCTGGCGCCGGGTTCATCGTCGGCATCCGGGCCAATTTCAGGTAGAATGAAGGCGGGGGGGCAGGAGAGAGAGGGGAGAGGAAAGGAAAGGAAAGGAAAGGAAAGGAAAGGAAAGGAAAGGAAAGGAAAGGAAAGAGAGGAGATAGGTGGCCCGGAGCCAGCGGAGGCGACGCGGTGACGCGAGCTTGCGCCGGGGAGTGGCTTCGGCTCGCCAGCCTGGAGGCTGACTTTTGAGACATATAGATCCTTCGCTGCGTTCAGGATGACAACTTACGGCAAAGTTATGGTTCTGTCAGGCTGTCGGACCGCAGCCCGGGACTGCGGCCCGCGAAACTCCTGAGGGTGGAACGGTGGATAGTTGCCCAATAAAAAAAGGGTGAGCTCCTTATATCGCACCGCTACAACCGCATACCCTTGCTCGATTCCTCGCCTGGGGGATTCTGCGGGAGCTGGTCGTATAAGACTCACCCGACACAAATGTAGGAATTTTTTTCGTATCTTCGCAAAAATTTTCGCACGATGCGTAAAAAAACTTTGTTTTCGCTTTTTGGGGCGGTTGTGGCTGTGGTTGTTGTTGCGGCTCTGGTTCTCCTCGGACAGTTTCGGGGGAGTGCCGTAAGGACCGAATCCGAACTCTTCATCAGTGCACGTACCGATTACGCAGGACTTCTCGATTCGTTGATGCCCCGGATTCGTCATCGGGCGGCGTTCCGCGCTTATGCCCGGCGGCTCGACCTGGCCAGGAGCTGGAAGCCGGGCCATTATGTGCTGGAGCCGGGCATGGACGTCATCAAAATCGGCCGGATGCTCAAGCTGGGGCAGCAGACACCGGTGCGGGTGACGATTCACAACGTGCGTATTCCCGCACAGCTGGCCGGCAAACTCTCGCGACAGTTGGACGCCGATTCGGTGGAGTTTTTGCAGGCGCTTACTTCACGCGAGCTGGCTGCTGAGGTGGAGTTCGACTCGCTGCTGCTCTTTTCGATGTTCATTCCCGATACGTATGAGTTCTACTGGACCGCTTCGCCTGAAGAGTTTGTGCGCCGTATGCGCCGGGAATACGACCGCTTCTGGACCCCTGAGCGCGATCGCCTGCGCCGCCGCAGCGGCCTGAGCCGTGCGGAGGTCATGACTTTGGCATCGATCGTTTATGAGGAGACGCGGCAGAGCGACGAGATGCCGCGTGTTGCGGGGGTTTACATCAACCGCCTGCGCCGCGGTATGCCTTTGCAGGCCGATCCTACGATCAAGTATGCCATGCAGGATTTCGGGCTGCGCCGGATTCTGCACGCTCATCTGAAATATCCGTCTCCTTATAATACCTATATTAATAAGGGACTGCCGCCCTCGCCCATCTGTATGCCGGGCAAGAATGCTATCGATGCCGTGCTCAACTTTGAGGTGCATGATTTTCTCTTTTTCTGCGCGCGGCCATCGTTCGACGGATACCACAACTTCGCCCGTACTTATGGCGAGCACCTGGCCAACGCCCGGGCTTATAGCGCCGAGCTCAACAGGCGTAATATCAAGTAGTTTTTCTGTTTCGGTTTCCGGGTATTTACACCTTCTCTGGCTTGTGGCCCGATTGATTTTTCGGCGGCGGCCGGGGGCTGTCATCCTGAATGACATTTGACCGTCAGGTCAGCGGGCCGCAGCCTCCCGTAGCGGAGGCCCGCAACTTGGGCGTTGCAGTCTCTCCGCAGTCTTCGGCCCGAATAATATTCTTCGGTTGCAGCGCATGGGGAAACCGTACGAACGGTAGTAGCCATTCTCGGGGTTCACGTCGGAACTGTAGAAGTTCAAGTTTGACCCGTATACGCCCGATGCCGAGTGAGGCGCACTGCTCCAGGCGAAACCGCCCGTGCCTACATTGCTCAGACCTCCGGAATGGCTGGCGCGGCAACCCGAAGCGGGGAGGGCTGTAAAGTTGGAAAATATTCCTATCTTTGTACATCATGTTGGTGAAAATTTATGGGTCCGATCCGGCGCAGCGCCAGCTGGTGCGCCTTGTGGAGCTGTTGGAGCACGACGGCGTGGTCGTTTATCCCACTGACAGCCTCTACGCTTTCGGGTGTTCCGTACATTCGGCCAAAGCGCTCGGATACCTGCGCCGCCTGAAGGGCAAGAATGATTTTTCGTTGGTTTTCGCAGATCTTTCGCAGGTCGCGGAATATTGCCGTGTGGATAATGCCGCGTTTCGGATTCTCAGACGCAATCTGCCGGGTGCCTTTACCTTCATTCTGCCGGCTTCATCGCGGGTGCCAGACAGGGCGCTTGGCAAGCGAAAAACCATCGGTGTCCGTATTCCGGCTCATCCCGTTGCGCGGGCGATTGTCGGGGCGCTGGGGGCTCCGCTGGTCACCTCGTCGCTGCCGCAGGATGAGTTTGAACCCGGGTATACCACCCATCCGGAGCTGATCCACGAGCGTTATAGTCATGAAGTCGGGGCTGTGGTCGATGGAGGTGCGGGTGACGTTGTGCCTACGACGGTGGTGGATCTTACGGGCGTTGAGCCCGAGATTGTGCGTCAGGGCCGGGCGGAGCTGCAATGACTTTTCAAAAGATACCTGTTATTAAATATGGAAAAAAACGCTTTCTGGAACGATGTCGCCAAGGCCGGCGCTGTCATGGCCGGGGTGCAGATACTCGCCGTTATGGCGGATCTTTTTCTGACGCCCTCTTCGGCAATCTGGGCAACTCTGTTTTTTGTCGCACTCTTCGTGGTGCTGCTTTTCGTGCTTGCCCGGCGTCGCGCGGCACGGGTCGGAGCTGCCGGTTTCAATTATGGGCAATGTATGAAGTATTTTTTCTGGATGATGGTCTTTGCCGGCATTCTTTACGGTGCCTGGGAGATCATCGCCCGCAATGTGCTTTTTACGGAGCGTTATGAAGAGCAGATGAACGAAGCGCTGGCCGTCATGCCCCGCTTTTATTCTGCCGGGCAGATCGACATGGCGCGATCCATGCTGCGGTCGATGTTTTTCTCGCCAGTGTGGCTTGTTGTGCTGTCGGTGTTGACGTGCGTCATAAAGGGGTGCTTTTTCGGGCTTTTTGTCGCGGCTTTTGTGCAGCGCCAACCCGATATTTTCAGTGATTCGGAGGAGCGGACGCATGAGTAATCCTGATATTTCGGTTGTCGTACCACTTTTTAACGAGGCCGAGTCGCTGCCTGAGCTGGTGGCGTGGATTGACCGGGTTGCGAAGGGCCATGCCCTGAGTTATGAAATTATTCTGGTCGACGATGGCTCTTCCGATGGTTCGTGGGCAGTTATTGAGCAGCTCCGGGAGCAGTATGCAGCCGTGCGGGCCATCGGCTTTGCACGTAATTACGGTAAGTCGGCAGCACTTTATTGCGGTTTTGCCGCTGCCGGGGGCGAGGTGGTCTTCACGATGGACGCCGATTTGCAGGATTCGCCCGATGAAATTCCCGAGCTGCGGCGCATGATTCTTGAAGAGGGTTATGACCTTGTGTCGGGCTGGAAAAAGCGGCGCCACGATCCTGTGGGCAAGCGTTGGCCGAGCAAATTCTTCAACTGGACGGCCCGTGCCGCGTCGGGTATCCGGTTGCATGACTTCAACTGCGGACTTAAGGCTTATCGCCGCCAGGTGGTCAAGGCCATCGAGGTTTATGGGGAGATGCACCGCTTTATCCCTATTCTTGCGCAGCAGGCGGGATTTCGTAAGATCGGCGAAAAGGTCGTCGAGCACCGGGCCCGCAAATACGGAGTGTCGAAATTCGGCATTGAACGCATGGTCAAGGGGTACCTCGATCTGGTTAGCGTGATGTTCCTCTCGCGTTTCGGACGGTCGCCCATGTACTTTTTCGGCAGCCTGGGGACGCTGATGTTCCTGGTTGGTGGGGCTACGACGGTGTGGGTTATTGCTGGTAAATTGTGGAAGCAAGCGCACGGACTACCTTTGCGGCCTGTCGCCGACCAGCCCTTGTTTTATCTGGCCATTCTGGCCATCATCCTCGGCGTGCAGCTCTTTCTGGCTGGATTTTTGGGCGAACTGGTTAACCGGAGCTCCGTTGATCGCAACAAATATCTTGTGGACAAAACCTTGTAAAAAATGATACAACGCATCCAATCGCTTTATCTGCTTGTGGCGGCCGCTTTGGTCGGCGGGGCGCTTTTCGTGCCTCTTGCCTGGTTTGCCGGTTCTGCCGGCGAGTATTCGCTTCATGCCTTTGCGTTGAGGGCTGCGGGCGGAGAGGCCGTGCAGTCGACGCTTTATATGGGTTTGTTGTTGGCTGTAGCCTGTGTGCTGCCGCTTATTACGGTGTTGCTGTTCCGGCGGCGGTTGCTTCAAATCCGGCTTTGTGCCGTCGAGGTGGTACTGCTTGGTGGGGGGCTGATCATGGAGTGTATTTATTATTTCCTCTGTCAGCGCGTCTTTGGTGAGCTGGATTTCCAGGTCCGGATCATGCGGCCCGCCGCCGTTCTTCCGCTGGCGGCTTTGGTCTTCGTGGTTCTGGCCGCCCGGGCGATTTTCCGGGATGAGTTGCTCGTGCGTGCTGCCGAGCGGATACGTTGAGAAAAAGGAGCGGGCGACCGCTCCTTTTTTTCTATCCCCGTCTGAGAGCGTCTGTTAGGGGGTGAGACTGCTTGTGT
Organism: uncultured Alistipes sp.; assembly: GCA_910586375.1. Lineage (GTDB taxonomy): Bacteria > Bacteroidota > Bacteroidia > Bacteroidales > Rikenellaceae > Alistipes. Next base: position 13,237 of record CAJUIE010000010.1, on the reverse strand, counting down.
TATGATTTAATCGTTTTTTGATGGAAAAAGGTGGCAGGAACTTTGTTTATATTGAAAAAAAATTTTAACTTTGAAATATATTTATCGGTTTGAGTGATAATTAGTATATAATAATTCAAAACAAACAACTTTCTTTAATTAAAATCAAAATTTATGAAAACGATGAACTTCTGGCGAACATTGTTTTTCTCCGCATTGGCCGTTACGGCTTTTACGGGGTGTAAGGACGATGACAAAGCCACTGGTGGCGACGAAAGTCGTGCTACGATCACCGTCGACGGTAAGTCGGCTGTTGCGTTGGGTGTAAAGGCGCAGGCAGACCTGACGGTCGATGTTAAGGTCGTATCCAGCGGTGAGTGGGTACTTACTTATAGCGATACTACACCTGACTGGCTTGAAGTCAGTGCTGTGGAGGGTAAAGCGGGCGAGTCTACGGTGACCTTTACGGTTAAGGACGCTCTTCCCGCGGGTATGGATTCGCGCAGCGCTATGGCCAAGTTCCAGACCCGCGGCTTCATTATGGGGGCCGAATACTGGGCTACGGCTACTGTAACGATCACGCAGTCGGAGAGTGGCAGCCCCGTTGGTAATACCAATGTGGCCCAGATCCGTACGCTGCTCAAGGCCATGAATCCGACCGAAAACAAGATGGATGTTACCGCGGATATCGCCGCTATGACCATTCGCGGCGTCGTGGTTTCTGAGGCCGAAGGCAAGAACTGGGGTACTACGAAGAATATCGCCATTCAGGATTTCGAAGGCGCAGCCAACTCGGGTCTGACGCTGAATGCCTCCACGTTTGAGGCTTTGGCACTCAAGGCCGGTACGGTCGTTTCGGTTCCTCTGGCCGGTGCTCAGGTGCAGCTTTACAAAGGTCTGCTTCAGCTGGCAGTCAGCAACTCGGCTGAGGTGGCTACCTCGACGGGTGTTGCCCCTGAACCTGTTGTTGTCACCCCCCCCCAGCTGGCCGATTATGAGTCGATGCTCATTCAGATCGACGAGTGCTATGCTGCTGCAGGTTATAATACGGCCTGGTATGATGCTGAAGGCACCAAGGGCAATACGAACTTCACCACGCATACGGGTGAAACGTTTGTTTGCCGTGTTGCTTCGGGCGCTTCGTTTGCCAGCGCACTCATTCCTGAAAAGGCTGGTTCGCTCATTGGTATTGCTGGTTGCTACAACACCACGATGCAGGTTTCTCCCCGTGTTCTGAGCGACATTCGCCTTACCGAGGCTATCCCTGCTCCTGAGTATAAGACCGCAACGATCGCCGAGATCACCGCAGCCGGTAACTTCAAGGTGGAGAACGCTACGGTTATCGCCAACTATGCTGCTGGTTTCCTCATGCAGGATGCCTCCAACGCCATTATCCTGGTTTATCCGGGTGAAGGTGCAACGATTCCGGCTGCTGGCAAGGTTGTGACTGTTGAGGGTACCGTGTCGGTTTATGGCGATGTTCTTCAGTTTGGCAACGGAACCAAGGTAACCGAGACCAGTGATGGTACGGTTCCTGCTCCGGGTGAAGCTGTCGAGATCACGGCTGACAATATCGGGGAGCTGATGACGTCGCCCAAAGTTACGTATGTCAAGATGACGGGTAACTTCTCGATCGATAAGACCTATCGCAACCTGACGTTCCTTTTCGAGACGAATTATAAGGGCTCTATCGTGGCTCCGGCTACTGAGGGGGCATATGATCCGTACAACGGCAAGTTGGTTGACATTACTGGCTGGTTCCTCAACAATGCCAACGGCACCACCTATCTTTCGATTCTTGTGACGGATATTAAGGAGAATACCACGATTCCCGTCTTGGCTTTCACTTCGGTGCCTCAGTCGTTCGCTGCTACCGCTCCTGCTACGCAGACGCTTAGCTACACGGTTCAGAATCAGCCGGAAGGTTCTTTGGTTGAGTTTGCCTTCACGGGCGATGATGCCGCTATGTTCCAGGTTGAAGGTCAGGATGATAGCGCCCATACGGTAACGATCAAAGCTGTAGGCGATAACAGCAGCTCTGCAGATTATACCGCTACGCTGACCGCCTCGATTGACGGCTCGGTACTCGATGAGGTGCATGTTCGCCAGCTTGCTCCGGCCGGCAGCGACACGCGCGGTACCTATACTTCGATGTCGATCTTCTTGTCGAATGGCGCCTCTAATGCCAATCCTGCTGGGATCTCTGGTTCCAAAGTCGGCGAGGCGGCTGCCGATGGTTTTAAGATTGGGACTGCCAAGAAAGTCGGTTCCTTTACTTCGGGAGCTCTGGGTGTAACGGGTTCCAAGAAGCTCGGTTTCTATGCCGTAGGTTGGAGTGGAAAGTCGAATGTCCCCTTTAAGATTACTGTAAATGGGGGGGGGAGCGCCAGCGAGACGACCTTCACGCTTAATGGCAATGCCGGTGCTACTGGTACGAGTACGGCTTTCACTTTGACTCCGACGGACGATGACTATTTCGTTACGGAGTTGTCGGACCTTACCGCAGCCTCTACGATTACGTTTGAAACGACGGACGCAGGTAATGGCCGTGCCGTTGTCTTCGGCGTACAGCTGTTCGACTAATTTGTCGAATCTTTCCGAAAACCTACTCTTGGCGGGGATATTCCCTGCCAGGAGTTCGGTTTTCTTTTCGCAATTTTTCCCGGCTTGCTTTTTTTGACAGCCGATTTTCAGATCACGATGCAGAAATTCAAAACGATAGGTTTGCCGCTTTTGTTTGCTGCGGCAATTCTTATCCTGTGTGCGGGATGTAGCGAAGACGATAACGGCACAACGCCTCAAGCCTTCCTTGCTACAGAGACCGTGAACAGTAATGCTACAGAGCTTTCGGTACCCGTGAAGATCATCACCTGGGGGGATGTGGGGACGGCTTTTACCGCCACCATCGTCGAACAAAGCGGTGACGATGCGTGGTGCTCGTTTGCCTCTTTTGCCACATCGGCCGATGCTGTGCTCACGACGAGCGGTATTGTCGGCTCGTCGCTTTATCTTCACTTGCTCGAAAACCAGACCGATGTCAACCGCCGGGCGGTTGTTCGTATCGACTTTGCTGCGGGACCTTCGCAGACCTTTACGCTTACACAGCTGGCTTATTCGCCTACGGCATTGTTTGACAGGCAGTGGGGCGAGCAGCCCGATTTTCGCGAAAGCAACACCTATATATATAAAACCTATTATACGACACTACAGCGGGGTGGTTATGTCCGTAATTATTCGGTTTGTTTCGACAAGTCGCTGCGTGTCTCCCACTGGGTGGCTTATCCGCTTACGACCAATTATGTGACGCCGAGTGTTGGTCGGACCAATTTGTGGTCCTATGACCCCAACGACCAGTTGCCCATCATCGAGCGGGCGTGGCAGTCCGATCCGACGAAGACTTACGGTACGGGCGACGCCCGGGGCCATCAGTGCCCCTCGGCCGACCGCTACAGCAACAAGGCGACCAACGCCATGACCTTTTATGCCACCAACATCATGCCCCAGAACTACAAATTCAACAGCGGTATCTGGGTGCAGCTCGAAAACAAGGTCCGCAACAACATGCAGCTGCACCGTCAGGACACCATCTTTGTGGTTACGGGCACTTATTTCACCGGCGAGACGATTCACGACCGCGACGGCAAGACGGTAGGGTATCCCTCCAACTGCTGGAAGGTGCTGCTGCGCTCCTCGTCGGGCAAAAAGGTGTGGGAATCTTCGGCTGACGACCTCTACGCCATCGGTTTCTGGTTTACCAACGACAGCAACAACAGTGCTTCGCTGCGCGACCATGCGACGACCGTGGCCGACATAGAGCAGAAAACCGGCTTCACGTTCTTCCGCAACATTCCGGAAGATGCCGCCGAGGCTGTGAAATCGCAGAATCGTCCTTCCGACTGGGGCGTGTGAGCGCAGGCTACAACTGAATGAACGTTTTCGATAAGCCGAGGGCAGAGGCGAACTTGTTCGCGCTATGCCGAGGCGAGAAAAGGTGCAAGAAATTGAACGTTTTCGATAAGCCGGGTGCAGAGCCGAACTTGTTCGGGCAATGCCGAGGCGAGAAAACCTGCCCGAAAGGGAACGTTTTCGATAAGCCGGGTGCAGAGCCGAACTTGTTCGGGCTATGTTGAGGCGAGAAAAGGTGCATGCAAATGAACCAAATATCAACCGTTATGAAGAAATTCCTTTTGACAGGATTTTTTGCCGCGCTTCTCGTGGCGTGCTTTGCCCAGAAACCCTATAAAGTGGTCTTCTACAACTTCGAAAACCTTTTCGACACCCTCGACGACCCCGACAAGTACGACGAGGAGTTCACGCCCAGGGGAGTTAAGAAGTGGAACACGGCCAAGTATAACAAAAAGATCGCCAACCTCGATCGGGTGCTTTTTGACATTGCTGCCGAGGACCGGGATTTTCCTGTGGTGATTGGTGTTTCGGAGATCGAGAACCGCAATGTCATGGAGGATGTCATCGCTCAGGAGAAGCTCGCCCATGCCAATTATCGCGTCGTGCATTATGATTCGCCCGATGCGCGTGGTGTCGACGTGGGCTTTTACTACCGGCCCGACATTTTTAAACTGGAGGGCAGCGCCGCTATTCCGTTCTACATGCCCGAGCTGCCTGATTTCAAGACGCGCGACTTCGTAACCATGTGGGGCACTATCGAGAACGAACCTTTCTTCTTTCTGGTCACTCACTGGCCTTCGCGGCTGGGTGGCAAGGAGGCCTCGGCACCCAAACGTATGGCTGCAGCGCGTCAGGTGCGTGCTATCGTGGACTCCGTGCAGCGGGCCAACCCGGCGACTAAGGTTGTGGTTATGGGTGACCTGAATGATGATGCCACCGATGAGAGCATCGTCGAGGGACTTCGTGCCCGGGGCCGTACGTGGGATGTGCAGCCGGGTGACATGTTCAACCCCTTTATCCCGATGCTCAAGGCCGGTTATGGCACGTTGGCTTATCGTGATGACTGGAATCTTTTTGACAACATCATCGTCTCCGACAATCTTGTCGATGCGTGCCCGGGCCAGCTGAGGATCCTTCCGGTGGGCAATTCGAAGTTTTATGGCGGCATCTTCCGGCGCCCTTATATGATTCAGCGAGAGGGACAGTATAAGGGGTATCCCCTGCGTACGTTCGTCGGTAATAACTTCCAGGGCGGTTTCAGCGACCACTTCCCCGTCTATATCTATATCGGCAAATAACAGTGCAAACAGTAACCCTATGAAACTGAAAACTCTACTTCTTCTTTTGCTCACCACGGCCACCGTTTCGGCGCTTTATGCGCAGGAGGGTGGTATCCGTGGCAAGGTGGTTTCGCGCCATGGACGCGAGGCGCTGGGCAACGTGAAAGTGACGATTGAGTCCACGGGACTTTCGACCGTGACCGATCAGGACGGTAATTTTGTTTTTGACAACTTGCCGCGGGGCGATTACCGGGTGATATTCGATGCCCCCGACTTCGAGGACCTGGATCTGCGGGTGCGTGTCGAGCAGAATATGCGTAACCTCAATTCGGTGGTTATTACACCCATCCGGACTTCTGCCGGCTTCGACGATTCGGTCTTCGCCGAGTTTGATTCTGACTCGTCGTCGTCGGATGCTCAGGCTCTGCCTTCGTCGCTCTCCTCTTCGAAGGACCTCTTCAACAGGACCGCGTCGTATCGTTTTAGTGAAATGCGCTTCAACGTCCGCGGTTATGACTCGCAAAATTCGGATATTTATCTGAACGGCATACGCTTCAACGATGCCATGACGGGCTATGGCCCCTGGTCGCTGTGGAGTGGTCTGAACGATGCTACGCGCAACCAGAACAACGTCGCGGGGCTTAGCGTCAGCGACTTCGGCGTGGGCGGCATTGCCGGCATGACCAACGTCAATGCCCGGGCTTCGCAGATGCGGAAAGGACTGCGTGTGAGCGTGTCGAACGGCAACCAGATGTACCGTTTCCGGGCGATGGTCTCTTATGCTTCGGGACAGCTGGATAACGGCTGGTCGTATGCTTTCTCTGTGGGCACACGTCAGGGCGGCAACGGTTATGTCGACGGTATTTTTTATAATTCTTATGCTTATTTCGCGTCGGCCGAGAAGGTGTTCCGGGAGGATCATCGGCTGGCACTGACCGTTTTCGCTTCGCCGACGGAGCGGGGTGCGCAGCAGGCGTCGACCGACGAGGCATATCGCCTTTTCGGCAGCAATTATTACAACCCCAATGTGGGTTATCAGGCCGGCAAGCTGCGCAACTCTCGTGTGCGCAACTACCATGAGCCTATTGCCATGCTCAATTATTCGTGGGACATTTCCGAGCGCACACGTCTGGAGGCAGCCACGTCGCTGCGCTTCGGTAAGAACGGTTATTCGGCCCTCACGTGGAAGGATGCGGGCGACCCGCGTGCCGATTATTACCGTTATCTGCCCTCGTATCTTTCGGGGCAGTTCGTCCCGGATGTGACCACGCCCGAGACGAACTATTATTGGAGTACTTATCGTGCGCAGCAGGAGCGTAATACGTTTACGGGGCGTCTGGCCTTCGACGATTTTTATGCCCATAATAAGTTGATCGATACCGATCTGGCCGGTCGTTTTCCGGATACGGCTTTCGGCGATTATGTCAGCAACAAATTCCGGTCGAACATCATCCTTGAGGAGCGGCACACCGACCAGCTCGATTATAACTTTGCGGCCCATGTTTCGCATCAGATACGCAACAACATGAAGATCGTCGCCGGTGTCGCTGTCCGGGCCAACCGTACGTGGTATTACGACGAGGTGAAGGACCTTCTGGGTGGTGATTACTGGTACGACGTCGACAAGTTCGCAGAACGAGACATGTCGCAGGATGTGCTGGCTTACCAGAACAATCTGGATTATTATTACGCCAACGGCCATGCCGCTGCCGTGACCGAGGGTGACAAGTTCAATTATAATTATAAGGCTCATCTGCTCGAGAGCAAAGCGTGGGGAGTTTATTCGTACGGTCTGGGCGGTTTCTCGATGAATCTGGGTGCCGAACTCGGTTATTCGTCCATGCACCGCGAGGGAGTGTGGCGTAAGGGCTTGTTCCCCAATGATTCGCAGGGCAACTCCAAGAACCTCGATTATTTGGTTTATAACATCAAGGGTAACTTCTCTTATAAGTTCTCCCATGCTCATTCGCTTGAGGCGGGAATCGTTTTCATGCAGGATGCGCCTAAGTTCGCCAATGCTTTCATTTCGCCCCGTACCCGTAACGAGGTCAACCCGGGGCTTTCTGCCGACAAGACTTTCGGCGTCGACCTGACTTATAACCTCAACCTGCCTTATGTTCAGGCGCGGCTGTCGGGTTATTATACCTCGATGTACGACTTGTCGAAGGTTATTTCGTTCTACGACGACATCAATACGACCTACACCAACTTTGCCATGAGCGGCATCGACAAACGTCATTATGGCCTGGAGCTGGGCGTGAAGGTGCCCATCTGGGGCGGCATTTCAGCCGTGGGCGCTTTGAGCTGGGGCAATTATACTTATACGTCGAATCCCCACTTCGTGCAGGTGCAGGACAACAGCGCCGAAATTATTTACGACGGTCGGGTCTACTGGAAAGGGTTCCATGTTGAGAGCACGCCGCAGGTAGCCCTCAATATCGGGCTTGACTTTTATGGCGCCAGGAACTGGTTTGCGGGCCTGAACGTATGTTATTACGACCGGTTCTACCTCTCGATGAACCCCTTCTATCGTACGGGGCAGGCCGTGAGCGGTTATGTGGAGATGCAGAATAAGGGCGGCGAGGCTATTGCCGATGCGATGGGTCTTCCTAAGGATAAGGAGATGGTGGCGAGCATCGTGCAGCGTGCTATTCATGACCCGGGACAGTTCATGCCTTTTGCCGGGGCGGCTGTCGAAAACATCCTGCAGCAGCAGCGTGCGATCAACCAGGTCCGGGCTCAGGAGCGGTTCGACGGAGCCTGGACGCTTAGTGCCAATGTCGGCAAGAACTGGTACATCCATCGCCAGTATATGTTGGGTTTCAGCCTTGAAGTGAAGAACATCCTCAACGACCGGAATATTCGCACGGGCGGTTACGAGCAGATGCGTCTGCGGCGGGTCCGCACTCCGGAGGGCACGAAACTGACGCGCTTCGATTCGAAGTATTTCTACATGCTGGGCACGAACTATTATCTGAATCTTTATTTCCGTTTCTAATCGGGCAAAGAGTTATTGTTTATGAAAAATATGAAACTGTTTCTGGTTGCGGCCGTCGGTATGCTGACCGTCGGGTGTTACAACCGTTTCGATACGCCTGCTCCCGCGAAGATATGGACGGAAGAGGAGGTGCAGGATATGGGTCTTACGCAGATTTCGATCCGGGCGCTTAAGCAGCAATTCATCGCAAGGTGGGGCTCGTTGGATAACACGGGCAGCAACACCAGCTGGGGTGATACCAAGACGCTCAAGTGCGGCCCTGCGGCCAACGACATCGAGGCTCTTTTCGAGAACGACCCCCAGAATTTGATAGGCAATCCCCAGAACATGAAATTCTGGGACGAAGCGGCTAACTATTATATCAAGGGTAAGGTCATTTCGAGCGATGCTCAGGGCAACGTTTATAAGTCGCTTTATATCGACGACGGGACGGGCGCTATCGAGCTGAAGCTCTGCGGCACGCTTTATACGATCTATAAACTCGACCTCTCGCGCATGGATACCCAGTGGGTTTATGTCAAGCTCGACGGCCTTTATCTGGGCAATTACCGCATGATGCTTTCGTTGGGCGATGCTCCGTCCAATGCCCTCAATGCAGGTCTGTCCGATCGTTTTTATGCCAACTCCAATTTCGAGACGCCTCTGCTGTGGCGCAATATGGATGTCGGGAAGTACAACCGGGTCCTTCCGGGCGAGCCCGACCAGCTTACGGAGGCCAGTATCGACAGTCCCGGCGACGCCAACATCATCGCAGTCAATTCGTCGAATTATTCCAAGCTGAACCAGGACTATTATGGCCGCCTGATCCGTTTCGAGGGCGTGAAGATCCGTTATGCGGGGGTCACTTTTCAGAACCTGGATACCGACGCCGAAGGGCAGCCGCAGTTGAACCCTGTTTATGAAAAGTTCATCGAGGAGGGCGGCAAACCTGTCTTTGCAAGAAACGGTGCGGTCTCTTATTACGACGAGGAGGGCAACCTGGTAGAGCTGCTGGATGCAGATGGAAAGGTCGTCTACGAGTATCTGTGGACCGAGAATATTACGCCTCCTGCACTCGGCGACACGCCCTATCCCAACTTCGTGGTTACCGATACGGGCTCTCCTGTGTTCTATGACTGGTATAGGTGGGCTTATAGCGTCAACAGCACGGGACTTTATGGTGCGGTGCTCATGACGTTGAACCCTTCGCCTACGAGTACGGCCAATGCGGGCGTTTATTCGATCCGCACCAGTGGTTTCGCGCGTTTTGCCATGAAGCCGATCCCGGCCGACGGGACGGTCGGCAACGTGCTGGGTATCTACAGCATTTATTCGAAGTCGTCGACTTATAGCTTTGCGCAGTATCAGATTACGGTCAACCGTATCGAGGATCTCGACTTCCCCGAGGAGTCGCTGCTTACTGAGGCGTGGATCGACCACAACACCCCGGAGCGCTCTTACGACCCCGAGGTCAAGAACGGCGCCGGCATGTACGACGATAATTGATCGTGGTTTTTCCTTGTATGCACGAAGCGCAACCGGATTCCGGTTGCGCTTCGTTGTTTTCGGGGGCCGCAGACTGCGGACGGAACGGAACGTTAAGCTGCGGGTCTCCGCAGGGGGAGGCTGCGGCCCGCCAGCCTGGCGACTGAATTTTTGCGACAAATGTCCGGCCCTTCGGGCCGGTCGAGCCGTAGCCCCCGGATGCGAAGGCTCGCACAGAACAGCTCGCCATTCGCTGGCTGCCGGCTCGGGCCTTTCCGGTTTCGTGGAGGCCTGTGGCGAATAACCCGAAACGAAAAAGCCTCCGATTTCAATAAATTTGAAATCGGAGGCTTGCGTACCCGGAGCAATTTATTTCTTTGCTGTCGGCGTTTCGGGCCGCATGATGACCTTCACTAAGTTGCCGTCATCGAGGATCTTGCGGGCCAGAGCCTGCACATCGGCGTTGCTTACCGCGCGCAGCTCCCGTTCGTAGTTGGCCATGTAGTCGAGCCCCGAGTCGTATTTCGCCTGTAGATAACCCATCCAGCTGGCGTTCTGCTCGAGGTTGTTGCCCCAGTTTTTGAGCAAAAATTCGCGGGTTTTCTCTATATCTTCAGTCTGGGGACCTTCAGCAGCTATTCGTTCGAGTTCCTGCATCACGATCTGGAGCAGTTCGTTGGCCATCTCTTCGTTGGTGTCGAACTCTATCTCTAAGGTGTAGGTCTCGTCGGGCCGCTGCTGGGTCGTGCCCCAGACGCTTACGCCGTATGTGCCGCCTTTCTCTTCGCGGATCGATACAAGGTAACGGGCATCGAGCGCTTGCGTGAGGAGCGTCAGGGCGATCTTGTTCTTCAGGGTGTAGGGCATTTCGCCCGAGAAGAGGTAGTGGACCGACACTTTGGGCTGTTGCATCGGTGTGCGGAACTCCTCCGTCACGGTGCCTGTCACGGGGTTGCAGCCATCATCTACGGCTGTCGTCTTTTTCTTCGAGGCCGGGATCGAGCCGATGTATTTCTCCACCAGGGGCTTGATTGTTTCGGGGTCGACATTGCCCACGATCAGGAACGTGAAACTACCCGCATCGGGGAAAAGCTTGCGGTAGATGTCCGGCAGGGCTTCGAAGTTGAATTTGTCGAGCAATTCGGGCGAGATAACCTGCCGGCGGGGATTGTGTCCGTAGGCGACATCCGTAAAGGTTTCGGCCATCACGTAGTCGGGGTTGGCCTTGGCGTTTTCGAGCTGCGAGCGCAGCATCTTCACTAAGGTGTTGTAGTCGTCTTCGTTGAAACGGGGCTGCGTAAAGTTGAGGTAGAGCAGCTGGAGCATCGTTTCGAAGTCTTTGGGCGAGCAGGAGCCCGTCATGGCGCTGGCGTAGTTGCTCGTCGAGGTATTCACTGCGGCGCTGATGCCCGAGAGCTGTTTGCGCAGCTCCGTGGCCGGGAAACGCCCGACGCCCGACATGGCATTGACCGATGGCATGACTTCCCCCATGTAGAACTCCTCGTCGCTGAGTAGCGACAGACCTCCCTGGGCTATGGCCGTCAGGCGTACTTCATCGGCTTTGAAGGTTGTGGGTTTCACGACGACCTTCACCCCGTTTTTGAGTGTCCATTCCGTCGTGCCGAAGGTTTCGTCGATGGTCGTTTTCTTCACGGGAGAGCCTTTCAGTACGGTGCCTGCTGGCAGCAGCGGCTCGCGTACTGTTGTGTCCTCGTAGGCTTGTAGTTCGGCGGTGGCTGCCTGCTTGCGGATGTCCAGCAGCTCTGCTTCGGTCGGCACGGTGACACCCTCTTTGTCGGGCGCCGCCACCACGATGACCTGATTGCGCTCGGTGAGGAGTTCCCGGGCCAGGTCGTTTATAGCTTTCAGGTCGATGTTGCGGATCAACATGCTGTCGATCTGCCACTCAGTTTCGGCATCGGGCATGGGGGTGTTCTTGCTGTAGGCCGAGAGGTAGGTTTCGACGTATTCGTTGTTGCTGTGGTCGTTGCGGTTGGCGTAGGCACGTTCGGCATTGCGCATCAGGTCGTTCTGTGCCCGTTCGAACTCACCTTGTGTAAATCCGAAGCGGCGTATTTTCTCCATTTCGGTGCAGAGAGCCTCGAAACCGGGGGCGATCTTGCCGTCCTGCGTAGCGGCGGCCAGCAGCGTGAGGTCCAGCGTGGGGATGATACCCAGCACGTCACCGCTGTTCAGCACAGCGCCGAGGAACGGCGCGTCGGGCTGCATGGCGAGCTCCTCGAACCGGTTGTTGGCCATGTGGGCCATGTAGGCCTGGGCTATGATGAGTGCTTCGGCCTGCACCGTATTGGCGTACTCCCGGGGCATTCTCGGCCGTTTGATGAAAAGCTGTACGCGCGAGCCCTGCATTTCGGGATCGGTCGTGATGCTCACGATCGGTTCTTCGTTGTCGGGCACTATGATCGTGGCTTTGTGTGAGGCGTCAGCCGCCGGGGCGGGGATGTCGCTCATAAGCTTTTTGATCTTGGCTTCTATGGCGTAGGTCTCCACGTCGCCTACAACCACGATTGCCTGGTAGTCGGGACGATACCACTGGTGATAGAAGTCGCCGAGGGCCCGGTGGTCGAAACTTTGCAGAAAGTCGAGGTAGCCGATCAGGTTGCGGTGTTCGTAGGGGGTACCTTTGCCCAGTGCCTTGACTAAGGCGATTGTCGAGCGCCATTGTGCGCCGTCGCGGGTGCGCAGCTCCTCCATGATGACGCCACGCTCGGCGTCGATCTCCTCCGGTTCGAGAGCGATGAAGTGCGACCAGTCGTGCAGAACCAGCAGCGCCGAGTCGATGATGCCTTCGCGCACGGTGGGCACGTCACGGATGAGGTAGGTCGTCTGGTCCCAGCTTGTGGCGGCGTTGAGGTTGTAGCCGAACTTCACACCCACGGTCTCCAGATATTCGGTCAGTTGTTTGTCCGGGAGGTTTTTGGTACCGTTGAAGGCCATGTGTTCCAGGAAATGGGCCAGCCCCTGCTGGTGGTCGTTTTCCTGAATGGCGCCCACGTCGTGAAGGATGTAGAAATCGGCTTGTCCCTTGGGTTTTTCGTTGTGGCGGATGTAGTAGGTCATGCCGTTTTCAAGCCGTCCGGTGCGCACTGCGGGGTCGGCCGGAATCGGCATCGGAGCGGTTTGTGCCGCCAGACTTCCCACGGTCAGAGCAGCGAGAAGCGTCAGAAAGATCTTTTTCATATTCGGTTGGAAATTTGTGCGGAATTTTGCTGTCAGGTTCGGCTCTTCGAGCCGTGCGGGCCTCCGGGCCCGGAGGCCCGCAACTATCGTTGCGTTCTGCGCAGGCTGTGCCCGCCAAAGGCTGTTATCCCATTATTTCTCCGCCACTTCAGGGCGGTATTCGATGATGTCGCCGGGCTGGCACTCCAGTTCCCGGCAAATCGCTTCAAGCGTCGAAAAACGGATGGCCCGGGCTTTGCCGTTTTTGAGGATCGAGAGGTTGGCCGGTGTGATGTCGACCCGCTCGGAGAGCTCGCCGAGTGTCATCTTACGGCGGGCCATCATGACGTCGATATTGATGATTATAGGCATAGTAGCGTCCCCCCCCCGACTGTGGTTATGTGCTGTATAAGCGTCATTTCGCGTTCTT